>JAUNJJ010000018.1 GCA_030533325.1 Oscillospiraceae bacterium
GTATCTGCGTTTTCTTTGAACAGATCTTCGTAAATGGCAAAAAAAGCTATCCAAAAAACATCTTCTGATTTTATGTTCCTATCAATTATTGCGGCCATATTATTGTTTTCATCTGCTATTTCTCGAAGATTAAATACTTCCTTAGTGATGGTCTTAAATCTGTCACCGATTCCAGATGAATCCTTTAGATAATCAAGAAGTCTACCTAGCTTCTTTCGATTTTCGGTTTCGTCTATAGATAATCCAAAGAATAAATCAACAATTAGAGAATACACCTCTCTTAAGTCAATTTTACAATTAAGAATGTCTTGTATATTCATTTCATACTTTTTTGAAATCATTAAAGCAGCAATTTGATGCAGTTCAAGACGCTCTTCATTCCCGTCTTTTGCTAAGTGGCTTTGAAGCATAGTCATTTCAGAATCAATGTTACATAATTCCTTGTGGATATTCATCATCAAGCCTTCAAAGAATCCATTGCTAATTGTGTAATTATAATTCTTATAAAAAAGCTTATGTTCCAATTCTCCCCAAAAGTAGTTTGTCAGAGATTTGACCTGTATCTCCATTTTGATTTGTTCATCGTTTTCTTTGTAGATTGCATCCATTCTATATATATCCAAACCGTTTTTCTGCTTTTCAGGTTGGTTATCGAAACAAACATATAATGTTCCATTTCCACAGCTAGCAAAGTTGTAATTTCTTCCAGATTCAAGTTGCGTACCAATTAAGTGTTTTTTTAGAATATCAATTATTCTTGGTTCGTCATTATTCATAAAACAAACAACTCTTATTCCAATGCCATCTTGAAGATCGTTAATGAAATCCTCCGCTATATATTTATGTTTTTGTGCATAGTTTTTTCTATAAATCTTTTCGATTAAACCTTTGGAATCTTTTGAACGCCCAAAAACACTTACGTACATAATTCCGACTTTGTCGAGTTCATCTGTAATTAATTTGATAACTTCATCCTTTATTTTGTTGTATGTGTTTCTTCTATCATCAAGAATAGTTACTGCTTCATCTATAAATTTTTCGATTTTATTCATATTACACCGTATCTCCTTCTCCCAACAAATGAAGAATGTATTTGTCAACACTGCCGGCATGGTTGTACATATCAAGAAGCAACTTACTGCCTCTGTCTATATGTGCTTTAACATACTTAGGGAAGAACTCATCTTCTTCAAGAAATCTTCCTTCGATAAGCTCAAACATAGTTTTGAAGTATTCTTCATTATCGCCTGTGATAGTCTGCCTGTTAAGATCAAGTCCGTTTGAATCGGACTTGAAGTTTTGTACAGATGTCTTCTCGGCTACAGACCACGCAATAGCGTGTTTTACCAACGTATATGGTTTATAATTTGTACGTCTTTCAAGCTCCTCAAATATTTCCTGAGTCTGCTTTGACGTTTTAAGTCTGAATATCATTGTTAATTCACCTCTAAAAGAAGTAACCGTTTGTTACTGTAGTCTTATTTTCGCTCTGATTGTTTGTGAGCAGATATTCTTTGGAGATAAAAGGTTTGATAATCTCATAATAATCTTTGGTGATCTCTTCGTCAGTGGATAGAATAACTACCTGACTACTGATGTTCGGGAAGAACTTCGACGAGATTTCTTCACGGTGATTAGCATCAATACGTGCATAAGGGGTGTCTATAACGAATGGAATATGCTTTCCAGATATCTGTATTATTGCCCAGTACAATGCAAGTATGAAGATCTGTCTTTCACCTTTGGAAAGAGTGTTCAGGTCAATTCTCTTGTAAAGCTCTATCTCATCGTCATTGTCACTGGAAATGATAGCATTCTCAATATTGTCAGCTTCATTCATAGAGAAATACCTGCAAAGACGTCTTATACTTTCATCACCGATAACCTTGAAAAATTCCTTGATACCGATGTTTGCGATAAGTGATTTAAGCTCGTCCATTGTAAAAAGCTGTGCCTGGAACAGTTCGAATTTAAAGTTTTCCGAAATCTCGATTATTGAGATGAGATTATCTTTACGATATATTTGTTGTAGATTCTCTATTATCTTTTGCGACAACTGTTTACGGATACTGATCATACTTTTGTTGATCAGTCTTTCCATCATCAGCGAAATGCTTGTGCTAAGGTCTAGTACATGTTTGTCCTGTGTGCTTGCACGTATCTTTTCCTTTAATGAACTAAGCTCGGAATAAAGTGACTGTATCTTTCCGCTGAGATTTTCCTGCTCTGTTTGCTTCTGTAAAGATTCCATCTCCAGAAGCTCAATCCTGTGCTTTGCATTTACAATTTCGTCTGTATATCTCTTAGCATCTTCTTCGGACAGAGCATTTTTCAGCCTCTGTCGGATAGATGTAATTCTCTTGACTAATTTATCTTTTTCCTTTATCTTTTTTGTAAGTTCTTTTGAATCAAACGACGTGACTGCATCAGCAAGATGTAATATTTGTCCCATTTCAGTTTTTGAAAGGTCAAATATCATATCATCAAAAGCTCCGTTTGTCACTTCAAATTTCTTGATTATAGCTTCATAAAGAGCATCAGAAATACCGTTGTCTTTTTTCGTTTTATCAGCTACGATGTTGCTGATAAATTCTTTTGAGATCATATTAATGATGTACTCGTGGATAGAAGCCTTTTCTTCATATTTTATCTGCTGACTAAGCTGAGGTATCATGTCTTTCATTATGAAAAAAGGCATAAGCTCTTCAAAGAAGGCCTTTATCTCACGGGCAATGTGTTCTCGTTTCTTATCATATTTATTTACTTCTTCTTCAAGTATCTTAGCCTCCTCCGGCGGTAATCCTCCAGAACGTACAAATTCAGCTTCACGCTGTTCTATAAGAGTTTGAAGAGAAGCTATTTCCTGTTCGTTATTTGTAAGGGTGGTTTTACAAGCTGTTACTGATTCTTCAGTTTCAGCTATTCTGTTAAGTAAGTCCTGATATTTGTCGTTCAGTTCTTTTTCTTCTTCACTTTCTATTCTGCCGTTGTAGTTTTTACAAAAATGCTGCAGTATCTCAAAATCGTCTATACCGCACATTGTAAGTAATGCATTCTTTACATATTTGTTATATCCGTCGGAAGAGAAAATTGTACCGACTTCTTCGCCGTCAAAAAGGAAGAACTCAAAAAGATCTATAGGTATGATATTAAGAATGAAAGTTTCAAACAGTATTTTTTCAGATTCATCCAGAAGCTTACTGCCTTCGTATACACTATATTCTTCTTCTATTTTGGAATCAATGATGCTCCAGTTGCGGTTGATAGTATAATGTTTGGTTTCACGTTCTTGTTTCAGCTTTATTTCAATGGAAACGCCTGATGTGAACGGCTGTACCTGAAATGCTTTGTCGTTTATAAATCCTCTTATCTTTTTACTATAGAAAGCATTGTTGCCAGTATAGCCAAAAGCCAGCGGACCATAAAGTGCAATTTTTATCGCTGTGAAGATAGATGTTTTTCCTGCACCATTAAGACCGCCTATCAAAATGATCGGCTGTTTTTTCTTGACCGTGAAGTCAAATACAGTTTGCCCTTCATAGGAACTGAAATTATCAAGCACCAGTTTCGTTATCTGCATTGTCTATCTCCTTAAGTATATCAAAATGAAGCCACTGCTGATTCAAAAGTCTTTCAAGATCCTTACGCATTATCTTCGGATTTGAATAGTTTTTGTTCTGGTGGACTGATAAAATTAGATTCCTTACAAGTTCGCTCGGAACATCATATTCTACGCACATTTCTTCGATATCGTTTACTGTATCTTCTTTGATAAGTGCTTCTTTGTAGCTATCCCAAGGAAGCTTTTCGCCTGTGAGATCATAATACAGGTCAACCAGCACTCTGCGGGAAAGATCAAGCTCACGATCCCATATTTTATCTATTGCTCTGAGTTCATCAAGAGTAATAAGCTCATAATTGATAGCTTTCTGCGTTTCAATTAGCTTAGAGAGAATCAGCTTTCTTGCTTCCCAGGTGAATGGACCATACCCCTTGTTGCCGTGTTTATCAGCATATACTGTACCGTCTCTATGCTTTTTTTCACGGTATTCGTCAACGTCTCGTATACTCATAAGCCATGATCTGAACTCAGCTAAAGGAATAAGTTCACGATGACCGGCTTTTATAAAACCATTAAGGGATTTATCGTCCTTAACAACAGTGCAGCACCAGCAACCGAATCTTGATTGACCGCAGCTCTGGGTCTGGCCTGAGTTTGACATTCCGGCAAAAGGACATTCACCACTGTCGGCATCAGAGTAAAGAGCTACAAGTTCACTGTTGTCTGAGCCCCATGGTGTTTTACCATTGTTATGTTCCAGTAGAACTTTCCATACGTCATCAGTAGTCAGCTCAACTATAGGATTATAAACATATGCGTCAGGGATTGTTTCATGCCTGTTGAGCATACGTGTCGCAAGCTCTCTGCCTTCAATTCGACGCTTTCTTGCAATACTTTCGGCTTTGCGTACACCGAGAAGGACAATGACTTCTTTCTTTTCCTCAGCCATTATCGCTTTAATCTTATCAGCGCTCGGCTTGATTTTGAGCCTGTCAGTGCACCATCTGAATGTACCGTTCATTCTCGGAGTAGGAAGACCTTTTCCAATTATGTTTGTCCAGTATGTATTGTTGAACTCAGGAGTTACCATGCAGGACTTTAAAGGAAGTCCGTCCCTTGCAGCAGCTTCACCGAGCAGATTATTCATTTTGTTAAGGTATATCTTTATTAAAGGGTTCTCAATAAGGGTATCAGAGGAAATAATGTACACTGTTTTGTGCCTTTCCTGCGGCCTGAGAGACTGCAGCATCTCATAGACCAGTTCAACTACCGTAGTAGAGTCTTTTCCTCCGCTGTATCCGATTATCCATGGGCGATTATCGGACTGATAAACATACTTTATTTCGTCAATCAGTTCATCAAGAGAGTCCTCGTTAAAATAGCTATTCATAATGATCGACCATCTTTTCAAAAATTGTTGATATATACTACTATTATACTCCTTTTGCTTACGCTTGTCAATGAATTTTGTATAAAATTGCTATTAATATTCATTCGTTTTGTTTGATTTGACAAATATAATCGTGCAAAAGAAATAGTTTTTGTAATAAGTTATTTTGCGTAAAATGATAGAAAAATGATTTTACGTTTCAGCGATACAATATAGATTCGTCTGTTTCTTATGGAAATGAATCGTGGAAAAAAATATGCTAAGAATTCAAAACTAAGCTTTTTCTCTGAGGCGTTCGGCTGGATCATGAATAATATTATTGTCATCAATCCGAATAGCAGAAGACAGGGAAAAGAAGAGAAAATAAAAAGAGGGCATAAAAAAAGCAAGCTCTCAAATGAGAACTTGCTTTAATGGTGCCGCTGACCGGACTTGAACCGGTACGGATGTTACTCCGAGGGATTTTAAGTCCCTTGTGTCTGCCTATTCCACCACAGCGGCTTAAGTATTTAATTACTACACTCGTCTGAGTGCTTATTAATTATATCACATTAATATATTATTGTCAAGTATTTTTGAAAAAAATTCTCAGAGTTTTTGTCGCGTGCAAATTTTCGAAATAAATACGATGTTGGAAATTATTCTGATTATTTATACAGACAGTTTGCGAAAAATCCTCTTTCAACTTGCACACAACCTCAAAATACTGTATAATAGATGTATATTAAACTTAAAACAAGGGGTAGAAGTAAATGAAAAAAATTCTGAGATTCAGAAATATTGCTGCTTTTCTGCTGCTTACAGCATCGCTGTTGGTTTTATTCTGCAGCTGCGGTAGTTCTGTTCCGCCCTCTGATGTAACCGGAGTTGACTCTCTTCCGGGGAAAATTATCGGTACACAGCTGGGAACCGTAGGAGATACCTATGCAAGTGATTATGAGGAACTTGGTTCAGAAATTAAGCGTTACAACAAGGGCACGGACGCAATTATGGCACTTAAACAGGGAAAGGTTGACTGTGTAATTATTGACAGTGAACCGGCAAAGAAGTTTGCTGCCCTGAACAGTGATATTACAATCCTTGATGAGGCTCTTACAAATGAAGAATATGCTATCTGTATTGCAAAGGATAAGGAAGAGCTCCTTAATGATATTAATGCTGCACTTGCTGAACTTAAGGCAAATGGTACTATTGACAGTATTATTTCAAACTATATCGGAGAAGAAGCAGGAAACAGTCCGTATATTTCACCTGAAGGTACTGAACGAAATAACGGAAAGCTTATTATGGCAACAAATGCTGCTTTTGAACCGTATGAATTTGACAGGGGCGGTCAGGTAGTTGGTATCGATCCTGATATTGTTCAGGCAATTGCTGATATTCTCGGTAAGGAACTTGTAATTCAGGATATGGAATTTGACTCAATTATCACAGCAGTTCAGTCAGGTAAGGCGGATATCGGTGCTGCGGGAATGACTGTTACTGAAGACAGGCTGAAAAATATTAACTTTACTAAACCTTATACAACCGCAAAACAGGTTATCATTGTCCGAAACGGAAACAGTTCTTCCGGAAGTGTAATAAAAGAAAAATTTGTCCACAACTTCATTTCCGAAGGCAGATGGAAGTATATCACAAATGGTCTTGCAACAACAATACGAATCAGTTTCTTCGCCGTAATTTTTGGTACGATATTTGGATTCCTGATAGCTATAGTCAGATTTTCCTGTGACCAGAGCGGAAAATTCCGTATTCTTAATGCACTGTGCAAACTCTATATCACAATAATCCGTGGTACACCTGCGATGATTCAGCTTCTTATAATTTACTATGTTGTATTTGCAAGCAGCAATATTGATGCCGTACTCGTTGCAACTATAGCGTTTGGTCTTAACTCATCAGCGTATATTGCTGAAATTGTCCGTGCGGGTATTTCTTCGATTGATACCGGTCAGTTTGAGGCAGGAAGAAGCCTTGGATTTAATTATGTCCAGACTATGAGATACTTCATTCTTCCGCAGGCAATTAAAAATATCCTTCCTGCACTTGGTAATGAATTTATAGTTCTCCTTAAGGAAACCTCAATTTCCGG
Source organism: Oscillospiraceae bacterium (assembly GCA_030533325.1). Lineage (GTDB taxonomy): Bacteria > Bacillota > Clostridia > Oscillospirales > Ruminococcaceae > HUN007. The sequence goes on from JAUNJJ010000018.1 coordinate 7,045, forward strand.
TTATATTGGTATAAGAGATCTTACAAGAGGGGGCGACCTTATCAGAAGTCGTACATATGATGCGTTTATGCCGCTCATCGCTGTTGCTCTGATATACCTGGTTATAGTTGTTATCCTCTCAAAATTAGTATCTTTACTCGAAAGGAGACTTAATAATGACAGAAAGTAACCGACTTATCCACATCGAAAATCTTGAAAAATCATACAACGGTCTTAAGGTTCTCAATGGAATTTCGCTTGATATTAACAAGGGAGAAGTTGTAGTAATACTCGGACCATCAGGATGCGGCAAATCAACTTTTTTACGATGCCTTAATCTTCTTGAAGTACCTGATTCGGGGCATATTTATATTGACGATACTGAGATAACTTCTCCGAAAACAAATATAGATGAGCAGCGTCAGAAGATGATGATGGTTTTCCAGCATTTTAATCTTTTTCCGCATCTTACAATACTCGAAAACCTTACGGTCGCACCTGTTAAGCTTAAGAAAATTCCAAAGGAGAAGGCTGATGAAAAGGCTATGGAGCTCCTTAAGCGTGTCGGACTTGCAGACAAGGCTGATTCTTATCCGAACCAGCTTTCAGGCGGTCAGAAACAGAGAGTTGCGATATGCCGGGCTCTTGCAATGGATCCGGAAGTAATTCTTTTTGACGAACCTACTTCAGCACTTGACCCTGAGATGGTTGGTGAAGTGCTTGAAGTTATGAAGGAACTGGCTGAATCAGGAATCACGATGATCTGTGTAACTCACGAAATGGGATTTGCACGAGAGGTGGCAAGCAGGGTAATATTTATTGATAAAGGTGTTGTAGCAGAAGATGAAACACCTGAGGAATTATTCAGTAATCCGAAAAGTGAAAGACTGAAGGAGTTCCTTTCGAAACTTCTTTGAGTATATTAAACCAAAAAACAACGGCAGAAGAAATCGGATTTCTTCTGCCGTTGTTTTTTACTGGAAATACCAGAGCTGATTGTCTGCCCCTGTATATTTTGAAATGAATACATTTCCGGCTGATGTGTTTGATGTGCCGGAACCGGTTCCATTGGATTTGTCATTTACTGTAAGAACATATCCCGGATAAGCCTTAAGTCCGATGCAGAATGCGTTGCCACGGATTTTCTTTAATACCCACTGCTGAGTAACATTATTCGTTGCAGTAAAGAGATTTACATTTGCTCCGTCTGATGTAGCAGATGCAGTGATCATTCTGTTGCTGCCGGATGAACTGGACATTGATTTTATTTTCCATGAATCCGAGTCAGCAGACATTTTAAACTTCTGTTCTGTAGACTGGTCAGGACGCCACTGATAGATATTTGTTCCGTCTTTGTCTATGCCATTATCAACGTTAAGGAAATAATCGCTGTAAAGGTTGACTATATTATATACATTTCCGTTTTTAATTTCAGAAACAGCAGTTGAAGGCGGATTTTTTTCAGCTGGTTCAGACGGTGTACTGTTACCGTTTCCATAGTAGGCTGTATTCTGAGTAATAGCATCAATACTTACCCAGCCCAGCTGGTCAAGACATACTCTGTTCGGAAGAGCGGTACTTGTATGAATAAAGGTAACTGTATATTCTTTTTCAGTATTGTCTACATATATTTCGTTTCCGTTTCCCTCACTTGCTCCGTTAATCCAGCCAACATAATGAACTTTATCTCCGACCTTAAGAGTCTTTTTTGGAACATTTACAGAGCCGGTATCAATAATCATTGCATTTTTGCCCTTCATATCATATATCTGTTTGAATCTTCCAAAATCAAAAACTGAAACTCCGTTTCCTGCACTGCGTGCCGGATCTGAGAAATACACTTTTGAACGTGTTTTATCATATCCGATAAGTACAAGACAGTGATGACCTTTCTGCCATGTTACAGTTCTGCCGTCAGGAGTAATCCATGAATCTCCTCTTGACGGAGTAATCAGATCAGGTGTGGCGATAACAGCAACCGGAATGTTTCGGTCTATGTAGGATAAAAGATCTTCAGCTTCAGTGCCTGAAATGCTCTTTCCGCGATAACTGCTTCCTACAGCATTAAAATAATTGTTTACTGTTGTTATCATACATGGAATATAACAGCCGTAATCAAGCCCGTCTCTTTTAGGATTTCCTGCAAAAGTTGTCATAAAATCAGGACCGTAAAGCTGTCCGTTTCTGTAAACAACTTCCTGTCTTGGCATGTATGTCATGGCAATATCTTCTTTGTCAGCATTATAACCATACCAGTTGATTGTAATTGTGAGACCTGTTGCTTCACATCCGGTCGGAAGTCCTTTCTGTGATACATGTCTAACATTAAGTATTTTTTTATCTGTTTTCTGTGTAACAGGCGGTGCTGCTGTTGTGGTTACGGTTGTTGTAACAGGTGCTGCTGTTGTGGTTATGGTTGTAGTGACTGCAGGAGCCTCTGTTGTTGTAACGGTTGTGGTAGTTGCCGGAACTTCTGTTGTAGTGATTACAGTTGTTGTTACAGGAAGTTCTGTCGTAGTTACCGGAACAGTTGTTTCAGAGACTGTGGTTTCCTGTGAAGCAGTGGTAACCGGTGCTTCTGTAATATCTGACAGTGTAGTTTCAGAAGTAACTTCTTCAGAAACCGTAGTTGTATCATGCGATTCAGTGCTTTCGGCAGGTAAGGTTACCGTAACCGTTGTAGTAACAGGTGGATCGCTTACTATCGAAGAACTGCCGATATTATACTGTTTCTGTTTTACTCTTATGATATCAAATACGTCAACAGTGCTGTTTCCGTTGATATCATATGCGGGTTCATACTGAGCCTTGTTTAAAATCAGGAGCTTCATATTGAAAACAGATTTGTTTTCAGAAGCATTTGTCAGGTTTCCTGCCAGAAGCGGTACAGTAAGAAGTGCTGCCGGAAGGATTTTTCGAATAGTTTTTTTGTGCATTGTTTTCTCCTTTTTTTTTACAAATTTTATGCTTTATAATTTTACTACTTTTGAATGAAAATGTCAACAGTATTTTACTGCTTTATATTATAGCAAACGCAATAAATAAATTGCGTTTGCTATTAGCCGATTTGCACGGAGATGACGTAGTCATCGGATGTGCAAGGCAATAAAAATAAATTAATTATAGTGAAAGTCAAATTTATTTTGACGTTCACTATAAATAAACGAAATAAACAACTGAAAGGTTACAGAAAATAAAAATTTTTTCTAAGTTCAGTGTAAAATTTTTGATGAATCAATTATTTTACTTGAATAATGAAATATGGTATGATAAAATTATATTGACAAAATTTATGGAGGAATTAAATGGAGTACATTATTTGCTATGTTGAAGAACCTGACAGGGACAATGATGTTTTTGAAGTTCGGAGAGAGTCATTTGAAGATTTTGCATCGGCAGTTGAAAGATTTACTCTGCTTTGCGGATGCGGTCTGTGCAGTGTGATTCTTGCGGATAATGAGAATCAGAAGATAATCAGACAGTTTTTCAAAGACGAAACAAATGGTCAGGTAGTAATTAACTGAGAAAAGGGTAATACAATGGAAATAAAATACTTAAATCTTCTTTCAAAAGAGTATCCTACTATTGAAAGTGTTGCCGCTGAGATGGTGAATCTGTCAGCGGTAAGAAGTCTTCCGAAAGGAACTGAATACTTTTTTTCAGATCTTCACGGAGAATATGAATCATTTCTTCATATGCTGAAAAGTGCATCCGGTATGATAAGAAAAAAGATAGATCTTGTTTTCGCCAAAACAGTTGAATCTGCAGAGAGGGAAAAGCTTGCGCTGCTGATTTATTATCCCGAAAAGGAAATAAAAAGACTCAGTTCCCTCAATCTGATAAATGATGAATGGAGAAGACTTACTATTTACAGGCTCATTCTTGTATGTGAAGCTGTATCAGCAAAATATACCCGTTCAAAAATCAGAAAAAAGGTTCCTGATGACCTCGTGTATATTGTTGATGAGCTTCTTAATGTAACTGACGATATAAACAAGGATTTTTACTATGATGAAATAATAAACACTATCATTGAAACCGAGATATCAGAGAGTTTTATCGAATCACTCTGTTTGCTTATCCAGTCACTTGCCATTGATAAACTTCATATAATAGGGGATATTTTTGACAGAGGGCCTCGTGCCGATATTATAATGGACGAACTCATGAAACGCGACGGCGTTGACATACAATGGGGAAACCATGATATTTCGTGGATGGGGGCAGCTTCCGGAAATGCCGCTCTTGCTGCAAATGTAATAAGAATATCAATGAGATACAACAGTTTCGATCTTCTTGAGGACGGATACGGATTGAATCTCCGGGCACTTGCAGTATTTGCTGCTGACGTCTATGAAAATGACAAGTGTACTCTGTTTTATCCAAATACACTTGATGACAATGTATATGACCCGGTTGACTCTGAACTGGCGGCAAAGATGCACAAAGCTATAACTATCATTCAGCTGAAACTTGAAGGACAGCTTATCAATGCCCATCCGGAATGGAATATGAACGACAGAAATATTTTCAGCAGGGTGGATTTTGTAAATGGTACAGTTGAATATGGCGGAAAAATCCATAAACTTCTTGATACAAACTTTCCTACAGTTGATCCGGAAAATCCGCTGCAGCTCTCGGCCGGGGAAGAGGAACTTGTAAAAGTTCTTGTGAATTCATTCCGCCACAGTGAAAAGCTTAACAAACACATGAAATTTATTCTCTCTCACGGGTCAATGTATAAGATTTATAACCAGAATCTTATGTTCCATGGCTGCATACCGTTTAACAGTGACGGAACATATGCCTCTGTTAATATCGAGGGAGAAAAATACAGTGGCAGAGAACTCCTTGATAAAATCGACAGAATGGTCAACAAGGCGTATTTTGGCAGGCATTGTACAGAAAGCAGTTACGATCGGGATTTTATGTGGTATCTGTGGTGTGGACCTGTTTCCCCGCTGTACGGAAAAGACAAGATGGCATTTTTCGAAAGAATCTTCATTGAGGACAGGGAACTTCATAAGGAACATTACAATCCGTATTACAAGCTGAGTGAAGATACCGGAATATGCTGCAGAATAATGAACTCATTTGGAATCGATGAAAAGAAGGGTCATATAATTAACGGACATGTTCCGGTAAAGATTAAAGATGGTGAGAGTCCGGTTAAGGCTGACGGAAAGTTGTTTGTTATTGACGGTGGTATCTCAAAGGCATATCAGCCATCAACGGGGATAGCCGGTTACACACTGATTTATGATTCTCACAGTTTAAGTCTTGCTGAGCACAAGCCGTTTGTTCCGGGGGAGAGCGAGCATACACCGGAGGTTCATATTGTAGAGAAGATGGAATCAAGGGTAAATATTGCAGATACGGACAGGGGAAAGGAGATTGAGGATAAAATCTGTGATCTGAGAGAGCTGCTTAAGGCTTACAGAGAAGGGCTAATCAGAGAAAAATAGACAAAAATCCCGGAGATCTGTTAAATCGGATCTCCGGGATCTTTTTATTTTAAATAGTTTACATGGAGAAGTTCATGTGCGTTATCTTTGATTATGTCGCGGTAGACTGATGAGAGGACAGGGTTTTCGGCTGATTTTCGGATACTGTTCTGTTTGTCTGAATCATAGAGACCTTTACCGCGTTCATCTCTTTCGTAGGTATATGCAAATGGCTGACCGCCGCCGCATACACATCCGCCGGGACATGCCATTACTTCAACAAAGTCGAATTTTTCGCCGTTTTTGATTCTTGTAATGATTGCTTCGGCGTTTGCAAGGCCGCTGACAACGGCAATTTTAAGTGTTCTGTCCCCGATGTTTGCCTCAAATTCCTTGATTCCTTCATTTCCTCGCTGACCGGAATTTGCTATAGTAACAAGCTCACTGTTTGTCTTTGTACTGATAACATTTCTAAGTACAGCTTCAGTAACGCCTCCGGTTACACCAAAGATAACTCCGGCACCGGAAACATATCCGAAAGGCATGTCAACTGCTTCAGGTTCTATTTCGTTGAATGCAATACCGGAAATGCTGATCATTCTTATGAGCTCCTGCGTAGTTATAACTGCATCCACATCCGGCCATCCGTCTTTTTTGAATTCTTCACGGGCAGCTTCATATTTCTTCGCTGTACAAGGCATAACAGCTACATGGAAGTTCATCTTACCGTGCTCTTCTTTTTCCTTAAGAATAGCAGCAAACATTTCCATCGGTGACTTGCATGTTGAAATATTCGGAAGAAGTTCCGGGTGTTTTTTCTCACAGTACTGAATCCATCCCGGACAGCATGATGTGAACAGTGGTATATTGCTTTCAGATTCAAGTCTTTCAAGAAATTCCTTTGTCTCTTCTATGACAGTAAGGTCTGCACCGAATGTTGTGTCGTATATTTCATCGAAACCAATTCTTCTGAGGGCGGCTACTATTTTACCCATGCAGTCCTGACCTTCAGGAATTCCGAGGGCTTTGCCGATAGCAACTCTGACAGCAGGTGCTACCTGAACTGTTGTTTTTATGTCAGGATTTTCAAGTGCAGTCCAGACAGCTGCTGTGTCATTCTTAACTACAATTGCACCTGTCGGGCATGAGGCAGCACACTGTCCGCATCCGACACAAGGGGATTCTGCAAGTGGTTTTCCAAAGGCTGTGCTGATAGTCATCTTTGAACCGCGAAATGCAAAATCTATTGCGCCTACGTTCTGAATTTCGCTGCATACACGTACACAGTCACCGCAGAGAATACATTTTCCTGCATCCCGTGTAATACATAGTGATGAAGTATCTTCGTTTTTAGTAGAAACTGCTGTATTTGGAAAACGTACATTCTCTATATTGTATCTCATTGCCAGAGCCTGCAGACGACAGTTTGTATTGTAGTCACATGTTGTACAGTCACGGCAGTGATTTGCGAGAATAAGTTCGAGAATATTTTTTCTGTATCTTCTCAGACGTTCTGTATTTGTTTTAATTACCATACCATTTCGCGGCGGTGTTGAACAGGCGGCATCAAGCCCGCCTCTTTCATTTTCAACCATACACATACGGCAGGCACCGTAAATTGAAAGTTCTGAGTGATAGCAGAATGTAGGGAGTTTGATTCCGTTTTTACGGAGAACTTCAAGAATATTTCTTTCACCGTTTATTTCTACCTGCATTCCGTCAACGGTCATAAACTGTTTTTCAGACATAGATTAACCCTCCTTGATTGCGCCGAACGGGCATGTGCTGATACAGCTGCCGCATCTGATACACTTTGAAAGATCGATAGTAAATGGTTCTTTTATTTTTCCACTGATTGCTTCAACCGGACAGCTTCTTGAACATTTTGAACAGCCCTTGCAGAGTGACGGATCAATTGAAATTGTTTTGAGTTTTTTGCAGACACCGGCCGGACATTTTTTGCTGTAAATATGTTCTTCGTATTCATGACGGAAATTATTTATAGTACTTACAACAGGGGAAGGGGCTGATTTTCCGAGGCCGCATAGTGCGGTATGCGAGATAGTATCAGAAAGTTCAAGAAGAAGTTCAATATCTCCGTCCTGACCTTCACCGGCAACTATCCTTTCGAGTATTTCAAGCATACACTTTGTACCTTCACGGCACGGAACACATTTTCCGCAGGATTCATTCTGAGTAAAGTTCATGAAGAATCTTGCTACTTCAACCATGCATGTATTTGAATCCATAACAACAAGACCACCGGAACCAATCATGGCACCTGCTTTTTTCAGTGTGTCGAAGTCGAGAGGAAGGTCGAGATGTTCACTTGTAAGACATGCACCTGAAGGTCCGCCGATTTGAACTGCTTTGAATTCTCCGCCGCCTCTGATTCCGCCGCCGATATCAAAGATTATGTGACGAAGTGTTGTTCCCATAGGTACTTCAATAAGACCTGTATTGTTAATGTTTCCTGTAAGAGCAAATGCCTTTGTTCCCGGGCTGTTTTCCGTTCCGGAGCTGAGATACCAGTCTGCTCCGTTGTTTATAATCAGCGGAACGTTTGCAAATGTCTCAACGTTGTTAAGAACAGTTGGCTTATCGAAAAGACCGTGTTCAACAGTTCTCGGAGGTTTTACTCTCGGGAAACCTCTCTTTCCTTCTATTGATGAAGTAAGCGCGCTTCCTTCGCCGCATACAAAAGCACCTGCACCGCGGGTAATATTCATATGGAAAGAGAAATCTGTTCCGAGAATATTGTTTCCCAGGAGACCAAGTTCTTCAGCCTGTTTTATTGCATTTCTTAAACGTTCAACAGCAAGGGGATATTCGGCACGAACGTAGATGTATCCCTCTGATGCACCGCATGAAACCGCAGCTATCATCATTCCTTCAAGCATACGGTGAGGATCACCTTCCATAATGCTTCTGTCCATAAATGCACCAGGATCACCTTCGTCACCGTTACATACAATGTATTTCTGTGGTTCCTGCTGACGTTTTACCTGCGACCATTTTCTCCCCGCAGGGAATCCGCCGCCGCCACGGCCTCTGAGGGCGGATTTTGTTATTTCATCAATGATTTCATCGGAACTCATGTCAAAAAGAGCTTTTTCAAATGCAGAATAACCGCCTGCTGCTATGTATTCACTGATTGAATCAGCGTCAATCTTTCCGCAGTGTTCAAGTACTGTACGAGTCTGCTGTCTGTAGAAAGGAATATCATCCTGCTTCTGAAATACAGTTTCATTCTGTTTGTATGCAAGTCTTTCGATATATTCCCCGACTAAAACTGTTTTTTCTATAATCTCTTCACAGTCATTTACACTGACTTTAGTATAGAGCCATCCCTGAGGATCGATTCTGAGAAGCGGACCCATTTCGCAGAAACCATGACATCCGCTTTTTTTAAGACCAACTGTATTGTCATGCGGATCCTTTTCAAGTTCTACTGAAACATGAATATTATGAGTTTCCATAAGTTCTTTAAGACGGCTGTAAACTTCAAGTGAGCCGCCGGCAACACATCCGGTTCCGGCACATACTATTATTTTTGTTGTCTGACCCTGGTATGAAGAGAGTGATTCTTCACGGAATTTTTTCAGTTCAAGTCTTGATTTAAGCATCTGAAGGCTCCTCCTTAAGTGTTTTAATAAGTTCTGATGCTTTGTCAGGTGTCATCGCCGGATGCACTTTGTCATTTACAGTGATAACAGGAGCGAGTCCGCATGCACCAAGGCATGAAACCGTTTCTACTGTAAAAAGCAGATCATCAGTAGTTGTTTTGCTTTCGGAGAGTCCAAGTTCTGAACGAAGACGTTCAAGAATAGGGACAGAGTGACGCACATGACATGCGGTTCCGTCACATACTTTTATTATATATTTTCCCTTTGGTTCAAGAGAAAAATTTTCGTAAAAAGTTGCTACACTGTAGATTTTGGCTTCACTTAATCCGGTTTTTTCTGAGATATACGGAAATAATTCATTTGGAAGATAGTGATAGTATTCCTGTATTTCCTGCAGTATAGAAATAATTGCCCGTTCCTCACAGTTGTGTCTGTGAAGAATTTCATCAGTGACCGTAAAGTCAAAAGACTTGTTCATAAATATGTAAACCCCTTTCGCAGTCCGAATATTGTTGATAACTGCATACAAAACCGCTGAAGAAATACATTGATTTATGTATTATCACAACAGTTATTTTAATTTTACCATATTTATCATAGACTTGTCAATTGAAAAATATATAAAATGGCAGGAATTCCGGCAGTACCGTTTTATTATAACGTTGACAAATTATTTGTGTTGGGTTATACTGAAATACGTGAAAATTATTTGAAAAGGAAGAAAACATATGTTTAAAAAAGTTATTTCATTAGTAATGTGTACAGCACTGGCAGCAGGACTGGTCTCATGCAGTGCAGATTCACGGAATACTGACAGTGATAAAATATCAGTAGTTACAACCATTTTCCCTCAGTATGATTTTGTCAGACAGATAGCAGGTGAAAACGTTCAGCTTACCATGCTTCTGAAACCGGGCTCAGAAAGTCACACATATGAACCTACACCTCAGGATATTGTAAAGATTAATGAGTGTGATCTTTTCATATATAACGGAGGTGAAGGTGATGCCTGGGTTGACAGTATACTTGAATCAGCTGATAATTCTGTAAATACTCTTGCAATGATGGATTGTGTTGAAACAGTCGAAGAGGAAATTGTTGAGGGTATGGAAGCAGAGGAAGAAGAGTCAGGAGAACCGGAACTTGATGAGCATGTATGGACTTCACCTGAAAATGCAGTTAAGATAGTTGAATGCATCGCAGACAGGCTGTGTGAGGCTGATGCTGAAAATGCCGGCAAATACCGGGAAAATACAAAAAAATATGTTGAGGAGCTTAATAATCTTGACAGCAGATTTAAAGAAATTGTATCAGAAAGCAGTACAAATACTATGTTATTCGGAGACAGATTTCCGTTCAGATATTTTGCTGATACCTATAAAATTAACTACTATGCTGCTTTTCCTGGCTGCAGCTCAGAATCTGAACCAAGTGCCTCAACAATAGCGTTCCTTATAGACAAAGTAAATGATGAAAAAATACCAGCTGTTTTTACAATTGAGTTTTCAAATAAAAAAATCGCAGAAACAATTTCTGAATCAACCGGAGCTGAAATTCTTGAATTTCATTCATGTCACAATATAACATCTGAAGATATGAAGAACGGCGAAACTTATATTAGTATAATGAACAGAAATGCTGATAATCTTCAAAAAGCTTTCCAATTAACCAAATAACAGAATAAATATTGACAAAACTTTTATAAAAGAGTAAAATAATCTTTGTGAGATTATTTTATACATTTAATTTAGAGAAAGGAAAAAACAAACGATGAACAAAAAAATGATGAAAATCACAGCACTTGCAAGTGCTGTTTGCCTGATTGCGTCAGGATGCGGATCGGCAAAAAACAATGACGAAACAAAACTTAAAAAGGTTAGCGTCAGTAAACTGGAAAAAAAAGACTTCAGCGAAACTCTTGATATTGAGGGAATAGTTGAAAGCTCAGAAAAGGATTCAACTGTAACAACTGAACTCACACAGTACAAAGTATCATCTGTAAATGTCAGTGTCGGCGATAGAGTTAAAGCCGGCGATGTACTCTGCGAACTGGATTCTGCTGAACTTCAGCAGCAGATTGCTGATCTTGAAAAAATTGTAAATGATTCTGATACACTTTACGATTATCGGTATGAGCAGCTCAAAAAGCAGCTTGAAAGCACAAAAAAATCCACTGAACTTGATGTAAATGAGGCTTCAAAGAAACTTGATGAACTCAGATCCGAGTATAATAATAAAAAATCAGAATATGAATCAGGTCAGAATGACTATAACAGGCTTAAAGGCGAAGCTGATGAACTGAGATCAAGAGCTGCAGCTGCTTCAGACGAATCAGAAGCTGCGATGCTTATGAGTGAATATCAGGCTAAAATCAGCGAAGCTTCAGAAGCTATGGCAAGATATGAATCTGCATATGCACAGATGAAAAGCATAAATGAAAGCATTCCAATAGCTGAAAAAGCCCTTGAAAGTGCAAAGATTATGGCTTCTGACAGTGTTGACAAGGTTCAGTATGAAATAGACACATACTCACTGACAGCTGATTCTTCTTCAGAAAACATAAAAAAACTTGATGAACTTAAGAAACAGCTTGATAAAACAGTTGTAAAGGCAGAAAGAGACGGAGTGGTTTCATCAGTACTTGCAGAAGAAGGAAAGATATGTCGTGAGGGTATTCTCATGACACTTCAGAATACATCAGATATGTGTATTCATATTTCCGTTTCTGAAGAAGATCTTCTGTCTGTAGAGGCCGGAATGAAAACGGTTATAACCATTCCTGCCAGAAAAGATGACGAATATTCAGGTAAAGTAGACAGAATACTTGATATAAAGACAGGCGAGGGATTTGACGGATATATCACTATTGATGATACAGAGAATTTCCGAATCGGCATGAAGGCAAATGTAAAGATTAAGATTGTTGATGCTGAAGATGTAATTGGAGTAAATAAGAAGGCGGTTTTCAGCGATGAAGACAGTGATAAAAAATATGTTTACGAAGCTGAAAAGCAGGATGAAAACAGCTACAAACTCAGAAAAGTAGAAGTTACTGAGGGCATTTCCGGAGACAAATTTACAGAGGTATCCGGTGAAGGTCTTGAAGAAGGAGATTATATTGTTCTTACACCTGGTAAATGTGAAGCTGATGAAATAGTAAACGTAAGGGTTAGCGGGTGATGAACATGGCAGAAGAAAAGAGAGTAGTAGTTGATCTCAGGGGTATAATAAAGAGATTCTATATAGGAATGCCTAATGAGCTCCAGATACTTAACGGAATGGATATAAGGATTCATGAAGGAGAATTTGTTGCTATCGTAGGTGAATCCGGTTCAGGAAAAAGTACACTTATGAATATAATCGGTGCACTTGACAGACCTACAGAAGGTACTTATTATTTTAACGGGGAGGATATCAGCAAGTTTTCTGATAAAAAACTCAGTCTTGTGCGCAACAAGGAAATAGGGTTTGTTTTCCAGAACTTCAACCTTATTCCGCGTACATCAGCACTTAAAAACGTTGAACTCCCTATGATGTATGCCGGTAAAGGCAGAAAGGAACGAACAAAGAGAGCAAAGGAACTGCTTGAAACAGTTGGTATGGCAGAGCGTTCCGACCATAATCCGAATGAACTTTCAGGTGGTCAGAAGCAGCGTGTAGCTATCGCAAGAGCTATGGCAAATGATCCGTCAATCATTCTTGCAGACGAACCGACAGGTGCACTTGATACCAAAACCGGAAGAGTGGTAATGGATATTTTCCATGAACTACATAAATCAGGAAAAACAATCATACTCATTACACACAGCCCGGAACTTGCCAGGGAAACTGAACGAATAATTACCATCTCTGACGGATGCATCGTTTCAGATACCGGAGCCGGAGGTGACAGCCATGATGCTGACTGAGAACATCAGACAGGCCTTTGACTCGCTGGTAATTAATAAAAAGAGAACTTTCCTTACCATGACAGGTATAGTAATCGGGCTTAGTGCTGTTCTGTTTATTACTTCTATCGGAGATACCGTATCGAAACTTCTGGAGGATTTTATTGTACAGAATCTTATCGGGGGAACACAGGTGGTTCTGTTTTCAGGGTATGATGAAAAAGAAGAAAAATTCATTGATAACGTCGATGATTATACATTCAGTATTGATGAAGTCTATGATTTTATAGACAGCACCAATGGTATTATTCTTGATATAAGTGAAAGTTCACGCACCAACGTCAACGGAACTGTTCAGGTTGACAAAGATCATAAGGCTGATATCATTATGTCAGGTGTTTCTTCAGCCTATGAAGTTACCAGTAAACTTCATATTATTTCAGGAAGATTTATCTCAAAAGATGAATGCCGATATGCTAAGCCGGTAGCTGTGATTTCAGATATCATGGCTGAAAAGTGTTTTGATTCAGCTGATGATGCAATAGGTAAAACAATTGATATGACAGGTATATACAAAGAATATCTTGGATATGATGAAACTACATATATGCCGATTTATTCTGAAGAAAAGGCTGTTACATCAAGCCTTGTTGTTATCGGTGTGTACGAGTATATAAACAATAATTTCTTTGAGGATAATGGTGACGCAACTCCGGTTTACTGTCCTTTTTCATATGCAGCTGATGCGTACGGAATGAAAACAATATTCAACCGGAATAACAGTTCCGGCTCCATTGTACTTCCTTTTATAATAAAGGACAGAAGAGCTATAAGCCAGGCAGAGAATCTGATTAAAGAATTTGCAGAATCAAAATACGGCTCTGATCAGGATTATAAATACGATATAGACAACACAGACAGCTCACTTAATCAGATAAGAACAACACTTAAGATTGTTACATATGCATTTTCGCTTATTGCTGCTATATCGTTGCTTGTAGGCGGTATAGGTCTGATGAATACCATGCTTGTAAGTGTAACTGAAAGAACACGAGAGATAGGAATAAAGAAGGCACTTGGAGCAAAAACAAGTACAATACGTATGCAGTTTCTTACGGAATCGGCATTTTTGTGTCTTGTCTCATGTGCGATAGGTGTTTTTTTCGGTTTTTTCTGCGGAATGATTGTTGAAACAAACCTTGATAAGTTTATTGCAAAGGTTTCAAATGAAAGTTTAAGATATTTTCTTCTGAATGCAGAAATACACGTTACACCGTCTCTGAACTCAATTGTATTTTCGTCTTTGTTCTCGATTTTTGTCGGAGTTGTTTTTGGTTTCTATCCGGCTAACAAGGGTGCAAAGATGCAGCCGGTTGATGCTTTGAGATATGAATAGAACGTGAAAGGAACAAACATATATGAAAACAAAAACGAAAAAGATAAAATCAAAAAGATCAAAACTGATAAAGAATATTATTATCTGGTGTCTTATTGCCGGATTGCTCTTATGGTTTGCTCTTTTAAGAATTGATGTAAATACAGCCTCAAACAAATATGACTATGCTATTCCGTTTGAGGAGAGAAATATATCTGAATTCCGTCCGGCAAGCGGAAAGATAGTGATGAAGGATATCGAATCGGTTTCTACCGACGTAACCCAGAAGATAAAGAAAGTTTACTGTAAGATAGGTGACAAGGTTGAAGAGGGAGATGTTCTCTGCGAATTTGAATCGGAAGACCTTGATGATCAGATTTCAAGGATAGAAAAATATCTTTCAGATAAAAACAAATCAGAGTCTCTTTCTGAAAACAGTTTTGTATCAACTGCTGAACGAGCAAGACAGGCTGCTCAGATTCGTATTGACAGTGCATCAATGGCACTTGAATCAGCAAGGAAATCATATGATGATACATACGCAAAGTATTCAGATTATTTTGACAGATGCTATTCGACTGACAATCCTGAAGAAGCTCAGATGTACCTGAATATGTACAACTCTTACTACAGTCAGCTTGAGCCGATTAACCAGCAGATCAGAGCGGCTCAGAAAGAACTTGATGAGGCACGGAAGGCTGCGTCAGAGATTTCTGAAAGCCAGAAAGATGCTGAGTATGAAAAATCGCTCACTTCAAACGGAGATGACGAATACGAAAAACAGCTTGAAAAGCTTAAGAACGAAAAGGAACATCTCATTGTTACTGCACCCCGTTCAGGTATCATTGCTGAATCATATGCATCTGAAGGCGGATATGCAATGGACGGATGCCTCTTCAGAATCGGGTCGCTTGGGGAATACAAGGCCGAAACATATGTTGGCAGCCAGGATATTCTCGATATAAAAACCGGAATGACAGCATCTGTGAAAACTATCCTTACAGGAGCTGATACAATAGAAGCCAGGGTTGTGAAAATATCTGATGTTTTCAGTATGGCAAACAACGGATATGCTGTTGAACTTGAAATTCTTGATAACTCATATATGAGCCAGCTCAGACACAACGTAAAAGCTACAGCAAAGATTTATTCATCTGACTTAGGTAATCTTCCATCGGTTCAGTATGATGCAATTGCTGAAGACAAAGAGGGAAATGCCTTTGTTTTCAGAGCCGTAAAACGCGGAGCAGAGTATATTGCTGAAAAGGTACCTGTAGAAAAAGGATATGAAGGAAGTTTTTATGTTGAGGTCAAATCTGACGAATTAAAGGAAGGCGACCTTATTATAGGAAACGGCAGCGGTCATCATGATGGTGACAGAATAAAAATAAAGAGAGCGGAGTAGTGATTATGAGTATTTCAGAATATATTATTTCGGCTTTCAGATGCCTTTCAGCCAGCAAGATGAGGACTTTTCTCACTACTCTTGGGATTATTGTCGGTATCAGTTCAGTTATTCTTATCAATACAATAGGTGGTACAATAGGAAAGACAATTTCCACATCACTGATGAGTATTACAAACGGAAATATTATGAATGTTTACGTTGTTGATAAGGATGCTGAAACATCAACTTTATCAGATATTATGACAGTTGATGTTGAATTTGACCAGTTTACTCAGGAAATGGTGTCGGGTTATGAAGAATATATGCAGGATATGGTCAGTGTATTTAACCAGACAGGTATTGGAACCGGAACAGTTGGATGGGGCAGGGATACGTCAAGTGTTAATGCTTTTCTTATCAGTCAGAATGTACTGGAATCAAGCCAGCTTGATCTGACAGAAGGAAGGATTTTTTCTGAAGGTGATTATAATAAGAAAGCATCTGTGGTTATAGTCAGTGACAAACTCGCTGATAAGCAATTCGGAAAAGAAAGTGCACTCGGAAAAAATATAGTGCTCGAAAATACGGGTTCATATTTTGACGGACGTGAATTTACAGTTGTCGGAGTGTACAAATTTGATGACATATTCAGTATGGGAGAATCTGACCCCGTAACGAATGTATTTATTCCTGATGTATGTGCAGAATTGTTTTCTGACGTAAAAGGAGTTCCTGATTTTTATTTGCAGTATTCAATTAATGAAGGGGCGGATACTGAAGAAGTCAGGACTTTGACAGAGGAATATTTTGATGAATGGTTTGAAGATACAGAATACCGGTCTTTTGCATATATGCTTACTGATGAGCTCGATCAGATAAACGATGTTATTGGTGTAATAACAAAAATTATAGCAGCAATTGCAGCTATATCACTTCTTGTAGGCGGTATTGGTGTAATGAATATCATGCTTGTAAGTGTATCTGAAAGAACAATGGAAATCGGTGTAAGAAAAGCTATGGGAGCTGATAATAAGTCGATAAGAATACAGTTCATTACTGAATCAGTTATTCTGTCACTTATTGGCTCCGTAATCGGTATTATAACCGGATTAATCGAAGCAAAGCTTCTTGCTTTGCTGATAGTAAATCTTACTGATTCATCAAGTACAGGAATTACAGTTGATCTCTCTGTTCCTGTTTCTGCGGTTATAGTTTCGGTAGTATTTTCGTTTGCTGTCGGTCTTGTGTTCGGTGTATATCCGGCTGATAAGGCAGCAAAGATGGAAGTAGTTGATGCGCTCAGATATGAATAATCCTGTCTGGAATTACATATATTAAAATCATTAGCCTGAAAAATTCAAAAAAATGAATTTTTCAGGCTTTTTTATTGACATGATTATTATCGTATGATATAATGAATACATGAACATGTATTCATATGTTAAAAATAAGAAAGCTGGTGCGTTTATGGAAGAAGTTACAATGAAGGTGTATAATATAAAAAACCTCGACTGTGCTCACTGCGCTTCAAAGATTGAAGCTGCAATTAACGAAATGGAAGAAGTCGAAGAGGCAGTAATGATTTATACTGCTAAAAAATTCAGGATAAAAGCGAGGCACACCACAGAGCTGTTTGAAAAAATCATGAAAAAGTGTGATGACATTGAACCGGGAGTTCAGCTTGTTGAAGAAGGTCATGATACAGACCACAGTTCAGATTTGCATGAAAAATGCCATGAGCATAATCATGAGCACTGCCACGGACACAGTCATTCAGAAACTCATGAACATTCACACTCTAATGAACACTCAGGAAATGAAATTCCTTTTATAGTAACAGGTGCAGTACTCCTTGTGGGAGCAAAGATTGCTGGTGAATTTACGGGTGTTTCGTTTATACCGCTGATTATCTATATTGTTTCATATCTTATTCTTGGCGGCAGGGTTTTAGCAGATGCTGTAAAAGGCATACTCCGCGGCAGAGTATTCAGCGAAAAATTCCTGATGGCACTGGCAACCCTTGCAGCATTTGCATTAAAGGATTATCCGGAAGCTGTCGGTGTAATGCTTTTCTACCGGGTTGGTGAATACTTCGAGGAAAAAGCAGTTGAAAACAGCAGGAAATCAGTTCTGTCGGCAGCAGATATGAGGCCGGAAACAGTTATACTTGTAAATGAAGAGGGTACAGAGACCATTCCGGCTGAAAAAGCAGAGCCTGGTCAGATTATTCTTGTAAGGGCGGGAGACAGAATTCCACTTGACGGTATTGTGTGTGAAGGTAAAACATCAATTGATACTTCTTCAGTTACCGGTGAACATTTACCCGTTGATATCTCAGAAAACGACAACGTTTTATCAGGCTGCGTAAATCTCAGCAGTCCTGTAAAGATTCAGATAACCAAACCATTGTCTGAATCAATGGTAAGCAAGATTATTGACAGTATAGAAAACGCTTCAGCAAGTAAGCCTAAGCTTGACAGATTCATTACAAGATTTGCTAATATTTATACTCCGGTTGTAGTTATTGTTGCTCTGCTCACCGCTGTTATTCCATCTCTCATTACACATGACTGGCACAAGTGGATATACACGGCAGTTACTTTTCTTGTGATAAGCTGTCCGTGTGCAGTTGTTCTCAGTGTTCCGCTGACTTATTTTGCCGGAATAGGTGCCGGTTCAAAGAATGGCATACTTTTTACAAACGGAACATCAATTGAAGCAGCTGATAAAATAAAAGCGATTGTCATGGACAAAACGGGTACGGTGACAAACGGTGGATTCAATGTTAATAAAACTGAAATATATGGAGATAAAGATGAAACTGAAATAATCAGACTCTGTGCTTCATGTGAATCACAGTCAACTCATCCTGTAGCTCAGTGTATAGTGAAAAAATGTGAATCACGCGGAATCAATCTTGCAGAGCCTGAAAATATCACTGAAACAGCAGGTATGGGTCTGAAAGCAATAGTAAACGGTAAAACAGTTCTCTGTGGAAATTCAAAATTAATGAACAAATACAACATCAATATTGATAAATATACTCCCGGAGTATCCGGAACAGATATACTCTGTGCTGTTGACGGTGTTCTTGCAGGATGTTTCAGAATCAGTGACACAATAAAGACTGATGCTGTTCAGACAATCAGGAAAATAAAAAGCAGAGGTATAAAGACAGTTATACTTACAGGTGACTCTGAAGGAAGTGCGTCGGAGACTGCTCGCTTAACCGGTATTGACAAATACTATGCAAAGCTGCTTCCGGAAGACAAACTCCGTATAATGAAAGATATCCGAAAGGAACACGGTATGGTTATGTTTGTAGGTGACGGAATAAATGATGCACCGGTTCTTGCCGGTGCTGATGTCAGTGCCGCCATGGGAAGCGGTGCTGATGCGGCTGTCGAAGCTGCAGATATAGTAATTATGAACTCTGATATGAAATCAGTTTCGACAGTACTGGATATATCATCTGATACAAACCGAATTGCAAAACAGAATATTATTTTTGCTCTGGCATTCAAACTTGCTGTTATGGTTTTAGGCTTTGCCGGATTTGCAAATATGTGGTTTGCAGTGTTTGCTGATTCGGGTGTAGCCGCTCTGTGCGTGCTGAATTCAATAAGAATTTTAAGAAAAAAATATTAAAATCATTATATTTTCCCGTAACACATTGAACATTTTTATGAAATATGGTATAATCTTAATATCAAAAACTTTTAGTTACGGAGAATACGGATGGCAGTAATCATAACAAATATAAAATCATCGGTCACTGAAGAAGCAGAGTCAATAGTAAAAAAAGCACTGAAAAAAATATCTGTCAGAGAAGATGAAATAAAAAATACCGGCATATACAAATCATCACTTGATGCCAGAAAACAGTCTGATATTCATTTTGTTCACTCAGTTTATGCTGAACTTGAAAATACGTCCAGAGAGAAAAAAATTTGTGAAAAAAATTCATTTTGCCAGTACATTGACAGCGAAGTAAAATCACCGGTTATCTGCAGAGATGCATATAAGGGAAGGGTCGCCGTTATCGGATTCGGACCGGCAGGCCTTTTCTGCGCTCTTGTACTTTCGGAGAACGGTTATAAACCAGTAGTATTTGAGAGAGGCGAGCCGGTTGATGACCGGGCGCGTTCCGTGGATAATTTCTGGAACGGAGGAAGTCTTAACATTAACTCAAACGTCCAGTTTGGTGAAGGCGGAGCAGGAACATTTTCAGACGGAAAGCTCACAACAAGAATAAAGGATCCGTTCTGCCGTTATGTTCTGAACAGTTTTGTTGAGTTCGGTGCTCCTGAAGAAATACTTACAAAGGCCAAGCCTCATATAGGAACAGACAAGCTCCGCTCAGTAATTAAAAAGATGAGAGAGAAAATCATTGAAAACGGCGGAGAAATTCATTTTAATACCACTGTTACAGACTTTGAAACGGAAAACGGAAAGATATGCAGTATAAAAACCAATAAGGGCAGCTTCGATGCAGCAGCAGTTGTACTTGCAGTTGGTAATTCTGCACGCGATACCTTTGAAATGCTCTTTTCAAAGCAGATTCTTATGCAGCCGAAACCTTTTTCAGTAGGGGTGCGTATAGAACATCTGCAGGAAGATGTAAATGAAAGTCTTTACGGGAACTATAAAAACAATCCTTTTCTTCCTCCCGGAGAATATCAGCTGTCATACAGAGACAGGGAAGGAAACGGAGTGTACACTTTCTGTATGTGCCCGGGAGGAATGGTCGTTCCGTCAGCAAGTGAAGAAAACACAGTGGTTACAAACGGCATGAGTGAATTTGCACGAGACGGAAAAAACGCAAATTCAGCTGTAGCTGTCTCCGTATCGGAAAAGGATTTTGGCAGTTCACCACTTGACGGTATGTATTTTGCAAGAGAACTTGAGCGTAAAGCATTTGAACTTGCCGGAAAAAACTACAAAGCACCTGCTACTACAGTAGGTGGTTTTATGGACAACAGGCCATCACTTGATTCGTGTATTACACCTACATTTGCCAGAGGACTTTCAGAATGCAACTTCAACAGTCTTTTCAGCGAAAGAATAAACAGCCTGCTTTTAGCAGGTCTGAATGACTTCGGTCGTAAGATGAAATGTTTTAAGAAAAGAGAGGCTGTCATGACAGCTCCTGAAACCAGAACTTCAGCACCGCTGCGTATACTAAGAAATGAAAGTCTTGTTTCACCATCTCTTTCAAACCTGTACCCGTGCGGTGAGGGAGCAGGATATGCCGGGGGAATAACATCGGCAGCAGTAGACGGAATAAAAACAGCTTACAGAATAATGGAATGCTATTCTCCTGAATAATAGCAGAAAGACATAATATGATCAGAATAAATAACGAAACTTTTTTAAACTATATAAACCCGGACAGCAAGGCGGAAATAATAAAATATTCACTTGGCGGACTGCTGTATACTCCTGCACACAATAACAAGGTATCTGCTTTTTTAAAAGAAAAAAGATATCCCCATCTCAGATCTCTTGCTCTTTGTCTTGAAGATGCCATTGCAGACGGGTCGGAAAGAGAGGCTGTAAACCAGATTGAAAAAACATTCAGAGATATAGGAGATGCAGTTTCAGAAGGAATTGTTTCCGAAAATGAACTTCCGTACATCTTTATCAGAGTAAAGACACCGGAACAGATTGATGAAGTGTATGATAAAATCAGATATTCAAATCATTTTTCAGGTTTTATCCTGCCAAAATTTGATCTGGAAAATGCAGAAAAATATCTTACCCGTATTTCAAAAATTAACGAATGTGCCGATAATATTGTATATGCTATGCCAATCCTTGAATCACGTTCAGTATCCGACGTCAGAAATCGTATAAATAATCTTTCAGAAATAAAATACATAACAGATGCCTTTTATGACAGTATACTGAATATTCGTATAGGAGGAAATGATTTTTGCAGCAGATTCGGAGTGAGAAGAAAGATTAATGACAGTATCTATGATATCGCAGTTATTGCTTCCATAATATCAGATATAGTAAATATATTTAGCGAGGACTATGTTATCTCTGCTCCGGTATGGGACTACTTTTCCGGCACAAATTCAGAGGACATCGGATGGAAAGATGGTCTTCGAAGAGAGATGGAAAGGGATATACTTAACGGACTGACGGGAAAGACCGCAATTCATCCGTCACAGCTTGAAATCATAAACAGTGAACTTGCTGTGACCAAAGAGGATTTTTCAGATGCGGTGTCAATACTGAACTGGAATGACAATCTGCTTGCTGTGTCAAAAAGTATATCAGGCAGCAGAATGAATGAGAAGAAGGTTCATGGAAACTGGGCTGAAAAAATTGTTATCCGTGCTGCAGTTTATGGCATAAGAGATATTGAAAGGAAACCTGAAACAATTGCTTGAAATTATAAAAAACAAATCAACATTTTCTGACCAGGATCTTATTAGAGTGGTCAGAAGAGAAAATAACGCAAAAAGGAATTATCTTCTTGTAAACAGTATGCAGGGAAAGCATGTTCCGGCAAATCCCGACAACGTTCTGAAACTTTATAATGAACTTGCGAAATGTTTGCAAAGTGAAGGAAATATAAAAAACGCTGTTTTTATTGGGTTTGCAGAGACAGCAACCGCAGTGGGAGCTGGTGTTGCATCATGTTTTGAGAATTCATATTATCTGCACACTACAAGAGAGGTTTGTACAAGTCGTATTAGTGTGGCTGATTTCCGTGAAGAACACAGTCACGCAACTGAGCAGCTGCTGTACTGTGATGAATGGGAGAATATTATTTCAAAAGCTGAAAATATCGTATTTGTTGAGGATGAGATATCAACAGGAAAGACAATAATGAATTTTATTAATGCTCTTAAAACGCAGAAAAAAGTCAGTGATAATATAAAGTTTTCTGCATGTTCAATACTTAATGGTATGACAGAAGAATGCGAAAATGGACTCAGAAAACAGGGAATGAATTTCTTTTATCTTGTTAAACACAGGGCATCACCTGATTCTGACGAAGTTTATTCATTTAATCCTGTAATCAGATTAAGAAAAGCAGATTATGATTTCACCGAAATTAAAATAAACGGAAAAATTAATCCGCGTTTTGGTTCTGAAACTGCAGAATATATAAATGCATGCAGCAGTCTTGCAGATAAAATATCTGAAATGATATCAACTGAGGGAAAGAATGTTGCTGTAATCGGTACAGAAGAATGCATGTATCCGGCAATAAAAACTGCACAGAGAATAAGCAGAGCAGGAGTAGCGTCTGTTGTTACTCATTCTACTACAAGGAGTCCGATAGTAGCGGACAACAGCGAAGACTACCCTCTGAAGTCAAGGTATCAGGTTGAAAGCTTTTATGACAAAGAAAGAAAAACATTTATCTATAATTCTGATATTAACAGATATGATCTTGTCCTTGTTGTAACAGATTCAGAAAAAGAAGATTACGATTTTACAACGTTGGCCGATGCATTTCCATTATCCGAAAAATTTATTCTGGTTAGGTGGGTGAAGTAAAATGCGGTCATCGTACAGTGAAAAAGATGTAACAATACTTTTAAAGGACATTACCGGCATGGTTGAGCCGCTTCCGGCAAATGTCAGAGAAAAATATATACAGTCCGGAAAACACTACTGTGAGATGCTTCCGCTTGAATACAAGCCTGGAGAAGAATATTTCAGACTTTATAAGGAGGCTCTGGAAAGATATGCGTCTGAAACCGGAAATGCTGCTGCCTGCGTTGCAGAAAAAATCAAGAGAAAAACAGACGGACCGATTGTACTTGTTTCACTTGCCAGAGCCGGTACGCCCGCAGGCATTATTATAAAAAGATATCTTAACCGTAAATATCCGGATACAGAAGTATATCACTACACTATTTCAATAATCAGAGGAAAAGGGATAGACCACAATGCAATGAGATATATTCTTAAACGTCACAGTGCTCAGTCACTATGTTTTGTTGACGGCTGGACGGGTAAAGGTGCTATACTTGACACACTTAAAAGTGAGCTTTCCCGATATCCGGGAGTATCAGATGAACTGGCTGTACTGGCTGATCCGGCAAATATTACAAAACTGTGCGGCACAAAGTCGGATTTTCTGATTCCGAGTTCATGTCTTAATTCCACAGTATCCGGACTTTTAAGCAGAACGTTTCTCAGAGATGACATTATTGACAAAGATGATTTTCACGGTGCAGCATATTACGAAGAACTTGAAAAAGAAGATTTGTCATCTGAATTTATTAATACAGTTATGAATGCTATCGATTTTGACAAAGACTATTCTTCATTATCTGAATCTGAAGATGAATGCATATGTACCGGGATTGAAGAAGTCCGTATGATTCAGAAGGATTTTGGAATAAATGACATTAATTTCATTAAGCCGGGAATTGGTGAAACCACAAGAGTACTTCTTAGGCGTATTCCATGGAAAATCCTTGTAAATGATATGAATGATACTGATTATCTTGCTCATATTTTCAGACTCGCAAATGAAAAGAATGTTGAGATAATTCAGTATCCGATGAAATGCTACAGGGCATGCGGCATAATAAAAAAACTTGCTGATACGTAAGGAGAGGTGAGAACTATTATTCTTTTTGCTTCAGATCTAGATAATACACTTATTCATTCATATAAAAGAGCCGATTTGCTGGATATCTGTGTGGAATACAAAGATGAAAAAGCTCTGTCATTTATGACCCCGGCTGCATATTATCTTCTTAATAAGCTGAATAAACGAAGAGATATATACTTTGTTCCCCTGACTACACGCTCGTCAGAACAGTATGAGAGAATAAAGCTTTTTAAAGATACAGTACCGAAACTTGCACTTTCTGCTAACGGCGGCATATTATATGAAAACGGTGTAAAAAATTCATACTGGTTTAATGAATCGAAGAATCTTATTTCGGACTGCTATTCAGAATTTGAAAAAGGAATAGATTACTTTCGGGATGATGAGTATGTTTGTTTTGAAATAAGACTCGTTGATGAATTATTTGTATTTACCAGATCGTCAGCACCGCTGACAACAAAGATTGTTCTTGAAAGCATACTGGATCTTAACAAGGTAGGGGTTTACAATATCGGTGAGAAAATGTATATATTTCCGAATGTTCTTACCAAAGGAAGGGCCGTACGCAGACTGAAAGAAAAATTTTCTTTTGAGAAAGTTATTTGTGCCGGGGACAGTGAATTTGATATTTCAATGCTCAATATAGCTGACTGTGCTTTGTGTCCTGAACAGATTAAAGAATATATAAAATCAGATAACTGCATTGCTTTTGATACTGAAAAACAAAACTTTGCAGAACAGATACTAAACTACGTTTTAACTGAAAGGCGGGGAAATATATGAGATGTATCAATATTTCGCAGATAAATAAATCAATCCAGTACGATGTAATGGAATTTATTAAAAAATCAAACGAGGAATATACGGCTAAAATTGCAGCGGCAGCAAAGTCAGTTGCTGAAAGTCATAAACCAATTGTGCTTTTATCAGGACCTTCAGGTTCAGGTAAAACAACAACTGCACTCAGACTTGCTGATGAACTTAAAAAAACTGGTGTAAATGCAAGTGTTATTTCAATGGATAATTATTTTATCCCGAACAAAAACATTGAAGAGAAGAATGTCCCAAGAGATGAAGACGGAAATATAGACCTTGAATCCCCGTACAGGGTAGATATCCAGATGTTTCAGGAACATATGAAAATGCTTGCAGACTGCAGGACAGTAGATATTCCTGAATTTGATTTTGTCACTCAGGATTATACCTCATTTACTCCGATTACAAGAAAAGAAAATGAAGTAATGATCTTTGAAGGTATTCATGCACTGAACCCTGAAGTTAACGGCGGTGTTACTGACACAGCCACATGTATTTATGTCAGCGTAAGAACAAGGCTTAAGACTTCCAGCGGAGACCTGCTTCATCCTTCACATGTCAGACTGATGAGAAGACTTATAAGAGACAGGCTTTTCCGCGGAAGGGAATACGATGATATTTTTGCAATGTACAGGAGTGTACAGAGAGGTGAAAGCCTGTATATTATGCCGCATAAAGGAAGAGCTGATATCAATATAGATACTTTTATAGATTATGAGGCTTCTGTTTATAAAGGAGTAATATATGAAGATTTAGTCAATGCTGAAAAGTCTTTACACGGCGACATGAGATCGATGATAATAAAATATCTCGAGGAACTTGATATTATTCCAACTGTTTTTGTACCTAAAAACTCTCTTATAAAAGAATTCATCGGATAAAATAACTGTTCAATACAAATATACGGAGGAAAGTAATGAAATTTTTGCATATTTCTGACTTACACTTTGGCAAAACAATGAACGAACTTCCTCTTATAAAGGAAGATCAGCCGTACTGGGTGAAAAAATTTCTGGAAACTGTTGACGAAACCGGGGCAGAAGCTGTTGTTATTGCGGGAGATGTCTATGACAGAAGCTCGCCTTCAGCTGATGCAGTAAAACTTCTTGACGAAATGATTACCTCACTTTCAGAAAAGAATATAATTGTTATGATGGTTGCCGGAAATCACGATTCCGGACAGAAACTAAGTTTTGCAAGTGATATCCTTAAAAAAAATGGAATCTATATTTCCGGACTTCTTTCTGAAAATAAAAAAGAAATACCAAACGTTACTCTGAATGATGAATACGGAAAAATTACCTTCTGGCTTATGCCGTATATTTTTCCGGCTGTTGTAAATGACATACTTGGTACTGAGTGCAAGGATTATGATTCGGCATTCAGAAAACTTCTTGAGAATCAGAATATAGATTTTTCACAGAGAAATGTTATTATCGCCCATCAGAATGTTACAAGAAACGGTATTGAAGCGGAGCGCGGCGGTTCTGAAACTATGGTTGCCGGTGTAGGGGGTATTGAGTATACGAATTTTGAAAAATTTGAATATACTGCTCTTGGTCATATTCATGCAGCTCAGACAGTTGTAAAGGATAATATAAGATATGCCGGTTCACCGCTCTGCTACCATTTTGATGAAACAAAATTTTCAAAAAAAGGACCTGTTCTTGTTGAGGTTAAGGAAAAAGGACAGGCAGTACAGACTGAGATAATCCCGATTAAACCTTTGCATAACGTCAGAGTAATAACAGATACATATGAAAATATTATCAGCTCAGAAACTTGTAACCAGGTCAGAGGCGAGTATCTGAAAGCTGTAATAACTGATAAAAAAATTACTCCGGAAATTACAGAAGAACTCAGAGCTCTTGCGTATTCACATAACAGCATAATGCTGGAAATAGTATCTTCATACGGAAGAAGCGAGTATTCTTCAGAAGTTACTTCACAGGATTATAACCCTGAAAAATCTCTGAATGAGCTTTTCAGTGAATTCTATGCCTTTCAGAATCAGGGAGCTGAGCCTGATGATGAAGATCTTGAAATTATCAGTTTGATTCAGGAGTATATGAATGCGGAAAATACCGACAGTCTGCCAGACAAAATAATCAGTCTTGCTGAGAAACAGGAGGGTGCTGAATGAAACCTTTAGTTCTTAAAATGAAAGCTTTTGGTTCGTATGCTGAAGAAACTTTAATTGATTTTAACAGTCTTGGTACAGGATTGTATCTTGTAACAGGTGACACCGGTGCAGGTAAAACGACTATTTTTGATGCAATTGTATTTGCTCTGTACGGAGAAGTAAGCGGAAATCACCGCTCTGTCGCAATGATGCACACTGATTTTCTTCCGCTGTCTGAGGACTCTGTTGTAACACTTGAATTTGAAGCTAATGGTGATATTCATACAGTAACAAGAAAAATTCATTATCCGAAATCCCGTGAATCAAACGGTTACGGTAAAATGGCTCAGACAGCTGAATTTAAAGAAAGCGGTAAACTGACTATTAAAGGTACAGGAAATGTTACTGACCGTATAACAGAACTTACAGGTCTGTCATCAACACAGTTTCAGCAGATAATCATGCTTGCCCAGGGAGAATTCAGAAAGTTTCTTGACTCTGACAGTGAAGAACGCGGAAAGATTCTTGGCAAACTTTTTGACAGCTCTCCATATGCAAATATTCAGAATTATCTTTATGAAGCAGAAAAGAAATTTCGTGACAGAAGAAACTCTGAACAGTACAGGATTGAAACCGAACTTTCAGCTTTTGTGATTCCGGACGAAGTTTCAGACACAGAACGTGCATATTTTTCAGCTTCACACCCACAGCTTACTGAAACTATGAACAAGTCTGTATGCGAAACAAAAAAAGCTTTTGATGAAAAAGAAAAGATAAGAGAAGAAATTTCAAAAAAAATATCTTCTCTTGTAGAATACAGAACGAAGGCTCAAAATCAAAACAATCGTATCGATGAAAAAGAGAAAGCATTAAAAATATACAATGCACTTCTGTCAGAAAAAGATACAGTAAACAGCAAAGAAATAAATCTGAAGATTTTTGAAAAAGCATACCACGGCGTATTTCCTTATGAAAAATCATTAAATGATAAAAATAAGGAAAAAGAACAGGCTGAAAAAAATCTAAGCCTTCTTAAAGCAGAAGAAGTTAAGCTTCAGGATATTTTAAAAATACGAATTAAAGAGTCTGAAGAAATATCAGAGCTTGATAAGAAAAAAACAGAACTTACCAAGAAAATCGGTGAAACAGAAAAAATCATTCCGGATTATGATAAACTTGAAAGTATCAGATCAGAACTGAAAAAACTTGAAACGGAAGAAGCAAAGCTAAACAGTGAAAAAGAAAATCTTGAAAAATCACTTAAGAAAAATAAAGACAATTTCGCTAAAGCGGCTTTAATGATTGAAAACCTGAGCAATGCGGGGTCTGAATTTGAGATATCCCGAAATGAATCTGAAAAAGCGTCAAAAGAACTTAAAGATATAACGTCCCTTGATGAAGAAATAAAAAAAGTTAAAACTTCTGAATCCGAACTGGATAACATAAAAAAAGATGTTCTCAGTCATAATAACACATGCAGAGAATTAAGTGACAAATGGAATATGCTTAATCAGAAATTCCTGAACGGTCAGGCAGCAGTTCTTGAAAAAGAACTAAGAATAAAAATCTCAGAAGAAGGAAAGGCCGTGTGTCCTGTATGTCATTGCGAAGTTTCGTGTATAAACGAAAACAATATTATGGACACAGATAATATTCCGGAAAAATCAGAGATTGATGCTGCGTGGAATACGTACAATAAATCAAACGAAGAATATAATAAAATAAAAAACAGAGCCGATAAACTCAGTGGAGAAATAAATATCAGAAAAAATCAGCTTATTAGTCAGGGAGAAGAAATTTTTGGAAGCTGTAGCTGGGATACTCTTGCTGATAATAATGCAATGTCAGAAAAAATATCTTCTGTCAGACAAAAATCAAACCTCTGTCATGACAGGATGAAAACTGCTGAAGCAAATCTTAAAAAGTTTAATACACTTACAGAAGGCCGTAAAAAGCTTGAACCTGTAATCGCAGAAGAAGAAAACAAGCTTAAGATTATTACTGAAACTCTTTATGCTAAGACAGCTGCTGTAAGCGGAAAAAAATCAGAGATGGATACTTTGCGAAAACAACTGAGTTTTGAATCCCAGAAAGATGCTCTGGCATTTCTGAACAATCTTAAAAAAAGTGTTGCGGATATCGAGCAGAAAACAGAAAGTCTGAAAACTGCACAGAAGAACGCAGAAGACAAATGTTCTGCTGTCTCCGGAAAGATAGAGACCATGCAGAAAAATTATTCTGATTTATCACATGCAGCTGAACAGTTATCTGCAGAATATACCGGAA
The DNA here is from genome assembly GCA_030533325.1 of Oscillospiraceae bacterium. Taxonomy (GTDB): domain Bacteria; phylum Bacillota; class Clostridia; order Oscillospirales; family Ruminococcaceae; genus HUN007. Next base: position 36,557 of record JAUNJJ010000018.1, read on the forward strand.
AAATATCTGAGTACGGATTTGAAAGCGAGAATGAATATCATGTTTCATTGTCACAGTGTGGAACAACCGATCCGGAAAAATGGATTTCTGAATGTCAGAACAGTATAAATGAATTCAGCCGAAAACTTCACTCAGCTTCTGAGATGCTGAAAAATCTTGAGGAAGAAACTTCAGGTTTTGAACGTATAGATACTGCAAAAATTTCTGAAGAAATTACTGCAGGAGAGAATGAATTAAAAGCTGTTGAGCAGATTTGCAGGAAGCTCAATACTGTTTATACATCCAATAAGAAAATCTATGATGACATAATTCAGATTAAAGCTTCTCTTGAGAAAAGTCAGAAAGCATATGACAGAATTAAGCACCTGTCTGATATAGTAAACGGAACGGCCGGAGAAGGTGGAAAACTTAAATTTGAACGCTATGTTATAGGAAGTGTATTTCGCGAAATTGTTGAACAGGCTAACTATCGTCTTATCGAAATGAGCGGCGGTAAGTTTGAACTTGTTCACAGAATTGCGGCAAACCGTAAAAACAGTGCTGCCGGACTCGAACTCAGTATTCAGTCAAATACCGGAACACAGCGTGAATCCGGTTCTGTTTCCGGCGGTGAAGCTTTTATGGTTTCTCTTTCACTTGCCCTCGGTCTTTCAGATGTCGTCAAAAATCATGCTGGTGGAATAAAGATGGATTCTATGTTCATTGATGAAGGATTCGGTTCACTTGACGGCGACAAGCTGGACAAAGCGATGAACGTTTTAAGCAGCCTTGCAGGTGATTCAAGACAGATAGGAATAATATCCCACGTTGAAAAGTTGGGTGAGTGTATTCCGAAAAAGCTCCTTGTAAGTGGCTCTGATAAAGGAAGCAGTGTAAAAATTATAGTTTAAATAAAAATGCAGGTGACGCACTGAGGTCATCTGCATTTTTATATTCCATATTTGTATATTATTCTTTTGAATTTATCTCCGAATGGTTTCGAAAAAATCCACAGCCAAAGGGCATTTGAAACTGCATATAAAACTGTATACGGAACAGCTGTAACAAGTGCTGCGAGGTATAGTCTGAAGTTAAATCCCTCATTATACCACAGAACTGTCCATATGTCCATTATAAACGAATAAGATATTCCGCATAAAAAGCCATATACAGCTGTTGTGATTTTGCTTTTTCTCAACGACTTTGAAAAAACGCCGGCAAAAAAACCTGTGAGTCCCAGTGCAAGCATCTGAAATGCTGTCCATGGTCCCTGTCCGAAAAAAATATTTGATATTATTGCAGCCATTGCACCGGCAAGAAATCCTGATTCACTGCCAAGCCAGATGCCGGTTATTATTATCAAGGCTGTTTCCGGTTTTAATAAAGGGACAAATCGTCCTGTTACACTTAATGCAGTCATAACAGATGTAATTACAATCTTTCTTGTGCCGGAAACTTTTCTTTCAAAACCTGCAGCGAATAATATTACAGAAAAAAAAGCTATTCCAAGGGAAATAATTATATGCTTCTGACTGTCAAATACAAAAGCACCAAGAACAACAAGCAGGGGAGTTATAATAAACGGGACAGATATTTTTATCATTTTTTTCAGAACCGGATTTTTAATTATCAGCATATTCTGTCCTGTCCTTTCTCGCATTTTTTTTGCAGAGCCTGACTGTATCTTCTACAGTAACTGTATTTTTAAAATATCCTTTTGTCATTCTGCACACTGCTGTTGTATAGAATGTGTTTTCAGAGAAGAATTCAGATGTTTCTCCTTCAGACACTACTGTTCCGTTAAACAGCAGAGCACATCTGTCAGCACATTCAGCTGCAAATTCTATATCATGAGTTACGATAATAACTGTGATTCCTTTTTCCTTAAGTGACTTCAGAATATTTATAAAAATCTTTCTGGAAAGAGCATCAAGACCTTTTGTTGGTTCATCAAGCAAAAGAATCTGCGGATTTGATGTAAGAACCTTTGCAAGGGCGGCAATCTGCTGTTCGCCTCCGGAAAGATCATATGGATGCCTGTCCATAAAACTGCTTATATCAAAAGGGAATTCTTCCGGATTAAAACCGCATTCAGACAGTTCTTCTGCAACGGTGTTTTTTAGAAAAAGAGTCTGAACATCCTGTGGCAGCATAGCTAAACAGTTTTTATACAGGCCCTGATTTTTATATTTCGTAATTTTTTTCCCGTTTATATTAATATTACCACTGTATATTTTTAAAAGTCCTGATGCAGCGAGTAGAGTTGTGGATTTTCCTGAACCGTTACTTCCAAGAAGACAGAAGATTTCATTTTTGTATACCGAAAGATTTATTCCTTTCAGAATATCATGCGAATTTTTTTCATATCTGAAATATACATCGGAAAATTCAACTGCTTTTTCGTCGAATATGGATTTCTTTTCAGGTAAAATGCTGTCAGTATCGTTTGTAAACGTATTTTCTATATATTTCCTGCCTTCGCGAACAGTGAGCGGACAATTTCCCTGTGTTTCAAATTCAGCAAATATTCTTGACGGGGCCGGCATACATGACATTATCCTACGATTGTTTCTTACGGAATTGATTACATCAACAGGTTTTCCATCTGCGGTAATACTACCGTTTTCCATAATGATAAGTCTGTCACATACAGGAATTACATCTTCAAGTCGGTGCTCAGTAATTATTATAGTTATTGAAAAATCATCATTCAGTCTTTTCAGTGCAGTGATGAAGTCAGCAGATGCAATAGGGTCAAGCTGTGCTGATGGTTCATCAAGAATGAGAATTTCCGGATTCATAATAAGTACAGAAGCAAGATTCATAAGCTGAATCTGACCACCTGATAGTTCAGATGTTGGTTTGTCATACCACTCGGTTATTCCGAAGTATGAGGAGATTTCAGCTGACCGCCTGGCGATTTCCTTAGGATTAGTTCCTGTATTTTCAAGGCCGAAGGCTATTTCATGCCAGACACGGTCTGTAACAACCTGAAGTTCAGGTTTCTGCATAACGTATCCTATTTCAGAAGCAGAAGTTCTGCAGTTTGTTTCACACAGTAATTTCCCTTTGTAGAAAATGTTACCCGAAACATTTCCGGTCGGAGATATTTCAGGTTTAAGCATTTTAAGAAGAGTCGATTTACCGCATCCGGTAGGACCGCACAGTACAGTGAAGTCACCTTTTTTTATATTAAATGATATATCCTTCAGTGTCGGAGATGAACTGAGCGGATAAGTAAAATTCAGTTTTTCGACACTAAGTATTTCCATTTAATTTGAGCCTCCGTTTCAATAAATGATGGTGTTAATGCAAGCAGTACATAGGCGGTTATTCCCAAAATCTGTGCAGAGTTTATTTTACTGAAGTTTATTTCGGGATAAAAATTAAAATTCATTGAATAAACTGAAAATACAGTTAAAGAAAAACATATCAGACTCAGGATAATCAGAAAAATATCACATTTTCTGAACCGAAAAGTTTTCATCTGTGTTCGCTTTCCGCATCCGAACCCTCTTGCTTCCATACTGTCAGCAGTAGTAATTCCGTTTTCAAGAGCCCATGTTACAAGTATAGAAAAAATTCTTGTATATCCCCGGATACTGTCAATAATATTATCATCATTAAAAAGTCCTGTTGCTCTCTGCGAATCCAAAGTTTTCCTGAATTGTTTTCTGAACAGTTCAGCAAATCTTAAGGTCATCGATAATACAAGAGAGATTTTATCGGAGAAAAAAGCTGTAATGTAGAATAGCTTGTCAGATGTAATCAACGCAGAATAGGCTCTGAACCAGTACAGTGCGCCGATAATTGCAGCAGAAGCATTCACTCCGTAAAGCAGTGCCTCAAGCGTTATCGGATTATTATTGAAAACAAAAAGCACTGTTTTTCCATTATGTGAAACAAGTGGATTAACAAGAGAGAATAATAAAAACAGCATAAAGAAGAAGCCATGGGTTTTCCCATGGTTTCTTCCATTTAAAATTAAGAAATACAGAACTGAACCTGTAAGAGATATAAAGACAAAAACCGGATGTCCGGAAAACATTGCAGTTAATATGGTGCATAAAAACCATATTGTAACTGCAAGAGGATTATAATCTGAAAATGGAAGCATTATTCATACACCTCACCAAGATCACGTCCAAGATCACATGTATACAGCCATTCTATTTTATCTCCGTCTTTAACTGTATATTCTCCGCATCCGACAGATGGTGTGATACCATTTACATGATATACCCATCCGGATAAATCACCAAACTCAAGTTCGTAAATATTATTTATTCCGGCAATATATACTGAAGAAGATGTTCCCTTCGAATCAATAAGAATTTTATTTTTCCTTGCCGCTTCGTTCAGTATATCATAAACGGTATATCCTTCTTCTATAAAGTAGTTATCTCTTTCAAGAATTATTCCGTCTTCAGGAATAGTATCTTTATCAGATTTTCCTGCAATGGTATCACATCTTATTTCAAAAGAAACTGTACCAGTAATATTTTCTTTAGTTTCTGCAGTCCCGCTGTAGTAACTGTCTGTTGATTTAAAATCAGTTAAAATAATAAATAACGTTACTGTACCTGCAGCAATAAGCAGGAAGATAAAGTTCTTTGGATTACGTTTACCGGTAAAGAAAAAAATTAATGCAATACCTCCGAATATACAAAATGTAATTATTATCGCTGATTTTTTATAATTCTTCTGAGCTGAAGCTGTTTTATTAAGAAGAACTGTTTCTGAATCTTCATTAAATTCAGAAATAAAAACTGATTCAGAAACAGCTGATGTTGAATACGGCAGAGATGTTGCTTCTGTACATTCTGACACAGCTGTAGTTTCAGAGATTTCTGAGGACTGAGATAAAGATGAAGCTGTAACACTGACTGCAGAAGAAACTTTTGCAGTATCAGTGTAGACTGTTTCATCAGGGATATCAGTATTGATATCGCCAGATGAATCCTGTTCTGTTCCGTTTTGCTGCGGAGTCTGGATTTTTTCTGTATGAAATACAAAGAAAGGGAAGCGTCCTTCAGTCATCATTTTATATGACGTCATTGAATACAGAGCCTGAATTGTTGCTGTTTCGTTAGTGCCTCCATCAGAGACGTGATGAAATCCACCGTTATCATCTCTGAACTTTACTATTCCGTCAATTACTGTGTTTCCGTTTTTAATAAATCTGTCATCGTGCTGACAATCTATGCCAATACTTGAAAGTGCAGTCAGAACCTGTGATGCACTTTCTGAATTTTCAGTACCAAAGCTACTGTATCCTCCGTCCTCATTCTGGCGCTGTGATAAAAAATCAAGTCCGCGGTTTACTGCGTCATTTACACTCTGTATGTTGTAATAATACGGAGCTAAAGCACATATTGTCATAGCTGTTACGTCAACATCTCCATATTCTCCGAAAAGTGCCCAACCGCCGTCGGAAAGCTGAAGTGAAAGCAGGGCATCAGTTACTGAAGAGACATTAAAGCTATTTGATGAATATCCGTTGTTGATTACATGTAAACTGTAAATCCAGCTCATTATACCCTGCTGTCCCGAGGAATTATCAAGATATTCATTAATATAGCTGCTTGTACTTCCTGAGGCTATAAGAGCAAGAGCATACTTTAATCTTGATGATGCAGATTCTGTACTGTTATTGTCGAGATAGTTTATAAGTGCTTTTTCGTATGATGAGAAATCAGTATAACCGCTCTGACTTAAAGTCATTATATACCATTCGGAAGATATCCCCGCACCGGAAACAAGTCCGTTATCTTTCCATTCGCTGACACTGCCTGCTCCGGATTCAGAAAGCTTATATGATATAATACCGTCGATAAGACTCTGAATCTCATCGACGGTATATTCGCTGCATTCAGCAATTGAAGCCGATGAACACAGTACAAAATATAAACTAAAAATTAAAGACAGTATCAGTGATAATTTCTTACTTTTCATTTTTACGGCCTGCTGCTAAAAATGCTGCAGCACCGGTTGCTAAAAATGTACAGAGAAGTCCGCTGATGCTCTTGTCACCTGTCTTAGGTGCAGAAGCTGCTGTTACAGCTGTGGAAACTGATGCAGATGCTGTTGTTCCTGCTGTAGTTTCTGATACTGATACAGAAGTACTTTCATAAACAGATGTTGTGGATTCTGGTTCTGTTGTTGCTGTGGTTTCTGAAACAGTTGTTTCAGCTGCTGTGCCATTTACGTTTACAACACATACCGGCGGAACAAGAATCATGTTTTCAGATGATGCACTGATTACGAAGTTTCCTGTTTCTTCAAGCCTTATAACAACATTTCCTTCAGCATCTGTTTTATATGTTGTAAGATTTCCGTTTACGATGATTGCGGCGCCTTCAACTTTTTTTGTAACAGGATTCCACTGTTCGTCATACCCTGCCGCTGAAAGAGTGAGCTTAAGTTCATCACCTGAGTTAATCTCTGCACTGTTTATGTCAAACCAGCAATATGTGTCGGACCATGCAGATGTATCAGTATAGACGAAGGCATTAACAAAATCACCTTCTGCGACAGCATCTCCAAGGCTCATTGCCGCTTTGTTGTTTACATAGTAGCCATAGCTTCCGCCATTTTCAGTTCCCCAGAGTTTTGTGAGTGAAAGACCATATTGCGTTTCAGCAAAACCATATCCGGCAGAAGCACCGCCTTCAAATTCTTTCTCATGTGCCAGGTAAAGTGCATCGTTTATAGTGAGCTTCCCGTCATTATCAATATCAGTTACAGAAATTTCTTCCTGAACCAGTACCGGATTTCCGTCTTTATCAGCTATTGTAACATTTACATTTACTGTATCAGTTTCTTCAGCGAATGAAACTGAACAGGCAAGTGAACATGTGAGCAGAACCGCTGCTGCAGAAATAAAGTATTTTTTCATAATATCATTCTCCAGTTGATTTATTATAAATTTATCTTAACACACATTTTGTAACAAGTCAACGAATGTCCAAAAATCTGTATGATTTAATAAAAATACAGATTTTAAAAGTTGAAAAACCGTAAATTTTAATTTTTGATTATTTCCAGAAAGCGATTATCTGCTCCATTTTATGGGCTATATTTGGATAAACAAACATATATTCCTGATATCTGAAGGCCTGATTTATAATCTGAACTCCTTCGACATAGAGTACCCATACTATAGAAAAACATATAAAATACTTTATAAATTTCTGTATAGTCTGATTTTTTGTTGTGTTATAAATAAATAACATAATAGCATATGCACCAAGTATAATTTCAACAGAGAAATCAGCCATATATCTTACTGCGTATCCACTTTCCCATACAGAGGCAATTATTGCAACCGGAGCAAGAAGACAAGGAACAGCGATGCTAATAGCTGCTTTAATTTTAGTTTTTCTGTCAGGAAGCTGTTTTAGAGCACGACGTGAGAAAAGATAAAAGAATGTCGGCGGTACAAGCATGAAAAGGCCGGATGAATTGAGTGTATTTACTATATCGACATAGAAAAAACCAGTGTTTCCAAGCGGCTGGAACTGTGTTCTGACAAAAGGATAATCAGTCTGAAAAACCGGTATGTTAAAAAGATAATTGTAAATTGCCATTGCTGAGAATTTCAGATGGAACTGTGATTTTGTAAAGTCATTAATAGTCAGAGAATACTGAATACCAAAGTCAAAAACAGAACCGAATCTTACATAGTTATAAACCATCTGAACAGTACCAAGGCATATCATAGGGATGAACGCACAAAGAAGATAGGAGACAGAATATTTGTTTATAAGTTTAATTGCTCTACCTCCTGATGAGACTTCAGTATTTATTTTTGGAACTGCGAAGAGCATAAATACTGCAGCACAGATACAGTAAAGAGCAAGAGTCGGACGGCAGAGAACAGCTATTGCAAAAAACAGAGATGAAAGTGCCGTTTTGACTTTTGATATTTTTCCCTCACAGATAATATTTGATTCAAAAAGGAAGTATGCAGCCCATGAAATAAAGGCGAGTCCTGCTGCAAGTGCATTTTCATAGAAATCAGGTCTTCCTACACTGTACCAGATACCGCTTGAAATCTGCAGTATGAGGAGACAGGCGATTACTATTCCGGAAGGGGTATCCCTGAACCATTTTCGTATAAATGACATATACATCATAGTTATGCCTGTAATAGCGATAACAGAGAAAATCAAAAGTGCAAGACTATCCGGACAATAGTATCCAGTAATCAGATTGTACGGAAGGAAAAGAAGGAATACCGGCGCTATACCATAATATGAATAATAATGTCCGTTATAATAAACATGATCCCATGAATAGTTTTTTCCTGAACTTTCACGTTCCTGTCTGTCATACGGGTTATCAAGGTCTGTAAGGAAGTCTTCAGGCTGATGATCAAGATAAACATGCCCTGATTTAAATGCATCAACAAGTTCCTGCGAAACCTGATTTCCGCTGTCCTTATGAAATTCCTCTGACCATGTTGACGGAGAAATCTTGTAATCAATCATAAGAAATGAAATCAGAAGAGCAGATATTGTAATGATATATGCAAAAAATGAACAGAAACTCTTTGAATCTGAATATTTCCTTGCAAAGGCATTGCTGTTTATTATACAGTAAATAAATGTTCCAACCAGTACTATAAGCAAAAATCTAATATACTGAATACTGAAAGGAATAGGTGCATTGAGAATGAATTTAGTAAAGGTAATATCTTCTCCGTTTGGAGGAACGGCTCTGAACATTATTGAATCTACATTGCCGGAGAGATCACAAAGTATGTAGCTGGAATCCGGACATCCGGTTATTATTTCAGATTTTATAATATCTTTTCTATATTCTTTTTTCTGTGTTTCATCTTTAATATCAATAAATATTTTTGATGCCTGAATAAGAGGATCGTGGAATTCAAAATCAACAAATAAAGTTCCGACCGGAATACCAATATCTTCAATTTCACACTGGAATTCTTTTTTTCCGTTAATGCTGATTACTCCATCACTTATGACGCCGTC
>JAUNJJ010000118.1 GCA_030533325.1 Oscillospiraceae bacterium
GCCTTTTAATGACCACTAAGGGATACTAATGCCGAATAGGGGCATTTATAGCATATTATCAGTGATATTTCAATAATAATTTTTCGACCTGAACATATAGATTATACGGTTTCCTTTACTCCTATGGCAGTTACCTTTAAGTTCGCATCCTTCACAATTCTCGCATTGATAATATTCCTGGGTTCTGCCATACTTATTCCCTTTAACGTGAGAACTTTTCAGATAAAAGAACCTTTTTCCTGCGGGACAAATCATATTTCCGTTTTCATTAGTTTTGAAATTGACAGAACGATAAGGGTCAAGATGGTATTTTGAGTCTTTGGTTTCTTTGGTAAACATGGTGAATTTCTGTTGGCACTTTACTGAAAAACGTTGTTTTTTAAGGAATTTTGCTGCCATGAGCGGAAATACTGATGCAACGAAAAAAGCGTAGATACGTGGTTTAAACGTATCTACGCCTTCTGTGAAAATCGAGGTGACAGGATTCGAACCTGCGGCTTCTACGTCCCGAACGTAGCGCTCTACCAAACTGAGCCACACCTCGTCTTGCAACATTAGTAATTATACCATAAAAAAATAATTTTGTAAATACCTTTTCCAATAAAAATATTTGATTAACCTGCTTAAATTTATTATAAAAGCCTTGATTTTTTTAAATAAATATGATATAATTAATAAAGTTTTTGAAGACTTATTGTTTTTCAAGCCTCTAACATCTAATGGGTAGAGTTATCATCCGGAATATAGGTGTGCGGGCCCTGTGCAACGAGACACCGTGAACCATGTCAGGCGGGGAACCGAGCAGCATTAAGCGGACCGTTTTGTGTGCCGCAGCAAGCCTGCACACCTATGTTCCGGATTTATTTATATCAAAGGGAGGACGTGTGTGATGTATACAGCTTTGTACAGACGGTGGAGACCGCTTACATTTGATGATGTAGTTTCACAGCCGCACATTACAACTACTCTCAAAAATCAGATTATAAATAACAAAACAGCTCACGCTTACCTTTTTACAGGTTCAAGAGGAACAGGTAAAACAACATGTGCAAGAATATTTGCCAAGGCTATAAACTGTGAGAATCATTCGGACGGAGCACCTTGTCTTGAGTGTGACATCTGCCGTGATGCTGACAGCTTTGCACTTTCAGATATAATAGAAATAGATGCTGCTTCAAACAATGGTGTCGATGACATCAGAGATCTTCGTGACGGTGCGGTTTTTACACCGGAGCGCTGCAGATATAAAGTATATATAATCGATGAAGTGCATATGCTCTCAGTAAATGCCTTCAATGCCCTTCTGAAAATAATGGAAGAGCCGCCTGAGTATGTAAAGTTTATCCTTGCGACAACTGAAGTACATAAGGTGCCGGCTACTATTGCATCGAGATGTCAGCGTTATGATTTCAGAAGGATACTTCCGGAAGACATTGCAAAGCGTCTTCTGTATATTGCTTCACAGGAAAACATAATACTTGATGATGAAGCTGCTTTTCTTATTGCAAAGCTTGCGGACGGCGGTATGCGTGACGCGCTTTCCCTTCTTGATCAGTGCATAGCGTTCTCGGAAAATGTCACCGCAGAAACAGTATCAATGGCTGCGGGTATTGCAGGCAGAGAACAGGTTTTCGGTATTATTGAAGCGATTGCTGACAAAGATCCGGCAAAGGCTGTTTCCTATATCGATGAACTTTATTCGGGTTCGAGGGATATGTCACGTCTTTGTGAGGAAATGATATTTCAGCTGAGAAATGCAATGCTTATAAAAATTAATCCGGCAGACACAAAGCTGGTTGCCTGTATGCCTGATGAACTCGACAAACTGAAAAAATTTGCCGAAAAAACAGAGCTTCAGGATATACTTTCAAAACTTTCGGCTATGCAGGAATGCAGTGAGAAGATGCTCAGAGCGATAAACAAGCGTGTGGAACTTGAGATGTGTGTGATAAAACTTGCTACAGGGATATCACAGCCTCAGTCATTCCCTTCTCCTGAACTTACTGACAGGATAACTGAACTTGAAAGAAAGATTGCTTCAGGTAATTTTTCTGCTTCAGGCAGCAGCAGTCCGTCGGCACCTATAAGGAAGGCTGAGCCTCAGGTTGATTTTACAAAGCTTGACAGGAAGAATCTCAGGCCGGTTTTAAACTGGGCGGAAGTACTTGCAAAATTTTCAGAAACAAATCCTGCGGTTTCCGCAAGTCTTACAGATTCAAAGGCTTTTGCAAACGGTGACGGATTGTTCATAATAGCGAAGAATCCTTTCTTTATCTCACTGTTTCGCAACAAGGAAAATGCTGCTATGCTCGGCGATGCGGTTGAGAGTGTACTTGGCAAGAGGTTTGCTATAAGAGCAAAATGCGATGTTGAAACCACACAGGAAGAACAAAATGCTATCAAGCTGATTGAAAAGGCAAAAAACATGAATCTGGAAAATCATCCGGAAGGTTAAGTCAATAAATCAGCGCAATATAAAACCAATATAAAATAAAAGGAGTTTACGAAAATATGAAAGCAAGAGTACCAAAGCAGAATATGGGTGGCGGAGCCCAGAACATGAACGCAATGATTAAGCAGGCTCAGAAGATGCAGGACGAAATCACAAGACTTCAGGATGATATCGAAGAACGTGAATTCTCAGCAACTGCAGGCGGCGGAGCTGTTGAAGTAGTTCTCTATGGTAAGAAGACAATCAAGTCACTTACAATCAAGCCGGAAGTTGTTGACAAGGACGATGTTGAAATGCTCCAGGATCTCGTTATCAGCGCAGTAAATGAAGCAATCGGCAAGATTGAAGAAACAACAGAAGAAGAAATGTCAAAGATCACAGGCGGAGTTTCACTCCCTGGCTTATTCTGATAAATGGCTGAATCCAGCGCATTACCTATAATTCTTCTTGCGGAACAGTTTGCACGTCTGCCGGGTATCGGAATGAAAACTGCGCAGCGGCTTGCGTACCACGTGACATCCATGACAGAGAACGAAGTAAATGATTTTGCTGAAGCTCTTATAAATGTCAAGAAAAAGGTAAGACTTTGTTCCGTATGTCAGAATATGACTGACCGTGAGGTTTGTCCGGTGTGCAGCGACACACGAAGAAACAGAAAAATCATCTGTGTTGTTGAGGGACCGAAGGATGTAACTGCAATAGAAAGAACAGGTGAGTACAACGGGCTTTATCATGTTCTCCACGGACTTATTTCTCCTATCGACGGTATTACACCTGACAAGCTTCGTATCAAGGAGCTTGTCGCCAGAATTCAGTCCGACCCGGAGATAAATGAAATAATTATGGCAACAAATCCTACTGTTGAAGGCGATGCTACAGCTATGTATATTTCAAGACTTCTCAAGCCTTCGGGAATACGTGTTACAAGACTTGCATTTGGACTTCCTGTCGGGGGTATCCTTGAATATGCAGATGAAGTTACACTGTTCAGGGCTCTGGAAAACCGAAATGAAATTTAAAAAAAGAAGGTATCCGAAAGGATACCTTCATTTTTTATACTTAGATTCCGAAAAACTTTTCTGCATTTCTGCAGGTTATATCAAGAAGCTCCTGAACTTCAAGCTGTTTTATTTCAGCAGCTTTTTTGGCTGTTTCAGCGATCATAGAACTGTCACAGCGTTTGCCGCGGTATGGAACAGGTGCCATATACGGACAGTCAGTTTCAAGCATAAGTTTTTCAACCGGAACAACCTTTAATGCCTCAGCAGCTTTTTTTGCATTATTAAATGTAAGTACGCCGGTAAAGCTTATGTGAAGTCCGAGGTCAATAATTTCCCTTGCAGTTTCAGCCGAGCCTGAGAAACAGTGAACGACGCCTTTTTCAGGCTTTATTTCTCTTAGAATATCCATGGTATCCTTTGTGGCATCGCGGGAGTGGATGATAACCGGGAGGTCAAGTTTTTTTGCAAGCAGGAGCTGTTCACGGAATATCTTTATCATTTTTTCACGGTCATAGCCCTCGTAGTGATAATCGAGACCAATCTCCCCGACTGCCTTAATTTTGTCTTTGTTTTCCGTTATAAGCTTTTCGATTTTTTCTATATAGCCGGGTTCAGTATTTTCTATACACTCAGGGTGAATTCCGGCAGCACTGTATACAAAGTCGTACTTTTTGCTGAGTTCAAGCGAATTTACCGCATCGCTGTAGTCTGAAACGGCGAGCATGATGTATTTTACACCGTTCTGATGAATATGATTTATTATCTCATCTCTGTCCTTGTCGAAGGCTTTGTCGGTGTAATGTGAATGAGAGTCGAATATATTGCTGTACATGGATGTTTCCCTTTCTCCTGTTTACTGAAGTCCTGAATCAGCCTTAATCTGTTTCAGTGATGACGGGTCAAGGGCTATACCGTCACCTGATGGTTTGCCTGCCGGTACTCTGTATGTTGAGATATACTGGTTTGAACGGAATATGTAGTCCACAGCCTTTTTCTGATTTTCGTAGTCGATTGACGTTATATCCGTTTCAACCATGTTTATAACCTTGTTATAGGTGTATTCTGCAATATCTGCGACACGTGTACCTGAGGCACCTGAAAGCATATCGGCGAAAAGGTTTCCTGTTGCAACTGTACGGGCGTCTTCAGCGAATTTAGGATTTGATATAAGTTTAAGAATGAAACTGGAATCAAGGAACTGTGTACCTTCATTTAATCCTTTAAGGCCTTCCGGTACAGCATAGTTTACACCGCCGAATGAGTCACATATGACAGAGAGCGCTTCATCGTTGAGCAGCATATATCTGTCTATATCTGTTTCAAATGTTTTTTCAACAGCTTTTGTCAGTTCGATAATACCACCGTTTTTAAAGATAACAGACATCTTTTCACTTCCGCAGAGCAAATCGTTGGAAACCGGAATGAAAGTAAAGCTTTTGTTCATAGCTGATGTTCTGAGAATTAAAAAGGATGGTCTTAAAGACTTGTCATTTGGTTCGTAGACGAACAGAAGAGTTGTATCATTTTCATTTGTTGGAGTAAAGATAACATCTTCAAGTCCTGAATTTGTGCTTTCCTTTTCGGTAATCAGGCGGTTATAGAATGTGAAAACCGGTATACCGATTACGAGCAGTGTTATTACCATGCTTATGAGAAAAGGAATAGCAACACTTTCTTTTTTTCTTTTTTTAAACAATGCCATTGTTGAGTCCTCCGTTAATATGGTTTCGCCGTGCTGTTCAGGCACGTAAAACCGTTGTTTTTATATCAACATTATTAACACCGTACTTTTTAACAGAGTGTGGAAAAGTCTGTTGAAAAGTTGAATTAACAATGTTTAAAACTTTACAAAGCAGATTCAAAGTAGTATAATTATAGTGAACGTCCAGATAAATCTGACTTTTACAATAAACTGTACTGCTTAGAAATGCAGCTGTTCATAAGTCATTTCAAAATCAATGGAATTAAGATTTGTAATATCGGTTTTTCTTCCGAGTTTACGTGCATAGTTGATAGTCTGACCTGTTCCGCTGCGGTAGTTGTTTACAAATGCAATAAGCTTTCCGGCATGGTCTACCATATAGCGGTTTCTTATGTAATAGCAGTTTTTGCTGTACACTGAAGAAGTGCAGATTACTGAATCCGATTCCCTGATTATTTTTTCATAAAGCAGTTTGTCTTCATCAGGAAAGTTATATCCCTGATTTTCAAAAGGCTTTACACATATCAGTTCTATATCCGGATTTTTTTCCTTAAGTTCCAGAACGGCAAGTGCGGCCCAGAGATCGATGCCCCTTGCTACACCGGAAAGGAATCTTGTATATCCTTCACTGATACAGGTATTTATTTTGTCTTTCAGCAGATTCCGGATAAATTCAGTTTCCGGTCTGTCAGCGCTTCCTTTTCCCGGAAGCTTTTCAGGACGGTGGCCTGAAAAACATACTGTTTTGTTAATCAATATTTGTCTCCCCGAAATATAAATAGTATCTCTCAAAATACTATTTTACCATAATAACTCATAAATATCAAGACAAGGAGCGTATTCTTTTGAAAAATCATAAAAGAGCATGGGCACGGATTGATTTATCCAGGCTTGAAAAAAATATAAATACGATAAAAAAAGGCATTTCACCGTCCACTGAAATAATGGCAGTTGTTAAAGCTGACGCATATGGTCATGGCGAGAAAAGAGTTCTGGAGAAACTTTCTTCTATAGGAATAAGATATTTTGCTGTATCCAACCTTGATGAAGCCATAAGTGTAAGAGAGGTATGTCCTGATGCCGAAATCCTTATACTTGGGTATACCCCTCCTGAATATGCTGATGAGATTGCAGGGTACAACATAATCCAGTGCATTGTGTCTGAAGAGTATGCTGACGAACTTGGTAAAAATGCAGAAAAACCGGTAAGATGTCATGTTAAGCTTGATACAGGTATGGGACGAATAGGGATAAAATACAGAGATGTTTCTGAATGTGCAGACTGTGTTCAGAGAATTTCAGCTATTGAAAAAATTGATGTCGAAGGGATATTTACTCACTTTGCTGTTGCTGACAGCGATGAACCTGACAATATTGCATACACCGGTATGCAGGCTGAATTTATAAAGGGCGTTTACCGTGAACTGGAGAAAAGAGGTACAAAGCTTAAGCATGTCCATTTTCTTAACAGTGCAGGTACAGGATACCACTTCGACAGTACAAGTACGCTTGCACGTATAGGAATAACTATGTATGGTCTGTATCCTAACTATCCGCTTTCACTTCCGTATGAGGTTGAACCGGTTATGGAACTTAAGGCTGTTGTTTCCCATGTCAAGACTGTTGAAGCGGGCGACTGCATAAGTTACGGAAGAACATACAGGGCTTCTGAAAGGCGAAAGATTGCCACTGTTACTGTTGGCTACGCAGACGGGTATTCAAGACTGCTTTCCTCCAGAGGTCAGGTGCTCTGCAAGGGAGTAAGATGCAGTATAACCGGCCGTGTGTGCATGGATCAGATGATGATTGATGTGACAGACATTGATGTAAAGCCGGGAGATACAGTCACACTTATAGGAAGGGACGGAAATGATATTATCACAGCCGATGAACTGGCTTCATGGTACGGAACTATTGGATATGAAGTGGTATGCGGTATATCAAAGCGTGTTCCGAGAATATACTGCGATGATTCTGTAAATATCTGAAAAACCGGCTTCTGAAATGGTATACGGGGATATCGGATATTGTCCGGTATGCCTGTATTATTGTTTTTCTGAAAAGAACAGTCGTATTTGACAAAAATACAGGTTTGAGATTTTACAATTTCATATTAAATTTCTATTGATTTTGAACGATTATTTTAATATAATAATATAGTGGATTTTTGACTAATTAATTTTTATATAAGGAAGTATTTATTATGGGCGTTAAAGTAGTAAAATTCGGCGGAAGCAGCCTTGCGGATGCCAATCAGTTCAGAAAAGTTGCAGAGATAATCAAATCAGACGAAAAAAGAAAATTTGTTGTCCCTTCTGCACCGGGTAAAAGATACAGCGATGATATCAAGGTTACAGATATGCTTTACAGCTGCTACGAACTTGCAAAGAAGGGTGAAAATATTTCAGAGCAGTTTGGAAAGATCAAGGAACGTTATAACGGAATTATCAGTGATCTTGGCATGACACTCAGTCTTGACAAGGAATTTGACGAAATAGAATACTGCCTTAAGGCCAAGAGCGGCCGTGATTATGCTGCCAGCCGCGGTGAATACCTTAACGGTATAATCCTTGCTGCATATCTTGGATACGAATTTATTGATGCTGCTGAAGTAATCTTCTTTGATGACAACGGTACATTTATGCTTGAAAAGACAATTGAAGCAGTAAGAGAAAGAATAAAAAATACAGAACATGCTGTTATTCCTGGTTTCTACGGAATAACACTTAACGATACAATCAAGACATTTTCAAGAGGCGGTTCAGACGTAACAGGTTCAATCATTGCACGTGCTGTACATGCTGAGATATATGAAAACTGGACAGACGTTTCTGGTTTCCTCATAGCTGATCCAAGAATAGTTGAAGGCGCTAAGGTAATCAAAACCATCACATACAAGGAGCTCAGAGAGCTTTCATACATGGGTGCTACTGTGCTTCATGAAGATGCCATTTTCCCTGTAAGAACAGCAGGTATTCCGATTAACATCAGAAATACCAATGATCCTTCCGCACCCGGTACAATGATCGTTGCAGAGGATAACTCCGAAGAAGCAAGCAGAACTACTATCACGGGTATTGCCGGTAAGAAGGGATTCTGTGCTATCAACATTGAAAAGTCAATGATGAACAGCGAGATTGGTTTTGTTAAGAAGATACTTGATATTCTCTACAAGAATGATCTTTCGTTTGAGCACATTCCTTCAGGTATTGATACAATGAGTATCGTTCTCAGTTCAGCGTCACTTGAAGGTAAGGAAGAGGCTGTTATTTCACAGATTCGAAAGGAAGTAAATCCTGATCATATCGAAGTTGAACACAACATCGCGCTTCTTGCGGTCGTTGGTCATGGTATGTGCAGGACAAGAGGAACAGCAGCCAGAGTATGTGCTGCACTTTCACATGCAAGAATCAATATCAAGATGATAGATCAGGGTTCAAGTGAGCTCAATATCATAGTTGGTATCGGTGAAAGTGATTTTGAAGACGCTATAAGATGCATCTACAGTGTGTTTATTGATTCAGCTGAGTAAAGCGAAGTTTTATTACAAATGAAAAGGGTTTCTGATCTTTCAGAAACCCTTTTCATGTATATATTATTTGTACATACCGCCGCACTGAAGTGTACTCAGTACTTCAGTAGCAACAGAGAGCCATTCGTCAACTTCTTCCTTGTTATAGGAGATAACTTTCTCAGCCCATTTACCGCAGTAATCACATGCATAACTGCATTCTCTGCCGTCTTCTATCATAGTTCCTGTACAGAGCGAGTTTGCACAATTGTTGTTCTTAATAAAATGCTCAATAAATCCATCAAGCTTTTTATTATCTATGTAAATACCAGGGAAATTCATAGCGCGACCATATTTAGGCAAGAATGATCTATCCATTCTTTCAGCAAACCTTGCAGGCGGCAGCTGCGGAGGAGCTGCGTTAGCGGAAGGTACAGTCGGGTTACCAGCCGTTTTGTTGGTAAATAACATGTTCTTATTTGTAATAGGCCAGTTGATAACATCAAGAAGATTTCCATCGTATGATTCAGATGTGTAAGCTTTGATAACATTGCCAATGAATTCAGTGGAACGTGTTCTGTCAACAAGCTTGAGAGAGAAGTTCTTATTACCTGTTTCTTCTGCAAGTTCTTCGTAGTAATGAATATCTTCAGGTCTGATCCATTCTGATGTAAGTATAGCCTTAGGATTTGAAACTTTTCTGTATGTACAGTTTATAAGATTAAAGTCCATTGATAATTTATTTTGCTCTGAATGCGAACAGAAACTGCCGTGGTTAAGTCTGAAGATGCATTCTTTGAGACAGAAATTGTTTGCAATCAGTCTTAAAGAAAAATCACTGTCCTTGTAGAATTTGAGTGTTTTTCTGAGAAGATCGAAGTTTCTGTTGAAGGAATGATCAAGAGTGATCTCATCTACTCCCCAGTTTCTCCAGTATTCAACCTGCTGGATTGTTACAGGATAAGCATAAAGACCAAGAGTGATGAATACATCTTTGAATTCTTTTTTTACGTATTTTATGAGCGTCGGTGAGTTTATAGTGAAATACCTCACACCTGCATCATAGGCAGTATGAATAAAGTCTCTCATTGCCTTACCCTTGTCAGGGTCGAGCTCATTCTGATCCATACAGAGCGGATTGATCAGGTAATTAAATGTGAGATCGTTTTCTTTGCAGGCTTTAATATAGTCAGTAAACTGATCCATTGTAAGCTCAGGTATGATACTTGGTGCACGACCGCCCTGAAGTCCGTCGTTCTTTAATTTTCCGTAAACGTTCTTGATCCTGTGATCTTTGTCATTTTCTTTTATGATATCGAAAAGCTTGTAATCAAAATTTGTACCGACATCATATTTTACAAGTTTTGACATATGTCAGATATTCTCCTTACTTCAATAGATTAATCCATATATCTATATAATTATATCATCACATTATTATTTAATCAATATAAACTGAAATTTTTGTTATAAATCATAATTTGTGAGGGAAGAAATAAACAAAAAAAGTCAGTTTAAGTGTTTTAAGCAATTGACAAACATATCAGGAAACAATATAATGATATTAAAGAGTATTTTTTTCTGTAAAAGGAGGGGGATTTTTATGCAGAATGAATTTGTACTTCTTTTCCGTATGCTGCTGGCCGTTCTGTGCGGTGCTCTGATTGGATTTGAGAGAAGCCGCAGACAGAAGGAGGCGGGAATACGAACACATATTATGGTTACACTTGGATCGGCACTTGTGGTGATTGTATCCAAGTACGGATTTCTTGATGTTGCCGGGGATCCGGGTATAAATGTTGATGTTTCACGTATGGCTGCCAATATTATTACCGGTGTCAGTTTTCTTGGAGCAGGGGTAATATTTCTGCGCGGAGGATATGTCAAAGGACTTACTACTGCAGCGGGAATATGGACTACTGCAGGTGTTGGCTGTGCACTTGGAGCAGGAATGTATATAATCGGAATATGTGCAACGGCGACAATAATTATCATTCAGATAATTCTGCACTGTTCACTGCCTAACTCTGAAAATATGCCGGTTGCAGAGCTGTCCTTCAGAACCGAATACGATCAGGGAATTCTCACGGAAATAAAAAACTGTATGCACAGGCTTAATGTAAATATCCTTAGACTCAGTATGAAGAAAAAGAAAAATGACTCTATGATAATAAGTATGACTGTACGCATTCCGCAGAATCTTACTCCGGATGTTATACTTGATGCAGTAAGTGAAAAATGTGACATATCAGATTTTTCAGCACAGATATAAAAAAAGACCAGCACATTTTTTCGTGCTGGTTTTTATA
>JAUNJJ010000309.1 GCA_030533325.1 Oscillospiraceae bacterium
TTACAGTTATAATTTCTGATTTCTGCAAATTACAACACCTTCAATTTCTGACTTTCCCCATTATATGTAACCGACGCCCCGGATTACAGCACTCCAAAGGTTATACCCCATATAAACTTTTTTTCTAAATTATACTACACACCTCATGTATTCGTCCTCCACGTAAAAAATAATTTATGAATCAATTTCTACCCTATTTTGGTCAAGCACCTTTCGAATATCACAATAAGTCTTTTCTCTAATCTTTGCCTCTGTTGCATACTTCTCAAAATCTGCAACAACCTTGCTTATTCTCGAAATAATTTCCATACACTTTCTTTTTCGTATTCCCATTTTTTTACCGACTTCCAACATATCCGTCAACTGAATATCTCTGGTTTTTTGATTGATTGTCATCTGGTGTGCTCTAAGCCACTTATTAGTTGGATTATACGAAAAAGTAATATCATATGCAGGAGCTAAACTCCACTCACCACTACGATTCATAAGAAAAGATATATTTTTAACATGGTCATCCTGATTCACTGCTAAACAATTAAATATCATTCTACTATAGAATTGTTCTATTTCTTTCATAGAAAGCTTTATTTTCCGCATATATTGTGCCGCCATTTCGTAGCTGCACAATGCCGGTTCTTTATAACTGATATGCGCAATTGCTCCTAATGATTGCATGTGAATCTTTTTTCCACAGGCTCGATCAAATCGCTTTGTCATAAAATGATTTTCTCCGGCATTTGAATAAATTCTACACTCATTCATATTAATTCCTGCCGCTAAAGCCATTTTATAATATGCATATTCAATTAATGTATATTCAGGTACGTCCTCTAAGCCATGATCACCGTTTTTTGATACGTTATCAAATTTGATTAACCAATAATCGAAATCTTTGTCAAGATTTAACTGAAACATTATTGCTTAACGGCATCATAACAGGCGATATTTCTATTCCGCTTTGCAAAAAATCTCCATCATATTCGAACGACGCATACGGTTTATCCAGCTCCTGATGAATAATTCCAACTCTCGTTCCCCACAAATAAACTTCTGCTGTTGTATTCATTTATTCTTCATCCCCCCATTTAAAACCGCCATTTACCTTTTCTTTTTTCCGTACTCTCTGCTTTGGCTTTTCGATATCTTTTAAATAAAAAGAAGGACGCTTTGTCTGATCGGGTATTAATAACTCAATATTACTATCAAGATTAAGTGCAGATAATATTTTAATCAGACTCTCAAGCTGAACAGATGCTCCCTGTTCCAACCTGGAAATACTACGAACTGAGACCCCTGACTTATTTTCCAAATCCTGTTGCGTCAGCCCTGCATTAATACGATACTGCTTCAACCTTTCACCAATCATTTTTTGATAATACTGGTAATCTAAATCTCTCAACTTAACATGCCACCTTTGTCTTCTTATGATTATATTATATCGTAATCAGTCAGTTTTGTCCAGTTAAAAATTCATATTTGCTAAACATTTTCCTCTATGATTAATTTTATAACCATTTTGAATATCTTCACAACTTCATCCCAGCTGCTTTGTTTCCTCCTTTGAGTAGCTGTTTTAACCAGTATAAGTATAATTTTACTATATCTATATTGTCCCAGTATCAATGCCTTAGCGCAGTAATTATTGCCCCCTTGAAAAGGGTGGGGGATTTAAACATCCCTTTAACTCAATAATCCTGAACATTTCTTACCGTAAATACGCTCTTCCAGTGAGCAGGTAATGTTTAGCATTTCGTGATACTGATCATCCGGAAATATAAGTTTTATGTACAGATTATTGTGTTTTCTGATTTTCAAACTTATTAAGCATCCTGCCGGATGAACTTCAGGTAAGCCATTCATCCGGCAGTTTTTACATAAAATAAAGTTCTTTAAATAACAAGCGTTTTTCCGATTGACTGGGCTA
>JAUNJJ010000310.1 GCA_030533325.1 Oscillospiraceae bacterium
GGTAAATTTCAGTCCGTAACAGAAGCCCATGAAAAAACCGGTATATGTTTATCATCTATTTTATCTATGTGCCATAATAAAGTAAGTTTTAGATTTATAAAAAATTGTGTGTTTAAATTTGAAAGTGATAATTTTGATGACGATTTAAAAGAAAGAATAAAGAAAAACAAAGAAGAAAGTTACAAAAAAAGAAATAACCCAAAAGAGCATAAAGTCGGAAAATTAGATAATAATGGTAATATTATTGAGATTTTTAAAAATTGCAGAATCGCTGGGGAATCAATAAATCGTGCTGGTAGAACAGTATTTTCTGCTTGCGTAAATCCAAATAGAACTGCGGGAGGTTTTCATTGGAGATTTTTAAATTGAATTAAAATAAAAGGAAATATGGGTAGTGATTAAAGATGAAACGTACATTTACGTTTGAAAAGTTTGATGAGATTGATACATATTTTGAGGAAATTAAAACGTATCGACCACTGTCTGCAAGAGAAGAAAAGGAACTTGCAGTAAAAATCAAGAAAGGTGACAAAGCCGCTTTGGATAAGTTGGTTAATGCTAATCTGAAATTCGTGGTGAATTATGCTAAACAATATCGTAAAAGCGGTGTACCTTTCTCAGATTTGATTTCAGAGGGAAATATCGGATTAATCAAGGCTGCTGAAAAGTTTGATGAAACAAAAGGTGTTAAGTTTATTTCATATGCCGTATGGTGGATTAGAAACTCTATCCAAGAATGTATTGACAAATATTTAGGAAATATCGAAGAGGTAAATGCCGATGCATATATGTTTGATAACTGTAAGTCATCTGAGTATGACTATTCATCACAGATAGTGAATAATGAGTTTGAAGAGGAATTGAATAATATACAAAGCAGACAAGCCACTATCACGGAATTGATGAAAACGCTTAAAAAACGTGAAATCAAAATACTCTCATTATATTTTGGGTTATATGACGGTAAGGAAATGACTCTTGATGAGATAGGTCAGGAAATGGAACTTACAAAAGAAAGAGTACGACAAATTAAGGATAAGGCGTTGGTAAAACTAAAAGTAAGTGCGCTTGCATCTGATGAATTTTACACTTTTAAGGAATTGCGCTAATTATAATATAATAAGGTAGACGATTATGGAAAATAAGAAATCCGATATTAAAAAGAACAAGAAACAAACTAAGAAAGCCGAAAACGCCGAGGTTAAACCATCTGTTGAAGCAAGTCTTAAAGATATATTTGTGGCTGACGCACAGAATATTACTTTCACGGAAGAGGATGTCAAAGAGTTGGAAACCCCAAAAGAGGTAGAGGAACAGATTGAAACACCTGCTGAAGAGGAAAAAGTAGAACAGAGCGAGAATGCCGAAGAAACAGTCGAGAAAGAAACTAAAATTCAGGAAAATGTTGAATCTGAGGTAAATGAGACTGGAATAGTTGATGAACAGCCAGAGGAAATGGAGATAGTTTCGGAAGATGATGTTAAGGAAGAGGATGTTCCGGTTGAAACAGAAACAATTGAAGAAAAGAAAGAGGGAGAAATAGTTCCAGTTGAAGAACCTAAAAAGGAAGAAGCACCAAAGAAACCGATAAAAAGGAGAATGACAACCAAAGAGGTTTATGGTTATCATTGGATGGGTCTTATCTATGATGAATAATCGATTAATTTTTTAATTTAAATGAGTAAAGATAAAGGTTATATAGAAATAAGGGAAAGTATGGATAGTTTCCGTAATGTCGGCAAGTTACTTAAAGAGTTTAACGAACACGATACAAAGGAAACGGATAATGAAATGGATGCTGTACCTTATACTATGCAAGATGAGTTGATGGCAAATATCACTCAGACAGCAAAGACACAATTTGGTGCTGATTTTTCTCAATCCGATAAGCCGATGTTGTTTTATCCGAAAGATG
>JAUNJJ010000019.1 GCA_030533325.1 Oscillospiraceae bacterium
AGTTTTGTGTCAATCTGACGTAGCTGTTTTATGACAGTTGAGGTTAGCAGTAACACCTTATCGATCCGCATCAGATGAGTGAAGATGACTTCAACCGTATGCATACAAATCTGAAGGCCATTCTCAGAGCCGTTGCTTATGCTAATGATGAAAGTAAATCTGACAGATTAACAGGTATCAATGAAGAGATAACCAGATCCGAGGCAGTTCTTATTAAAAAACTGACCGGTCTGAATATCAGTGTACCTAAAGGAGAAGAGGTGATAAAAATGGGTGAAGGTATTAAGAAACTCCTGGATGACAGCGAACGTGAAGGCGAAAATAAGCTTGGTGCTTTAATCAAGGCACTTGAAAATGCCGGAAGAAAGGATGATGCATTCAAAGCTGCATCAGATGCCGAATACCGCCAGAAACTGTATGCGGAATTCGGAATCGAATAAAGTACCGTTTTAAATTTACTTAACCTAAAACACACATCCCACCGTTTCAGCATAATTGCTGTTCGGTGGGATGATTTTTTATTATTTGTCATTCCTTATATCCGTTCGGATTCATCTGCTGCCATTTCCAGAGGTCACGGCACATGTCTTCAAGGGTTTTCTCGGTTTTCCATCCAAGCATCTTCATGGCTTTGTCTGCGTTGGCGTAGCAGTTCGGAAGGTCTCCGTCACGCCTTGGGCCGTATACGTGATTCACAGTGACTCCGTTTACCTTCTCAAATGTTTCAACGATTTCTGTAACGCTGTACGGATTGCCGGTTCCGAGGTTGAAGATTTCCACGCCTTTATTTTTCTGTGCATATTCCACTGCTTTTACGTGACCTTTGGCAAGATCTGTTACATGGATATAGTCACGCAGACATGTACCGTCCGGGGTATCGTAATCATTTCCGAATATTGTGAGGTGGTCTCTGATTCCGATTGCGGTCTGGGCTGCGCATGGCATGAGGTTGTTTGGTATTCCCTGCGGGTCTTCGCCGATGAGGCCGGTTTCGTGGGCGCCGATTGGGTTGAAGTAACGGAGGATGAGAAATTTATGTTTTTTACATTATATTTGTTCATGCATTCGTATACAACAAATTAAAACTCATTACGTTTTACATACGCTAAGCTTTTCAGACTTTGTGATTCATTAGCACTAATTTTTACAGATATCCCATGCTCTAACCTATAAGCAGCTTTAGCTGTAACCTTTCCTTTTGGCGGATTAACTAACTTGATTTTTCCGTCTGAACTATTAAATTCCCTTGGAAGGTAACTGATTGGTTTATTCATTATACAAATTCTCCTTTAATTAAAGCATATACCATTTTTAAATAAAAATTTTTAATATTTAAGTAAGTTTCCGGAATATCCTATAAATTTCTGATCTGTTTCAATTTCTCTCCATTCAGACATTTCTATATCATTTTGATCCGGCAACCTATAAGTCAAGTATTTTGGAAATTTCATTAAAATAAGACTTTTCGGACCACGACTTGGAGCAGATGTGGCATCAATAATATATTCAGAAAAAGCCATTTTACTTTCATTATTATTAAAATATTCTTCTTCTCTATATAATTCACACACCCAGATAAACCTGGGCATAGGTATAGATGAATAATAATATTTCAAATCAACATCTTCATATTTTTCAACTCTGAATTTTTTCAAGCTTTTTGAAGAAGCCATAAACATCCGAAAAACTACCTTTTCATCTTTTTTTAAAATCTCTTTTGCAAAATCAGAAAAGCCAAAGTTTTCATCGAAAAGCAAATCATAAAATATAGTTTCAGCATCAACAGCATCCAAAAACATTCTTTTATATAATGGTACTGCAAAACCATCAACTAACATATTGGGGGAAAAGTCAGAAAAATTTCTTATCTGATATACCGGTACATTATCATCAACTATAACATAGTCTTCAAAAAAATCAGCAGAATTGACTATCGGATTTTTGTATATATCATCATTTGAATTTTGTATATTAAATGGAATAAAACAATTTTTCCTTGCTTTAATATGTAATTCATTTTTTATCTTTCCATGACCTATGCACACAATAGAATGATTATCTGATGATGATGATTGAGGTGTTGATTTCAAATTAACCGCAACGGGAATTCCAGATTCTATATAATAATGTAATACTCTTTTTAATTTATCCTTTTTTTCTAAAGAAGAAAATATATAATTATCAATTCCGGCCATTGTATAAAGTCTTGGATCAAAACCAAACTCAGACATCACCTTGGTTAAGATTGGATATGTTGTTCCTCTGGATGGTAAAACTCTCTCAAAATTATGCTTTTCTTCACATGAAATAATATCACTTGGGGTTGCGATTCTATAATCGTTATAAGTATTTGAATAATAATCAAATATATTAAGCATAGTAATTTCTGCACATCTCATTGTTTCCTGATCTTGAGAACGATACGGAAAAGCTTTTACATTTAGAGTTTTCCCATATATGTTTAATGTATAATCAGACACTCTCATGTAACATGAATTTTTTTCAGGCAAAATATAATGAGGAGACAGCAATGTTCTTCCTATCGCTCCACTTACTAACGGATTTATAACACAGCTTCCGATAAAATTCTCATTTAGCTTACATAATTCTTCAGTATAAAATCTATTTATATTATAATCACCATTAAGAAAAGAAACTCGTATCGATGACCTGTCAACAGAAAAATGCTGATTTGAAAAATACATATAGAATGTATCTCTAAAACTTTGATCAATATAATGCGGTTCAACTACCAGGGTAAATGGACAGATTATATTATTAATAAGGTTAATAAATCTACCAATTATTGATTTGGAAAAATATTTTTCTACATCATCTTTATCTGTTTCATCTTCGTTATCTATTTGAGTGTAAAAATCTGAATACTGTTCTGAGAATAAATATTCACATAATTCTTTAATAATTTCTTTTTTATTATCAGTCTGAACAGTATAAAACGACCAGAAACTTCTATTACAAGATTCAGACATTCCTTGAACACTCCTTATAGTATACTTTTTTTAATATTTAAAACGATAATGATATTTTCCATCCTGTTTTTTTTCTTTTATCAATAAAGACTTCTTTTCCAATGAAGAAATTGAAGCATTTATCTTTTCATCATCTAAGAAATTACATTTATCACCCTGGATTTCGTAGTAATCACAATTCCATTTACTATTATGCATATTACAAGTGCAATTCGAACTATTGGGCAGCCATTTCTTTATATCATCTATTGTAAATCCATCTTTTGAATGATGCATGTTATGTGTCATAGCCTGATAATAAATACAAAAATCATTATCCTCCAATTTGCTTGCTTTTCTGAATATATCACAAAGTGGCACAACAACATATCTTACTACATCTGCAGTTATTCCTGTTATGGAATTATTTATTCCTTTATCTTCAATCAGGCGTTTTACAAATCCTGAAGATATACACGTCTTAACAAGTTCCAGGACACTGTCCTTTATAAGTATATATTTTTTACCAACCAATAATTCACTTGGTGCTTCCATTTTATTATTCCATAATTCTATATTATCATCAACATCGTAGTTATCAGTATTATTACTATACTCATTAAACAATGCAGAAAAAACAATCTGCTTTTCAATATTTAAATCATCGTTATTATTCACATCATTTATATTTTTTAATATATCATAAAATTCACTATTGGTTATATGGTAATTTGCCATTATCTTCTCCTTAACTTCTTAATATTATAAATATAAATACTTTTAAAGTATATCATATACCACTTTATTTGTCAATTAACTCAAAAATCAAAAACAAAAATATCACGACATTTGAATATATACCCCGAATTATTGCTGTGGAAAAGTATCTTGAAAATCGAATATTTTTTCAAAAATCATTTTACGGGATAACTGTACACTTTTGTACTGTATTATTATGGTAAATGTCTTAAGTTTGATTTTTGAAATTCGGTTTTTTGAAAATCAGGAATTATTTACGGCATTCTGATGCTTGGTGAATATGTTCAGCTGTGTATAAAGCTGTTGAATATTGATAAACGTTTCAATAAATTCTTCCTTGTGTACGCAGTTACTGCACAGCTTGAAGTATTTGTATCTGGATTTGTTTACAATTTTACCTGCAATTTTGAATACAGCCATACGTATAGTATTGGCGTTGCAGTTTCTAAGACTTTTACTCAGTGCAAACCTTCTGAACAGATTGAAGATATTGTACGCAAGTGCATGGATAAGGAATCTGTTAGCGTTTACAATCATAGACTGACTGCTGACATGACTGAATCCGAATTCGTTCTTACCTTCCTTGATGAAGTTTTCCATAGTTCCTCGTTTACAGTATGCCTTGATGAGCTGCTGAGCTTCGCTCTCCATTGAAGTAACAACGAAGGTATACATGTAAATCATCTGACCGTGTGGTTTTTCAATCTTGAAAACAACACGTCTCGGGTGTTTCCATGAAGAAGCCTGATAATTGAATTCTCCATATGCACATGCATAGTCCAGTGAATTAAAATCCACAGCTTTTTTCAATTTTTCAAGTGTAGCTTCTGCCTGCTGTCTGAGTATATTGTTTTCCTTGAGTCTGATTACATAGCTTATACCATACTTTTCACAGAGATCATATATTTCCGGAGATGCAAAACCACTGTCTCCTCTGAGCATACATTTCATATCAGGATATGATTCGGTATACTCTTTGAATATTGGTTCGAGGAAATCTGCTGCATCTTTGCTACAGTATTTTGAACCTTCGCGTAAGGCGACGCCAATGAGGTCTTTGGTTAATGAATCATAGCAGAGCAATGGATGATATCCGACGTTCTGATAATGAAAATTGAAGGCTTTTCCTTCCTGATTACCATAAGTATCAAGCAATGTTGAATCCAGATCAAAGACAATGAATTCCGGTCTTTTAATTGCATAAGCCATTCTTCTTAACTCAGCCATTATACAGTTAATCTGCTTGATTGTAGTTTCGTCCATACGACTGAAAAACCTCGATAATGACGGCTGTGAAGCAAGGCGGTCCTTGTTAAGTGCAGTTGTGAGAACATGCTCATAAGCAAGTTCGTCAGCGTCGTTATCGTTGTAGTATGAAAGAAAAATCTGTGAAATCACCTGATGAAGATTATCTGCATCAGTATGATATCTAACTGCGGAATCCTTGGTTTTAAACATCTTAAACAGATTTTTTATACCTGTTACATGCATAAATTCTTCTATCAAAAGACCGCCGGAATCTGACGTTAAATCTCCACCATCAAAATTTAATTTCACAGAACTATTGAATTTAAATGAAAAATCGTTTATAATATTAATCATGAGAGCTTCTCCTTTGTTTTATTGTCTTTTTGTCATTTCAATTATAACAAATTTGAAGCTCTTTTTCTATACCCTGGCTTCACTTTTTAGGTGAAACCGAAAAAACTTTTTAAAATACATAATTATGTGGTTTAGAAGATTTTTCTTAGGCCACGATGAATAATTCAGGATAAAATAATTATAGTGAAAGTCAAATTTATTTTGACGTTCACTATAATAACTAAGGAGATTACTATGATAGTACCAGATATTCCAGTAAATCAGTTGACACATGATATTGAAAAATTAGTAGCGGCTTGCAAAATAGTGGAAAAATCTTTGTTTGATCAAGAAGGTGATTTTGTTTTTAATTCGGCTTCAACTATTGAAGAAATAAATATGTGGGAATCTAAAAATAATATTAATATTCCTTCCTCATATAAAGATTGGCTTTTGTTTTCAAATGGATCAGTTTTATATAGATCAGGACTTAAGTTTTATTCCTTGGATGATATCATAGTTGATAATGATAAGAAACCATATAATGTTCCCGATGAGTATGCAATTATAGGAGAATTTATATCTGTTGAAGAAGTATATGGTTTTTCTATTGAAACTGGGAAGTTTATGATTTTTGGGGAATATGAAGATATGGAAGAAGATGATTTTGGTTCGATATTAGATTGGGTAACTGATGTGATTAATTAATATTTCCTTGAGCCGATAACCAAAGGGTTCGTGGGAAGTATGAAGGAAAAGTAAAATGGGTAATTAAAAATATACGTTGTAATCACTTACCTTATTGAAACATCATTAACGTCACTGTTAAGCATCAGAACAGCCTGAAGACACAAATAAGAAAATCAACTTGTTTGAATAAGCCGGTTGATAAGTATCTGTTAGTAAATAAACATATTCCAATAAATTTATTCACGTTGAATATGTGTTTGCTGGCACTTCATTCTTAGACAATTGACATTTATAAATATTATTGATATAATATAATTGTTTGTTTTATTGATATTATATATAGTCGGAAATAATATATTTTTACTATATATAACAATAAAATGATGAATAATTCAGTAAATAAGGAGAAAAAATGTTTATTCCAAAAATTCCAGAAAATAATTTAAAATTTCAGTTAGAAGACTTGGTGAATATTGCTCAAAAACTTGAAAAAATAAAAAAGTATGAATTTAATAATCCAACCAATGACGAAGAGTTAAAAATTCTTGAGACTCGCTTGGATTTCATACTTCCCGACGAGTATAAGGATTTTTTAAGGTTTTCTAACGGATTAATTCTCAATGGATCTACAGCAGAATTTTTTAGTATAGAAGAGATAATTAAATTTTATGAAAAGAAGAAAGCAACTGATTTTCCAAGTGATTATATTGTTATAGCTTTTTTAATTGGTGATGGTGAAGTTTTATGTGTATCTAGTGAAACAGGGAAATTTATTCGCTATTTTGATGGAGAAGAGGAGTTTTTCGATACATTTAAAGATGTATTGGAAAATATTATAGAACATATTAAAACCATTGAAGAAGATTATTTGTTAGAAGACTAAATGGAGGTTAATATGGCAAAAAATTTTTTTAAAGTGATTTTAAAGGTGATTGAACTCATTGGATTGATTTCAGTTCTGATATTTTTAATTGAAAGTATTTTTGATATGGAGATTGAATGATGGAGAAAGAAAAAGCTAAAAGCAGTGCACAGCAGAAATATATAAGAAATAATTATGTGAGGTTTTCGCTTGATTTGAAGCCTGATGTTCTTGAAAAATTTAAAGAATTATGTAAACTGAACGAAACAACTCCAACAACGGAAATCAAAAAGTTTATAAACGAATACATACAGGAAAACAGCTTATAATTTTTTAATATATGCGCACATCGTGTTATAAAACCGGATGTGTGCATTTTTTCATTTACTGCTAAACTTTTTAAGATTAATTACACAAATTTATAATAAAATAAAGTTTATAGAATCAATTACACAAACTTGAAAAATAATAAAGTTTGTGTTATAATATTCCGGAGGTGAGAGTGTTGAGCAAAAGAAATGAAAATCTTAAAAACCGCAGTTTATATCTGAACAGACTTATTGGATTTCAGGATACGGAACTGGTTAAAGTAATTACAGGAATACGCAGATGCGGGAAATCAAGTCTGATGAAACTTATGATTCAGCATTTAAAAGAAAATGGAATTCAGGAAAATCAATTTGTTGTCATGAATTTTGAATCAATTCAGTATCGTGGAATGAATTCGAGAGATGTGTATAATTATGTTGCTGAAAGAGTTATACCGGATAAAAAGATGTATATTTTTCTTGATGAAATACAAAGAATTCCTGAATGGCAGGATGCTGTAAATTCATTCAGAGTAGATTTTGACACAGACATCTATCTGACGGGGTCAAATGCTTATCTGCTTTCTTCTGAGATTTCAACATATCTTGCCGGCAGATTTGTTGAAATAAAAATGCTGCCGCTTTCATTCAGGGAATTTCTTGATTTTAATGACTATTCGGTAACAGAGTATAATAGTCCGGCAGGAATTTTAAAGCGAAGAGTTACAGATAAGGAGGGTCAGATTTATGAAATGGATGACCTTCTTGAAGCTTATCTGATGTTTGGTGGCATGCCCGGACTTTCTGAGGTTGGCCTGGAGCAGGATAAAGTTTTTTCAGTTCTTGATGGAATTTATTCAACGATTGTTGTCAGAGATATTCTGGAAAGAGAGTACCGAAGAGGACAGAAGAGGATTACTGATGCAGATCTTCTTAAGAAAATCATTATGTTTCTTGCGGATAATATCGGGAATAATGTTTCTTTGAACTCAATTGCAAATACTTTGATGAACGAAAGACTGATTGAAGACAGTCCGAAGAAAGGCAAACCTGCGGTTCAGACTATTCAGGCATATGTTAGCGCACTTCTTGAATCATATGTATTCTATGAAATCAGACGATTTGATATAAAAGGGAAAGAATATTTACGGACTTTGGGAAAATATTATATTTCAGATCTCGGATTAAAAAACTATCTGCTCGGATATCGTGATGCAGATACAGGGCATGCAATAGAAAACCTTGTTTATTTCGAATTAAAAAGACGAGGATATGATGTAGCTGTCGGTAAAACAGGAAACAGGGAAATTGATTTTATCGCATCAAAAACGAGAGAGAAAAAATATATTCAGGTAACAGAAAGGATGGAGGAAGAATCTACAAAGGAACGCGAATTAAGTCCGTTAAGAAGCATTCGTGACAATCATGAAAAGATTGTTATTCAGCGTTACGGTCCATCAGGAGAAACGGAAGACGGAATCAAAATAATAAATCTGTGTGATTATCTTCTGAGCTGATTTTGATTAGAGTTGAATAATAACATAAAATGAAATAAAAGGGATATGCACCAGTCTGTACATATCCCTTGATTTATCTGTGAAAATGTGATATATTTTATTCAGAACGATTTTATTCAAATCAATTTGAATAAAATCAATTTGAATAAAAACGGAGGACGCTATGTTTGTTGGAAGAAAACAGGAACTTGAGTCATTGATTATTCAGAATCCACCGTAATGTTTTAAGGTTTCTGCTGCAATTTCGGAACCGACATTCATAGCCTTTTCAATATTATTTTCGAGCATATATGAGCAGACAAATCCGGCGTGATAGCTGTCACCACAACCGGTCGTGTCAATTATGCGTTCAACTTTCACAGCTTGCACTTTGAATTCCTGTCCATCAAAGTATGTAACGCTTCCACGTTCTGCAAGTGACACGTTAAACAGGCAACGGTATTTATTCGATAATTCTTTGAACTTCGGCAGGAGTTCTTCCGAGCCGCTTATCATAAAGAAATCAACATGCGGAGCAAATCGTTCCATATCTGCAAAATCTCTATATACATCAAAATCTACCGCAAGCTTAAAGCCAAGAGTTTCCTTCAGTTCAACTACTTGCGAAAAACACGAAGCCCAGAAATGGACAAAGACTACATCGGACCTTGATAAGATTTTGATTTCATTATCATTCAGTACGATGTTATCGAGAATTTTTCCGTTCCATGAATCATCTTTATAATACCTATCGCCCGATTCTGTAAGGTAAGTCATATTATTTGCAGTCTGATACCTTTCATCAATGCGTATATGGTTTTTATCAATATCAAGCTTTGATATTGAATCCATTATCGCTTCTGCATATTTATCTTTTCCGACAACACCAAGAAGCGTAACATCTATATCCTTAAAGTGCGAGGCATGAGCAGCAAAATTCAATGCTTCTCCTCCCGGTCTGATTATTTCAGTACCGTAAAAAACATCTGCACATATACAAGGAAGTGCAGTCAGCTTAATTTTATTCATTATATCACCTCACAAATCTCGATTTGTCGGGCAAATTATCCCAACTAATTCCAAAACAATTATACCATATCCGAACAGAAAGAGCAAATAGAAAATCAAAAGAAAGGACAACAAACCAATGAGAAAGAACAAGAAATCCTGTTCCATTCCCGAATTTTGCAGGAACAACAATTTCCGAACGCTTGAGTTTTACAAAATGTTGAGCAGACACCCGGAGCTGTTGAAACTGTTGAAAGTGATGGATTGATTGATGGAATAGACAGAAACGCAGTAGAGGAAGAAGTAAAGACACAGATCGACTATGACTGCCTTATGTCTTTCAAGGACGATTCGGTAGTAAAAATGGTTGAGGAAATTAAGGACTTGATGGTGGACGTTCTATGCGGAGAACGGACTGTTATATCCGAGGGGAAACGTGTGTATGAGGAAACGGCGAAAGCTGCTTACAGAAAGATAACCTTTGAACACGTTCAGTACGTTCTGCACGGCCTTGTAAATTATCCCGACAAGATAAGCAGGATAGACCGCTTCCTTACAACTTCTCTGTTCAACTCCGTTTATACGCTGATGAACTCCACCTTTGCAGGCTTTGAACACGATATGGGTATGAAGCTGATATGATGATATGGAATTTTGAAAGGAATGAGGAAAGTGGCTGAACTTTTGCTTGTGGCAGCTGTATTTGAGATTTGCCGAAGAATGACCAAGCACAGGCTTAACGGCAGAAAAAATCACAGCACCCGTTATGAGTGCTGCGATAAGTGATCTGCTCGATAAATTGGAATTTAAAGATTCAATTCAAGTTCTAAACATTTCCATTCCTCACCAAGTACGGTATACTTCTCTGTTTCTTCTAAAACAATATCTTTAAATCCTACAGATTTGTAACAGTAATAGGCGGATTTGTTGTTTTCAAAAACACCTAAAGAAACTTTTTTTGCACCAAAGATTTCTTTTGCAAATGTAATTCCCAACTGTAACATTCTTTTTCCGTATCCTTTTCCACGCTCTTCAGGGTCTACAACTACAAAGCCAAATCTCAACTCGTCAAAGCTCTCTGAGGGTCTTCTCATTGTAAAAAATCCAATTACTTCATTATCGTTAATTGCTGTGAACGCCATAAGATTGTTAACAAAGCCGAATTGCTCTTTGCTGATGGGGTATTTGCCCAAAACACCTGCCGACCACTTATAAAAAGCTCTTTCGTCTTTGCTCCAAGAAAGAATTATATCTGCATCATTTTCATTATAAGGTCTTAATCTAAGTGCCACTTTATTTTCTCCTTCAAATTCCGATTTGTCGAGCAGTTTATCCCGACCAATTTCCAAAACCATTATACCATATCCACACAGAAAAAGTAAAATAGAAAATCAAAAGAAAGGACAACAAACCAATGAGAAAGAACAAGAAATCCTGTTCCATTCCCGAATTTTGCAGGAACAACAATTTCCGAACGCTTGAGTTTTACAAAATGTTGAGCAGACACCCGGAGCTGTTGAAACTGTTGAAAGTGATGGATTGATTGATGGAATAGACAGAAACGCAGTAGAGGAAGAAGTAAAGACACAGATCGACTATGACTGCCTTATGTCTTTCAAGGACGATTCGGTAGTAAAAATGGTTGAGGAAATTAAGGACTTGATGGTGGACGTTCTATGCGGAGAACGGACTGTTATATCCGAGGGGAAACGTGTGTATGAGGAAACGGCGAAAGCTGCTTACAGAAAGATAACCTTTGAACACGTTCAGTACGTTCTGCACGGCCTTGTAAATTATCCCGACAAGATAAGCAGGATAGACCGCTTCCTTACAACTTCTCTGTTCAACTCCGTTTATACGCTGATGAACTCCACCTTTGCAGGCTTTGAACACGATATGGGTATGAAGCTGATATGATGATATGGAATTTTGAAAGGAATGAGGAAAGTGGCTGAACTTTTGCTTGTGGCAGCTGTATTTGAGATTTGCCGAAGAATGACCAAGCACAGGCTTAACGGCAGAAAAAATCACAGCACCCGTTATGAGTGCTGCGATAAGTGATCTGCTCGATAAATTGGAATTTGTTAATATAAGTATCAGCTCTTATATAAATTTAACATCTGCTTTTTTCAATTTGCCGTGAGCATTTGCAACTTTCTTTTCATCAAACACCGTTGCTGTACCGTTCTGAATAATTTCAGCCTTAATACCTCTTTTGGCAGCACCAAGAGCAGTTGATGTTACACATCCGCATTCATCTAAACCACACAAATGCAATACATCATATTTTTTCTCTTTTATCATACTCAGAAGTTTTTTGTTTGTAAGAGCATCTCCTAATAATTTGTCATAGCAATGTTCCGATACAATTTTGATACCAGAGTATATTTCCGCACCTTCGGTTCCTGCTATAGAATAGCCAAATAGCAGTCGGTTCGTAGGAAGATTCTGAATAATATGACGTATATATATAACGTCTGAATTTTCTCCGTGATACTTTTCTATCAGTGAATTAACACTATTTACAAGGTTTTCTGTATCATACGAAAATTTTGCTTTTCGTTTTTCATATAAATAGTCATTCTGCATATCAATTACAAGTAATGCTTTTTTCATTGTATATTGCCTCCGTAAATTCCGATTTGTCGAGCAGTTTATCCCGACCAATTTCCAAAACAATTATACCATATCCGCACAGAAAAAGCAAAGGTCCTTTGTGCTACTCATACCGACCGTGGCCATATCCACAACCATTTTGCGGTATGCCCTTACGATATGTACGGGAAGCACTGGTACGCCAACAAAAAATCAATGCGAATGTGCAGAACTATCTCCGATGAAATTGCTCTTGCACACGGGCTTTCGGTTATCGAACACCTGAAGAAAAGCTACTGCCACAAATACGGAGAGTACAAAGCGAGGCAAGAGGGCAGATCGTGGAAACAGAAATTGTGTGACGATATTGACAATGCGATTATGAAAGAAAACGTCAGGAGCGTTGATGACCTTTTGAAAGAGCTGATGAAGCAAGCGAAAATGAAAATGTAACCGAACAACTCAAAGCCGAAAATCAGCAGTTTCCGGCTTAAAATCTGTCTTTGCCGCACCGCATAGCGGACATTTCCAATCTGCCGGAAGCTGTTCAAAGGGTACTTTCTCTTTGGTGTCATCATAGATATAGCCGCAGGTTTGACATACATACTTCATTGTTTTGCCTCCTTTATTTTCCGTATTCCAGTTCGCCGGTATAATCAATTATGCCGCCGAATTCGATTAAGTTCGTATATCCCAGCGCCAGAAGCTTATCTGCCGCCTGCTTACTGCGATTCCCGCTTCGGCAATAAATATAAATAGTCTGTGCTTTGTCCGGCAGGGAGGGAATTTCTTCTGTACCGATTTCTTCGTTGGGAAGATTAACTGCACCGGGGATATGTCCCGCTTCAAATTCATCGGCTCGGCGCACATCAAGTAAAATGTAGTTTTCGTCCGACTCCATTCGAGCAAGTCCCTCTGACATGGTGATCTTTTCATAAGTATTGTTTGGTGTATCGGCATCGGATTTTCCGCAACCGGCGAGCATTATCACCAATACAAGTAACAGCGGTAATATTCGTTTAAGCATACTGTCACCCTTTTACTTATCCATGCCGCAGGGATAGGATTGTTCAGTCATAGCCTTTTCACGGATAATTCCTGAGTAGAATCGATAGCCGCCGGAGAAATTATAGCAATCGTAACCCTCCTGCGACAAAATTCGGCAGGAAATATAACTGCGCAGTCCGCTCTGACACATAACATATAACGGTTTTGTTCGGTCAATTTCAGCCAAACGCTCACGCAGTTCATCTACCGGAATATTGATAAATCCGTCAGCATGACCGTGTGTATATTCATTAGCGGTACGGGTATCCAATAAGGTAACGCTTCCGTCTCTCGGCAAATCGGCAACCTCGTCCCAGTGAAACTGTTTGACTAATCCGTTTGCAATGTTTTCAATCATGAAGCCTGCCATATTAACCGGATCTTTAGCCGAGGAATAAGGCGGTGCATATGCAAGGTCTAAATCCTTTAGCTCATTTGCTTTCATGCCTGCGCTTATTGCGGTTGCCAATACATCGATCCGTTTATCGACTCCGTCATATCCTACAATTTGCGCACCTAAAATCTTTAAGGTTTCCTTTTCATAGACAACCTTCATTGTCATAGTTTTTGCGCCCGGATAATAGCCTGCATGAGAAGAGGGCGACAACACAATCCTGTCATAAGAAATGCCGGCCGTTTGTGCTGCTTTTTCAGTCAATCCTGTGCTTGCGGCAGTCATATCGAACAGTTTAATTACGGAAGACCCCAACGAGCCTTTATAATGACTGTCAAGACCGCATATGTTATCCGCTGCAATCCTGCCCTGTTTGTTTGCAGGACCTGCAAGAGCAATAACAGCATCGTTCCCTGTAACTATATGCTTGATTTGTACTGCATCGCCCACAGCATAAATATCTGACACAGAGGTCTCCATCTTATCATTTACGGCAATAGCGCCCTTCAATCCCAGCTCCAGACCGGCTTTTTTTGCAAGTGTATTTTCCGGACTGACCCCAATCGCCAACAGTACCATATCCGTCCCAATAGGCTGCTCATTCTCTAATAAAACATTAAGCCCCGTTTCAGTTTCTTCAAAAGCGACAACATTTCCGCCAATTTTCAAGTCAATTCCCTTAGAACGGAGTTTACTATGAACAAGAGTAGCCATATCATAATCTAATGTATTAAGCAGTTGATTGCCACGCTGAATCACGGTCACTTTAACGCCGAGTTCACAAAGGTTCTCAGCAACCTCCAAACCGATAAATCCACCGCCTACCATTACTGCTGTTTTGGGCTTATGTTCTTCTGCAAACCGACGAATACGGAAAGTATCTTCTACGGTGCGAAGAGAAAACAGGTTCTTGCTGTCTATTCCGGGCAAATCAGGTCGTATTGGCTTTGCACCGGGAGAAAGAATCAGTTTATCGTAGCCTTCTTCAAATTCTTCGCCGGTGTCAAGATTACGGACGGTGACAGTCTTGCGTTTTACGTCAATGTCTATAACTTCATGCTTTACCTTAACATTAATGCGGAAACGGGTTTGGAAACTTTCCGGTGTTTGCAAAGTCAGTTCTTCCGGATCTTCTATGACTTCTCCTATATAATACGGCAAGCCACAGTTTGCATAAGAAATATAGCCGGAGCGCTCAAAAACCGTAATTTGAGCATGTTCGTCTAATCTTCTGATACGGGTCGCAGCAGTAGCACCTCCGGCAACTCCGCCGACAATAACAACTTTCATCGTATCATTTCACCACCTTTCCACGGTAAGAATTGATACCGCCGATATCGGTCACATTGGTATATCCCATTGATTTCAGAACAGAAGTTGCCTGTGCGCTTCGGGCACCGCTGAGACAATGAACATAAATAGGCTTGTCCAAATCGGGAATATTGTTTTTCACAGCATGAATATTTTGTAAAGGTATATTTAAACTCCCATCGATATGACCTTGACGGTACTCATCAACCGTTCTTACATCTAATGACACCCTTTATTTCCACAGCTATGGCCTTCTTCATGGCCGTGGTGATTGCACATAACATTTGGATTATAGTTAAGCTTTCCGTCCAGCAGTGATTGTACCGCATCATCGGCACTGCCTGAGACGCCTGCGTATAATTTAATTCCGGCACTTCTAAGAGCGGTCTGAGCACCGCCTCCGATGCCTCCGCAAATCAATACATCAATTCCGTTGTTAAATAGAAATTCTGCCAATGCGCCGTGACCGAAGCCTTCAGAGTCAACAACCCGAGAAGATAAAATCTCACCGTCTTCAATATCATAGACTTTGAATTTCTTCGTGTGACCAAAGTGCTGAAAAATTTCGCCGTTTTCATATGTTACTGCAATCCTCATCGTATGTTCTCCTTTTTCTGATAGTATTTTTTCTTTTCTACACGGCTTACCAAAGCAACTTCTCTGTCCGGGGCAGATTTGGTAATTGCCTCCGTTTATACTGAGTTGTTTGCCTTGAACCAAACATTCGGCAATTTTATATCGGGCTTTTTCGTATATTTCTGTAACCGTTGTTCTGGAAATTTCCATCGCTGCGGCACATTGCTCATGACTTTTTTTCTCATAGTCAACTAAACGAATTACCTCATATTCGTCTACAGTAAGTACATTTTCTTCCGGTTGTTCTACACCACCCGGGGAAAAACAAAGAAACTGCGGTTCCGAACAAACTCGCCTGCATCTCTGTGGTCTTGGCATACCGTCACTCCTTTCCGTCATATGTCGATTATACCATATTTTAATTTGTTTTTCAATATTCTTGAAAATTTTTATTTCAAATCGAAAGGAATGATTTTGACCATCATGCCATCATCCCTACCGCAGAAATCAGAGTATATGCACCAGTCTGTACATATCCCTTGATTTATCTGTGAAAATTTGATATGTTATTTTGTTTACGCTTGAGGATATGTATTAATTTTATCTGATTTCTGATTAAAAATTATTGTAATTTTGCAGAGTATACGTTATAATTGAAGTATAAACAGGATATTGATTGTATTGTAAATTTTTTATATCACCCCAAGGGAGATTACAGAAAATAAAGACAGGGATGTGATTTTATGAATGGTGCAGAAGAAAACAAAAAAATTACCTCTGAAGAATATTACAAAATAGTAAAAGATTCTGATGCATGTAGTGAACGATATAAATTGTCGTGTAAAAAAATTTAAAAAGGGAGTATTAATCATGGAAAATTTAAAACACACAATTAAGACAGCAGCAGTTTCTTCAGTAATTACTGCCTCAGCAGTACTTTCTGTATGCGGTATTGCTTTAGGCAGTTCAGCGGATGCGCAGAATGTTTTTAACACTGATGTAAACGGAGACGGAAAAACAGACGTTATGGATCTCAACATCATCAAGAACGTTGTGCTCAGTAATGAAAATAAATATATGCCTGAGGTGGATATGCAGGATGTGTCGTGTGCTTTCTACTACACAGGAATTCTTACTTATTATTTTCAGCAATTTAATGAGCCGGTAATTATGGAGGAATTCGGCAGTAACTGGCTTGTTCCAAGAATTGAAAATAATAAAAAAGAAAACTATATGAAAACAGGGTATGCATTCAGAGATCTCAACGGAGACGGAACGCCTGAACTTATTATCGGTGAGATTGAAGATACAAACGATAATACAGGCAGCATTCCGGGAGTAGTATATTCATATTCAAAAGAAAAAAATGAAATCATAGAGGTATTTGAATCATGGGACAGAAACAGGAATATACTGCTTTCAGATAACAGTATAGTCAACATTGGTTCAAACGGTGTTTCATCTTCAGTTCTCGGTCACTTTGTACTTGAACCTGAAACATGTTCAAAGAAATACAAGTCATTTGTATTCTCAGAACTTAAAGATGATAAGGTTGTTTACTATACAAATACTACAGGTGAATGTAATCCTGAAAAGTCAGAAACAATCGAAAGCTATGATTTTGAAAAGGCTGCTGATGAATTACTTGCATCAAAGGTAAAAATCGAATTTAAACCTCTTTCAGAATACAAGCAGTCCAAACCTCTTAATGCAGCCGCTTTCAGTGATGATATTAAGGCTGCTGCATCTTTCAGACTTTTTGAGGATTCAGGCAGAAATACAGTATTTACTGCGACAGAAGATATATCCTCTGTTGTATTATATGATATAAGGGACATAAAACTTAGTGATGAAGGCAGTATCATGGAATATATATCAGTTCCTGTATATAAAGTTCCTGAACTTAAAGCAGGAGAGTCACTTGTTGCCGGTCTGGAATACGGTGATGTTTTACCATGCAATAGAATTGGGTTTGTTGATAAAAACGGAGTGATGAGAGAGTTTGTTATTACTCAGAGCGGACAGGACGGGTCTGTAATACTGACTGAGGCACGATGAATTATTCCCCCAAAATATACTTTTGACGTGTATTGTAAAACAGATTTTACAGGTGGAATAATACCACCCAAAGGGAGATTACAGAAATGGCAAACGGAATATACATGAATATAAACTCTGCACAGGACCTGGAGGATATGCAGAAAAACAGGGAGCAGATGCATAAGATAAAAGTGTGGTTTGAACTTGCTGCGCTGATTGAAATAATATCTGCTTTATATCTGTCTTTCACATCCGTGCTCGGTATCTTTGCAATAGCACTTGGTCTGATTTATGTTTTTTTATTAAACAGGAAGAACAGAAAAATCTGCCTGACAGCTTTTATGGTTCATATAATACTTGCAGTAATAGTATTAATACCGGCAGTAATGTTCTGCGCAGATGCATTTGCCCTGAAAGCCGGTTCGGCAGGAGACACTACGCTCCTGACGTCAGGAAGTATGCGGATGTTTACATCATTATCGCCGGAATATGCTGAATCCGGCGGAACAGGGAGTTCAGTAATGAATTTATTATCCGGTGGCGTTAAGCTTACATCAGTTATAAATCTGATCTGTTCACTGGTGATGACGATAACTCCGATAGTATTCAACTACAAGGCAGTTTGTTACTGCAGTATAAATGAAGAATTATCAGTTAGGCCGGGTTATCCGGAGTTTCATCCCGACCTGGCACTGGAGCAGGCAGCGGCAGACATAGAAAATAAATCACGTAACAGAAGTAACAGCAATATCGAAACAGTGGAACAGAATAAGGAGCTGTTAAATAAACTTCGGGAGCAGAATGTGGATTTTACAGACATGGATTCTGTAATGTCCGGAATCATTGCCAGCAGTAAGGAAACAGATAAAAAAAGAGGATATGGAACAGCCAGAAAAAACGTAACACATGGCAGGTCTTACGATGAATTATTCAGTGGATTAAAGAAAAATAATTACAGCACCTCAGAATTAAGATCACTGTCTGATGTTATAAACAGATTTACCTCAAAGAAGGAAACAGAGGCACAAAAGGCGATGAAAGAGCTGGTTGCTGAAGCCGAAAGGTTAAAGGCACTTAAAGCAAATCCAGCTGAAACCGGAAGGCAGGAAGAAATGTATAAGACTCAGATTAACCCCTCATTAAATCCGACATTGGCGGACAAAGATACTACAGGTGAATATGATTCTTAAATTGTGATGTAAAAAAAAATATTCTATTGAGATTCCTGTCGTTTTATGGTATGATAAAAGACAGGAATTTTTTTAATAAAAACATTATCGGAGGAATGAAACATAAATGTATTGCGAAAAATGCGGAAAGTTTTTGGAGAACGATGACAGATTCTGTTCCAGCTGCGGAAAACAGAATCCGGATTATCCTGCTCAGAGCGCAGGAACGGCACAGCAGAATTATCAGTATCAGAACGGACAGCCGGAAATAAATCCTGATTATCAGGGATATCAGACTGCGCAGCCGTATCAGAATAATATAAACTACCAGACTGCACAGCCTGAGGCCGAAGTGGGATTTACAGAAAACAACAGTCCGGTATATAATGGACCGGATATTTGCCGAACGATCAGAAGGATTAATTTTAAGGCAGCAGTTATTGTCTTCGGAACGGCATTTCTGGGTATTGCTGCAGCAATCGGTGCAGCTGTATCCAGAGGTACGCATGATGAAACTCCCCGTGAACCTGAGATTGATCCTCCTGCTTATGCACAGGACTATAACGGAGAATGTTATTTTAATCCGGCTAATCAGATAGACGAACAGGTTTTGTGGGAAACAGAGAATGTAAAGATTACTGCAAAACAGTTCACTCATGACGGTGAATATGATTCTTATGCTGATCTTGAACTGCTTATTGAAAATAAAACAGACAAGGAGTTTACACTTACGGAGAGTAATACTTCAGTTAATGAATATATGGTTAATCCTTCTCTGTATGCAGTAATTCCGGCAGGTAAGACACTGAGCGACAGTCTGGCATTTGAGGTAGAGGAACTTGAAGAGCTTGGTATAGATAATATAAACGAGATTCAGACTTCATTTATCCTGAAAGATAAAGAATATGAAGAAATAGACAGATCTGATAATATAGTGATGAAAACCCGTAACAGCGAAAAGGATGAGCTGATAGAAGGTGTGGGTATATAT
Organism: Oscillospiraceae bacterium; assembly: GCA_030533325.1. Classification (GTDB taxonomy): domain Bacteria; phylum Bacillota; class Clostridia; order Oscillospirales; family Ruminococcaceae; genus HUN007. The sequence goes on from JAUNJJ010000019.1 coordinate 19,797, forward strand.
GACCGTGAGGGCGTAAAGATTGAATATTTCGGAATTGATAAAAATGAGGATGATTACAGTATAAAAGTTCTTGTTACAAACAATACCGGCACAGATATGGATTTCAGTGCTGAGAATGTTTCAGTAAATGACTGTGTAATAGATTATGTTTTCAGTTACCCCGGACTTTCTGTAAGTGCAGGGAAGAGACAGTTCAGCAGAATATGCATAGACAATGATAAGCTCGATAAGTATGGTATTGATACATTAGACATAGAGAAAGTTGAGTTCAGTCTGAAAGGAACTCCTTTTGATAGTTATGAAAAAATATTTGATTCCGATATGATTGAGATTGATGTCAGATAATCATAATTTGTCCTCCGGTATCCTTGAGGAGCCGGGGGATTTTTGATTTTCGTAAAATGCAGACAGGAGGAGCTTTATGCAGATAACAAAGGAAACAGTTGAGTACGCTGCAAATCTCAGCCGTATAAAACTTGATGAAAGTGAAACTGAAGAAATGCGTAAGCAGATTAGTGAAATTGTGGGATACATGGAGATTCTTAATCAGATAAATACAGATGATGCCGGGCCGCTTGCACATATTTCAGATATAAAAAATGTGATGAGAGAAGATACAGCAGCTCCTTCATATGACCGCAGTGAAATACTGAAAAATGCACCGGATAAAAATGAAGAATACTTTATTGTACCAAAGGCAGTGGAACAGGGGTGAGAAGATTGAATGTTTCTGAAATGACAGCACTTGAAACAGGTGCAGCAATAAGATCAGGTAAAATAACTGCTGTTTCCGCTGCGGAGCAGGTACTTGATGCAGCGGAAAAGGGCAATGAAAAGATAAATGCCTATATAACAATCTGCCGTGAAAAAGCACTGAAAAGAGCGGCGGAAGTGCAGAAGAAAATTGAATCAGGAGAGCTTTCCTCTCCGCTTGCAGGGGTTCCTTTTTCTGTTAAGGACAATATCTGCACAAAAGGAATAAGAACAACCTGTGCCTCAAAAATGCTTGAAAATTTTGAGCCGGTTTATGATGCGACGGTTATAAAAAAACTCGAAGCCGCAGGCGGAGTGATTATCGGAAAACTTAATATGGACGAGTTTGCAATGGGAAGTACATCCGAAACTTCATACTTCGGACCGGTACGAAATCCCCGGAACCTCAGCAGAGTACCGGGCGGTTCATCAGGAGGTGCGGCCGCTGCAGTTGCCGGAAAGATGGCTGTGGCTGCACTTGGTTCAGATACCGGTGGTTCAGTAAGACAGCCGGCTTCATACTGCGGAGTAACGGGATTCAAACCGACATACGGAACAGTTTCACGCTTTGGACTTATCGCATATGCATCATCATTTGATCAGATAGGACCGGTTGCACGCGATGCAGCAGACTGTGCAGCGATTATGGATATTATAAGCGGAAAGGACAGTATGGACAGTACTTCACTTGACACTGAATGTCCGGGGTATCTTGCCTTACTTACAGGAGAAGTAAAGGGAATGAAAATAGGTATTCCAAAGGAATGTTACAGAACACCCGGACTTAATCCTGAGACTGCGGAAAAGACAAAGTCTGCAGCTGATGTTCTTGAAAAATCCGGAGCTGTGGTGGAGGATATTTCACTGCCTTTCCTTGATTATGCTGTTCCGGCGTATTACATAATGGCATCCGCAGAGGCAAGTTCAAATCTTTCAAGATATGAGGGAGTAAAATACGGATACCGTTCCGAAAACTTCAGCAGTCTTTCTGACCTTTACAGTTCATCAAGAAGTGAGGGCTTCGGAAAGGAAGTAAAGAAGAGAATTCTTCTGGGAACTTTTGTTCTCTCCAGCGGTTACTATGACCAGTACTACCTTAAGGCACAGAGAGTGAGGGCAAAGATAAAGAAGAATTTTGATGAGATTTTTTCAAAGTACGATCTTATACTCTGTCCTTCTGTTCCGGATACTGCACCTGAGACTGGAAAAAGTCTTGACAATCCTTTGAAAATGTACCTCTCTGATATCTTTACAGTTTCAGCAAATCTTGCGGGTCTTCCTGCCATTTCTTTTCCCTGCGGAAATGACAGCAGCGGAATGCCTGTCGGAGTTCAGATTATCGGAAAGTCAATGGATGATGTTAAAGTTCTTAATGCTGCTCATGCGTATCAGAAACTGACGGATTTTCATAAAAATTTTGCGGAGGTGAAAGTATGAAGCGGGAAACTGTAATCGGGCTTGAAGTTCACGTTGAACTTGCGACGAAGACAAAAATTTTCTGTTCATGCTCAACGGAATTCGGCGGCGCGCCAAATACACACTGCTGTCCGGTATGTACAGGAATGCCGGGAACACTTCCTGTATTAAATAAAAAAGTACTTGAGTATGCAGTGAGAGCAGGACTGGCACTTAACTGCAGTATAAATGAAAATAACAGATTTGACCGCAAAAATTACTTCTATCCTGACCTGCCGAAGGCATACCAGATCTCACAGCTTTATCTTCCGTTTGCACAGAACGGATTTGTGGATATAAAAACAAAGTCAGGAGTACGCAGAAGAATTTGCATTCATGAAATTCATATGGAAGAGGATGCGGGAAAACTTATTCATTCTGCAAAGGATGACTCAACCTGTACGGACTACAACAGATGCGGAATTCCTCTTCTTGAGATTGTAACCGAACCTGATTTCCGGACAGCTGAGGAAGTAATTGCATTTCTGAGCAGGATAAAATCAGTTTTCGAATACCTCGGAATTTCTGACTGCAAAATGGAGGAAGGTTCCATGCGTGCCGATGTAAATCTTTCAGTCAGACCTGAAGGAGCAGTCGAATTCGGCACACGTACAGAGATGAAAAATATCAGTTCCTTCAGAGCCATTGAACGAGCCATTGCATATGAGGCGAAGCGTCAGACTGAAGTTATTGAAAACGGCGGAACAATAATCCAGGAGACACGCCGATGGGACGATGCGAAGGGTCAGAGTTTTTCCATGCGCTCCAAGGAAAATGCACAGGACTACAGATATTTTCCGGAGCCTGATATTCCGCCGGTTTGTATTTCAAAGGAAGAGATACAGCACTATAATGATATCTGTCCTGAATTTGCCGATGAAAGAGCAGAGCGGTTTATCAGAGAAATGAATCTTTCAGAGGAAGACGCAGAGATAATTTCTGACTCAAAAAATCTCGCTGATATATTTGAGGAAACAGTAAAAATCTGCGGTGCTCCCTCAGAGGTAAGATTCTGGTTTATGAGCGGGCTGCTTTATTATATGAATGAAAGCAATACCGATGCCTGCGACATAAAACTTAACCCTGAAAAATTTGCGGAGTTTGTAAGTATTGTGCAGAGCGGAAAAATAACAAGAATATCCGGCAAACAGGTTTTTGAAAAACTGCTGTCCGGTGATGATTTTGATATAATGACATTCATTAAGGAAAATCACCTTGAGCAGGTTGAGGATACCGGCCTTGTTGAAGAGGCAGTCCGTGCTGTTATAAGCGCAAATCCGAAGGCAGTATCCCAGTATAAAAACGGCGAAACAAAAATCCTGGGATTTTTCGTCGGACAGGTGATGAAGAAGCTTAAGGGAAAAGCCGATCCGGCGATTGTGAATAAGGCTGTGGCGGATTGGCTTGACAGAACAAACAATAATATTAAGTAATTGGAATAGCGGAAACGTAAAATAATTACGATACAATTATTAATCTCTGTAAAATACTTGCGCCAAACAGAGAACTATGATATAATAATAGGATAGAAAATTGTACTGATACGGAGGAAAAGATATGCTTGCAAAAATAACACTGGAAAACTTCAAATCATTTAAGAATACTGAAACCATAGATTTAACGAAAACCAATTATACAATACTTCCTCAGAATGTTGCGGATAATGGTGTACTAAAAGGCTGTATTTTTGTCGGCGCAAATGCTTCCGGTAAATCAACAATCATTCTTGCAGTCAAACTTCTGCTTGATTTCCTCTTTTCTGAGCGAAATTTGAATTCAGGCATTTTCATTTGTATGTTCGGAGATCATCCTTGCTATTCATTGTCTTATGATTTTTTAATTGAAAAGAAAAACATTCACTATTCATTTGAAGTAGATGCCGGAAAATCAATGATTTCAGAAAAACTTTATGTTGACAATAAGCTAATGCTGGAACGAATGGGTCTGTCCGCAAAATCATATATTGCAGATGAAAAAGGCGTAAACTACGATGAAACAGATGTCGGAAAGGATACCCTCTTTTTGCGTACTTTGTATTTCAATACAAAGTTTGCATCCAGTCCTGTTTTAAAATCATGGATGGAGTATCTGAAAAAATCAATCTATATAAATATGTTTGACAGGAAGATTATATCTTATGGTAATACTGATGTATCAGTTGCTCAGTATCTGGATAAGAGTGGGTGTAAGTCAATCAATGATTTCTTTGACGAATACAATTTTGAACAGAACATCGAATATGAACACAGCAGCGAAGGCAGACATGTTAAGCTTGTTATAGGAACGGACGAGAGCGAGAAATATATCTTCTTTAAGCGCAAGGGAATAGAAGTACCGATTCCATTTGCCGAAGAATCTCTTGGCAATCAAAATCTGCTCCGCATTCTTCCGTCTTTTCTCAGTGTCATTGAGAATGACGGAATACTTCTGATTGATGAATTCTCCAGTGGATTCCATAATGAACTTGAAAACCTTCTTGTTCGTTATTTTATGGAAAAATCCAGATTTGCACAAATGCTGTTTGTATCTCATTCTACAAATTTACTGAGTAATTCAATACTCCGTCCTGATCAGGAGTATTCTGTAGAATTTCAGAGTGATACTGGCAGTTCTGTCAAAAGATTCTCATCAGAGCAGCCCCGTTCAGCACAAAATATCGAAAAAATGTATGTCAGTGGCGTTTTTGGCGGCCTTCCTGAGTATAAAGAGGTAGATCATGAAATTCAATAAAGAAAAACATATCGGTAGAGTTCTCTTTATTGTGGAAGGCAGTCAGACAGAATTTTCAATACTTCGTCGTATCTTCTGTAATCTGCTTGGTTACAGTTATATTGAAAAAAGAAGAAACAGACCTGCCCGTTTTACGAGTACGAAAGATCGATTTTCACAGGTAGCAGTTATAAATACTCGTGAAAGCAATATTCGGGATATCAGCGAAAATGAGTCTTATCTGGATGATATTTTCAATGCATTAAGGGAGCAATATCAGTTTCCGGTAGATCAGTCTGCTATTTACTATCTGTTCGACCGTGATCCAAAATCCAATACAGATTCAGTCTTGATTGAAAATTATATTCATTCTCTGGCAAATCCCTATGTAAATGACGATGGATATAAAGCGGGACAACTTCTTTTGAGTTATCCAAGCATTGAGAGTTACATTATCTCAAATTTCAGAAAAGAGACAACTACTTTGAGATTTCAGCTTGGAAAGGATGCCAAAGCATATATTGGAAAAATACCGATATCCAAACTAATAAAATTTCCGAAGAGACACTGTTGAAAGCGACCCGCGAATTTCTGGAATATCTGAAGAGTGAACTTATCGATTTTGATATTGATAATTTTTCAGCAGCGAGTTATACTGTTTTCACAAAACAGGAAACAGAATATTTGTCCGGCATGGGATATAAAGTATTTTCAATGCTTACTCTTGCATTTTTACAAATGGGAATTATAGAGCCTGATTAGTTACTATTCACGGGTTAGCCAGATAGCAGATAAGAATCTGCCACCTGCCTCTCTCTTAAAATGGAAATTGGCGTCTCATTAGAGTCGCCAATTACTATTGAAAACATCTGCATAAATTGAGGAGATGTTAGTTTGCTTCAGTAAAGAATAACATTTTTAAAAGAAAAAAGCATGAGCCAGTCCTATACACAAGACTGGTTAACCCGTGAGTAGTAACGGTGCAGGAGGGGACCAACATCTTCTGTTCTGAACAACCTTGTTTTCTATAAATTTTTGTGTTATAATTTTACCTGCAGCATGCAGCTCTTTACGATGAGCTACAAGGAGAGTGTTAAATTTGCTTACAGTTTATTATGGAAATTTGCCGGAGGCTATATTCAATACCTCTGTATATTTTAAAAATTCATATGAAGATGAATGGATAACTGATCCGTTTGCAAAGCAGATGATTCTGGATGTAGATAAATCAACTGTACTTGACAGTGGAGTTATAGACAGTCCTGTTTTAGGGAAAATTCCGCCGACATCACTTTCCGGAGGTGTTAAAACAGTTATTCTTATAAAAAATGTTCCGGAAAAAATATTTAATGCATCCACATGCGGGGATAACTGTGCCGCATGGATACTGAAATTATCCGAGCAAAGAAATATTACAATTAATCTTCGTCATATTATGAATTTTGGTGAGGGTTCATTCGATATTCATATTGCCAATACAGATACAGTCGTTCACAGTATGAAGGAACTTGTTCCGATTGCCGGACTGTATGTTTAAGGAGCAGGTAAAATGAAAGGTTCATATGATATTACAGTTCAGAACAAGCGAATACGATATGATTTTCAGATAAGAAGAAATATAACTGTAATTCGTGGAAACAGTGCAACTGGTAAAACAACGCTGATAGATATGGTAAGAGAACATTATGAGGAAGGCGAGAACAGTGCCGTTGAACTAAGGTGTGATAAACAATGTGCAGTAATTGACGGGCGAAGCTGGAAAGGTCAGCTTTCTGATTTGAGCGACAGTATCGTTTTTATCGATGAAGGCAATCAGTTTGTGTTTTCCGATGAATTTGCTTCATTTATACAGAAAACTGATAATTATTATGTTATCGTTTCAAGAGAAGGTATTCCCTCTCTTCCATATAGTGTTGATGAAATATATGGTATCAGAAATTCCGGAAAATATGGTTCTCTTAAAAGAACTTATAATGAGTTCTATCATTTATATGAGAAGAATGATTTTTCAGCTCCTGTGATTCCGGATACAATAATAACTGAGGATTCAAATTCCGGATATCAGTTTTTTTGTGCTGTTTGTACCAGAAACAACATAAGGTGCGTAAGTGCAAACGGAAAATCCGGCATATTTGAAACTGCTGAAAAGTCAAAAGGAAAGAGTTTGCTGATAATAGCTGACGGAGCTGCACTTGGCTCTGAAATCGGAAAATTAGTAGAATTAGCGAAAGTAAGAAACAATATCACATTATATTTCCCTGAGTCTTTTGAATGGTTGATACTAACATCAGGTGTAATTAATAATTCTGAAACAGCTGATATACTCAGCAGTCCTGGTGAGTACATTGAAAGCAGTGAATATTTCAGCTGGGAACGATATTTCACAGCCTTGATTGTTAGAATAACAAAGGATACTTATATGCAGTATACAAAGAAAAAAATCAATGATTACTATATCCAGAAACATGTAGCAAACAGAATTCTTCAGGAAATAAACAATGTACAGTTGAACTCTGAAACAGAGACAAGAGAGATGAAAAGAAATTAGACATATATTGAATTCGAAAAGACTATACATGGGAGGATATTCGAATCTGTTTTGACGTTCAATATAATAATCCCTGCATTTTTTGTCTTGACATTCAAAATTAATTCTGCTATAATAGTAATCGAAAACAAATTAATATGAAACAATGACGTTTAGTTTTTTCTGGGTAAATCAGAAAAATCAAACGTCTTTTTTGTTTTTTGGAGGAATGATATATGCATCTTACAGTAAGAGAGCAGGAAAGGCTTATGACGCATTATGCAGGCGAACTTGCAAAACAAAGAAAAGCAAGAGGCCTTAAGCTTAACTATCCGGAAACGATTGCCTATATAACTTCAGAACTGCTTGAGCTGGCCAGAGACGGACTTACGGTAACTGAACTTATGAGCAGAGGAAGAACTCTTCTCACGTGTGATGAGGTTATGGACGGTGTTCCGGAAATGATACATGAAATACAGTTTGAAGCAACTTTCCCGGACGGTACAAAACTGGTTACTGTGCATGAACCGATTATTCCGTCAAATAAAACTGTACCGGGAGAGTATCTGACAGATGAGGGAGAAATAATCATAAATGCTGATAAAGCTTCAGAGGAGATTACCGTGAAAAATACTGCAGACCGTCCGGTACAGATTGGTTCACATTTTCACTTTTTTGAAGCAAATAAATTTCTGGAGTTTGACAGAGAATCAGCTTTCGGAAAACGGCTTGATATACCGGCCGGCACTGCTGTAAGATTTGAACCGGGTGAAAGCAGAACGGTAAGGCTGATAGATGTTGGTGGAAAACGTATGGGATATGGTCTGAATAATCTTACTCAGGGTTCTTTTGATGATGAGAAGGTAAAGGAAAATGCACTGAAGAAAGCAAAAGAACTCGGATATAAGGGAGCGTGATAAAAATGTTCAGTATGTCAAGAAAACAGTATGCTGATATGTACGGACCTACAACAGGTGACAGAGTACGGCTTGCAGATACTTCACTTGTAGTTGAGGTTGAAAAGGACTATACAGTTTACGGTGATGAAGCCAAGTTCGGAGGCGGAAAATCTCTTCGTGACGGAATGGGACAGTCGTGTTCCGTACCCGATTCCGAATGTCCGGACACTGTAATAACCAGTGCTCTTGTAATTGACAGTACCGGCATTTACAAGGCAGATATAGGCATTAAGGACGGTAAAATCTGCGGAATAGGAAAATCAGGCAATCCAGATATAATGGACGGAGTTACTCCTTCTCTTGTTTTCGGTGCAGGAACGGAAGCTATTGCCGGTGAAGGTCTGATACTTACTGCCGGAGGAATAGATACACATATTCACTTTATAAGTCCGACTCAGATAGAAACCGCACTTTATTCAGGTGTAACAACCATGATAGGCGGTGGCACAGGTCCTGCTGACGGAACGAATGCGACTACATGTTCACCGGGTCGTTTCAATATTGAAAAGATGATTGAAGCAGCTGAAGATTATCCGGTGAATCTTGGTTTTCTCGGAAAGGGAAACAGTGCATGCTTTGATACACTTGCCGAACAGATTGAAGCTGGTGCCTGCGGACTTAAGATACATGAGGACTGGGGTTCAACACCGTCAGTTATTGATCAGGCACTTAATGCTGCGGACAAATATGATGTGCAGGTTTCGATACATACCGACACTCTTAATGAAGCCGGATTTGTTGAAGATACACTTAATGCGGTAAACGGCAGGGTAATTCATACTTACCATACAGAAGGGGCAGGAGGAGGACATGCACCTGATATTATAAAAGCGGCAGCATTTGATAATATCCTTCCTTCATCAACCAATCCGACAATGCCGTATACAGTGAATACAATTGATGAACATCTTGATATGCTTATGGTTTGTCATCATCTTGACAGCAGGGTTCCTGAGGATGTTGCATTTGCTGATTCCAGAATTCGTCCTGAAACAATTGCTGCCGAAGATGTTCTGCATGATATGGGAATATTCAGTATGATGAGTTCAGACTCACAGGCGATGGGAAGAGTCGGGGAAGTAATAACTCGAACATGGCAGACGGCCTCGAAGATGAAGGACCAGAGAGGTACACTTCCTGAGGATAATGAAAGAAATGACAACTACCGTGTTAAACGGTATATTTCAAAATACACCATTAATCCTGCAGTAACTCATGGAATTTCGGATTATGTGGGTTCTGTTGAAGTCGGAAAGATGGCTGATCTGGTGCTTTGGAAACCTTCGATGTTCGGAGTAAAGCCTGAAATGATAATAAAGGGCGGATTTATCTGTGCCTCAAAGATGGGTGATGCAAACGCTTCCATTCCTACACCGCAGCCTGTGGTGTATACAAAAATGTTCGGGGCAGATGGACTTGCAGTAAAAAGATGCTGTGCAACATTTACATCAGCCTGTGCTGCCGGAGAGGGAATAAAGGAAAGGCTGTCTCTTGAACGAATGATTCTTCCGGTAAAAAACTGCAGGAATATCAGTAAAAAAGACATGAGATTCAATGATGTGACCGGTGATATACAGGTAGATCCTGAATGTTACAGCGTTACGGTTAACGGTGAAAATATCACATGTAAAGCAGCGGATAAACTGCCGCTTACGCAGAAATTTTATTTATTCTAAAGGAGAATTTATTATGGCTTGTTTTTTAGTACCTGCTGCAGAAGCTGTTTTAACACTCGCTGCAACTAAGATAATAAGGAAAAAGGAAATTGAAACTGAAACAGATATAAACTGTCGTTTTTCAGAAAAACTCGGATGGCTTAATAAAATGCTGTGCGGTGGTTCTGCTCTTCTTGCGTTTGAACATCTCTGGCATGGAGAGATAACACCGTTTCCTCCGTTTCTTACTGCAGCCTCCGATACTTCTGAAACAGCTGCCATGCTCAGAGAGATGAGCACCTCAGGGGTTGCGATGGCAGTTCTTGTTACCTGTGTATGGTCAGTTATTACAGTATTTTCAATAATGAAAGATATGCATAATGATGATATGAAATCAGTAAATGCCGGAGGGAAAAAATTATGACACTTCTGATAATGAGTTTTGCAGCGATTGTATCAACATTAATCTGGTATCTGAATGAAAGAGCAAGACGAAATAATATCAGTCTGCTTTGTTTTACATACTGGGGGGCAGCACTTATGTGGCTGGTTGATGCAGCAGCAGAATATCTGGAACAGGGAGCGAAATTTTTTACTCCTGCTGTTTCAGATATGGTAAATGACAGTTTCCTTGGTTTTTCAGCAGTTGCTTTAGGTCTTGTTATATGGCTTGTTTCAGTGCTTTTCAAAGACAGGGAACACGTTTTTAAGAAATAAAATAACGGAGATACCGCAGTGATTTCTGCGGTATTCTTTTGAAAAGAGGCAGATAATAATGATAACAGAAAAAATATACGGAAAAAATACAGGAAGCAGAAAGAAAACAGAGACTGTAACCATTGAGTGGTTTGAACGTGACAAAAAAATTCTCAGAAAAAAAACATCATTCGGAGAGGAGATAGGAATCCGTATTGATGAGACTCTGAATCAGGATGATATAATTTATGAAGATGATGAAAGAATAATCTGTATTGATATCGCACCCTGCGACCTGATAAGTATTTCCGTCAGTGAAATGAAGGAAATGGGAAGACTTTGTTTTGAACTTGGAAACAGGCATCTTTCACTTTCCATTGAGAATAGTACAGTAAAATGTCCCTACGATGAACCAACTTTTGATTATCTGAATAAGCTTGGTTTTAATGCGGTAAAGGTTCATGAGAAGTTTGAAGGATATATAGAATGCAGGGCACATGCACATAATCACACTCATGAAAATCACCATGAGCACTGAGAAACTGCCGGGTATTCTCTCCCTTCTTCAGGCATTTGACAGCTTGTTTCCTGTGGGAGCTTTTACAATGTCTAACGGAATGGAGACCTATACTCAGAAAAATATTGTTTCTGACAGAAAGTCACTGTATGATTATCTTGTTTCATATTTGTATTCAATGAAGAAGAATGATCTCGGATTTGCTGCCAAAGCTGCACAGGGACAGGATATTCCGGAACTTGATGAAATATGCACAGCTTCAAAAATTCCATGTGAACTCAGAGAAGGAAGCAGAAAAATGTGTACACGATTTATTAAAACACAGCTTCATATCGGTTCCGGACCCCGTCTTGAAAGATATGCTGATATGATTGAGAAGAACAGGTGTACCGGACATTACTGTATAGCTGCCGGTTTGTATATAGCTGATTCAGGTGCCGATATTAATACAGGACTTCAGGTGTTCTGTTACAGTCAGCTTTCCTCTCTGGTTAATCATGCGGTAAAACTTGTTCCGCTTCGTCAGAATGACGGACAGGCTGCTCTTTCGGATATCCTTGCTCAGATTCCGGATGCAGTATCGTATTCACTTTCGCTTGAAGTAAACAGACTGGGAATAAGCGGATTTGGCTTTGATCTTCGTTCCATGCAGCATGAAAAATTATATTCAAGAATCTATATTTCCTGAAAGGAAGGATATTTATGTCGTATGTAAAGATAGGAGTGGGCGGACCGGTAGGTTCCGGCAAAACTGCCCTGATTGAAAGACTGACAAGAAAAATGTCGGATGAATACAGCATCTGTGTTGTAACAAATGATATTTACACCAGGGAGGATGCAGAATTTTTAATTAAAAATTCAAGGCTTCCCGCAGAGCGTATTACCGGTGTCGAGACAGGAGGCTGTCCGCATACAGCAATTCGTGAGGACTGCTCTATGAACCTTGAGGCTGTGGATGAGCTTGTAAAAAGATTTCCTGATGTGCAGATTGTGTTTATTGAGAGCGGAGGTGATAATCTTTCAGCTACATTTTCACCTGATCTGGCAGATGCCTCTATATATGTAATTGATGTTGCACAGGGAGAAAAAATTCCGAGAAAGGGCGGTCCGGGTGTAACCAGATCAGACCTGCTTGTAATCAATAAAACCGACCTTGCTCCTCTTGTAGGTGCCAGCCTTGATGTAATGAAATCTGATTCTGAGAGAATGAGAAACGGAAGACCTTTTATATTTACAAATCTTATGACATGTGATGGTGTTGATGCAGTTATAGAGTGGATAAAAAAATATGTGCTGCTTGAGGACATAAAATGAGCCGTCTGTATTTAAAAGCTGAAAATTACGCAGGCAGGACGGTCATTTCTGAAAGTTTTTTTTCAGCACCTCTGAAGATAGCCAAGCCCTTTTATCATGAAAACTTCACCACAGTAATGATGATGAGTGCAAGTGCAGGTATGCTTGACGGGGACTGCTATGATATTGAGATAAAGGTTTGCACCGGTGCCAGACTTAGATTCACAGGACAGTCCTTTAACAAGATATTCAGAAGCACAAGCGGGAAAGGCGTTGCCCAGAAAGTAAAGATTACTGTTGAAAGCGGGGGAGAGCTTATTTACTCGCCTTGTCCTGTTATTCCTTTCAGGGAAAGTATATTTAAAGGTGAAACTGATATTGAAATATGTGATGATTCAAAAATAATGATGTATGATATATTTGCCTGCGGAAGAACGGCTATGAATGAAAAGTTTCAGTTTACAGAATACCGTTCACGTATTTCAGTAAAAAAATCAGGAAGATTAATTTTCCTTGATAATACAGAGCTTCTGCCTTCAGAAACAGATCTGTGCAGTACAGGGTTCTTTGAGGGAAATACGCATTCCGGAACGATGTTTTGTTACGGCTTTCCAAAGCCTGATATTGCTGATGCAGGAGAAAATGCAGCTGTTACAGATACAGCAGAAGGCTGGTGTGCAAGAATTCTTGCTGACAGCTCACAGCGTATAACTGATTTCTTCGGAAAAATAAAAATGCCATGAGATACATCATGGCGTTTTTTTGTGATGATAAATATCACAAAAAAATGCTCGTTTGTGAAGACTGATTTGGCTGAAAAAAATTAGTAAAATACTTGACTTTTATAATCCGGTCTGATATAATATTTTACAGAAACACAAACAGAATATTGGCTGCAACGGAGCAGCAGGTATTGGGTTTGTGTTTTTTTATTTTAATAAGTATAACAAAGGCGTTTGATTTTTCTGTTATTGCAGATGAATTAAACGCCGTATTTTTTTGGATAATAAAAGTGTTATCCAAAAAGGAAAGAGGTTGTTTTATTATGAAAATCAAAGAAAAACTCAGAGCTGTTTCGTCATTACTTATTGCCGGTGCAATGATTACAGGACTTGTATCCTGCGGGAATGCACAGACAGACAGTACAGACAGCAAAAATGAATCTTCTTCGGCACCGGCTGCAAGTAACGGTGATACAGTTTCTGTAGGTATTCTTCATTCTCAGAGTGGTACGATGGCTATGGCAGAAGCTCCTATGATTGAAGCTGTTGAGATGGCTATTGAAGAAATAAATGCGGACGGCGGCGTACTTGGAAAGCAGATTTCATATGTTCTTGAAGACGGTGCTTCAGATGCAGCTATATTTGCAGAAAAGGCAACCAAGCTTCTTACAAGTGACAAGGTTGCAACAATCTTTGGATGCTGGACATCAGCTTCAAGAAAGGCTGTACTTCCTGTAGTTGAAGAACAGGACGGACTTCTCTGGTATCCGGTTCAGTATGAAGGACTTGAGTCATCACACAATATTATGTATACAGCACCATGTCCGAATCAGCAGGCTGTTCCGGCAATTGATTATCTTATGGAAAAATGCAAGGGTGATGACGGTAAACTGAAGGTATTCCTTTTCGGTTCTGATTATGTATATCCACGTACAACAAATACAATTATCAAAGGTATGCAGAAGGATTACGGATTTGAAATTGTCGGTGAAGAATATATTCCGCTTGGATACACAGACTGTTCAACAGTAATTACAAAGATTCAGCAGACAAAGCCTGATGTAATCATCAATACAATCAACGGTGACTCAAACGTTTCATTCTTCAAGCAGTACCGTGACGCCGGACTTAGTCCTGATCAGGTTCAGGTAATGAGTTTCTCAGCATATGAAGAGGATATCAGAGGTATGGGTGCTGAATATTCTGAAGGAACGCTGTTTGCATGGAACTATTTCCAGTCTGTAGACACAGAGGAATCAAAGAAGTTCACAGAGAAGTTTAAGGAGGAATTTGGTTCTGACAAGGTTACAGGTGATCCGGTTGTAAATGCTTATGAAGGCGTTTATCTCTGGAAGGCAGCAGTTGAAAAGGCAGGAACATTTGATGTTGAACCAGTTATCAGTGCATGTGAAAGCGGTTCTATAGAAGCTGATACACCTGAAGGAAAGGTTACAATTGCTTCCGGTACAACTCATCACTGTCTGCAGAAGGTTATTGTAGGTGAATGTAATGCTGAAGGTCAGATGGATATTTTATGGGAAACACCTGACAGAGTAGAACCGGATCCGTGGCTTACACAGTACAGCTGGGCAAAGGATGCAGGACTTACTGGTGAAAACTAATTTAGCTGATATGCACGGAAGTGCAGGGCAATAAAAATAAATTAAAATGCACAATGAGGTGCAGATAAATATATTTCAGGTATATTTATCTGCACCTTTTTTGTATGATTTTTAAAATTACATAAAAACATCAGAGAAAGGAAGCATGCAGTATGGATATATTCTTTATGCAGCTTTTCAATGGTTTGAGTGTAAGTTCCATATATCTGTTAGCGTCTCTCGGACTTGCTATAACATTCGGTCTTATGGGAGTCATAAATATGGCTCACGGAGAGTTTATAATGATAGGAGCATACACCACATACGTTGTTGAAGGTATATGGATTTCGATGATGCCTGAAAGTTCATCCGGCGGATTTTTTATTGCTGCTATATTTATTTCATTTATAGTTACAGCGTTAATCGGGATTATTCTTGAAAGACTGGTTATCCGGCATCTTTACGGAAGACCTCTTGACAGTCTGCTTGTTACATGGGGAATAAGTCTTGTACTTCAGCAGGCGGCACGTTCGGTATTCGGCGCGGCAAACGTCAGCGTTTCATGTCCGCAGTATCTTAACGGAAATGTTCCGGTGTACGGAGCATTTTCGATGTCAAGCAAGAGACTTTTCATAATGGCTCTTTCAGTATTATGTGTTGTTCTTCTTACGCTTTTTATGTATAAAACAAGACCAGGAAGAAATATCAGAGCAGCCATGCAGAACAGATCAATGGCATCAAGTCTTGGTGTAAATACATCTGTGTGCGATATGATGACTTTTGGTATCGGTTCAGGATTCGCAGGAATTGCAGGTGCTGCAATAACACTTCTCGGACCGGTTGGTCCTACAGTTGGTCAGTCATATATAGTCGATACATTTATGACTGTTGTTGTCGGCGGTGTAGGAAGAATAATCGGATGTATCACAGGTTCGCTGATAATTGGTCTCGGGGGACCAACTTTCGAATTCTTTACATCAGCCTCACTTGGAAAGGTTCTTATTTTCATAGTTGTAATAATTATTCTTCAGTTCAGACCAAAGGGAATATTTACAATACACAGTCGTTCCCTTGATGATTAAAATAAAATGTACAGGAGGTGCTGCTGCATGGCATCATCGGGATCAGATATAAGAAGCAGAAGAGGCAGTTTTAAGGAGAAACTTACAGCAACTAATATTCTTGCAGTAATTATATTCGTTTTTCTTGCAGTCGTTCCGCTTTTTATGTCGCCGTTCAGAGTAAATATGTTCGGGAAATATATGTGCTTTGCACTTGTTGCACTTGGAATTGATATGATATGGGGATATACAGGAATTCTTTCACTTGGCCATGGTGTGTATTTCGGCATAGGGGCATACTGTATGGCTATGCATCTTAAGCTCGAAGCAAGCGGAGGTGCACTGCCTGACTTTATGAGCTGGAGCGGGGTTACTGAACTTCCTGCTTTCTGGAAACCTTTTGCCGGGAATGTGTTTACTGTTATTTCTATAATAGCACTGCCGGTAATTCTGGCTGCGGTAATAGGAACTCTTACATTCCTGAACAGAATAAAGGGTGTTTACTTCAGTATTCTTTCACAGGCACTTGCTTATGCACTTGCAACATTTCTTATTGGCCGTCAGGAATTTTTCGGCGGATCAAACGGACTGACCGGTTTTACAAAGATTTTTGGTGTAAGCCTTGCATCCCAGAACACAAAATATGTACTGTTCTATGTAACACTTGCAGCTCTTGTTATCTGTTTCCTCGTATGCAGATATCTTGTCGGAAAAAGATTCGGACGTGTTTGTCTGGCTGTAAGGGATGCAGAAAACCGTGCAAGATTTACAGGTTACTCACCTGCAAAGTATAAGGTTTTTGTATACTGTCTTTCAGCAGCACTTGCAGGTATTGCTGGTGCGCTGTATGTTCCGCAGGTAGGTATTGTCTCTCCTACAGATATTGGTATAACACCTTCAACGGAGATGGTTATCTGGACTGCAATCGGCGGAAAAGCAACTCTTATCGGACCGGTTCTCGGTGCTATATTAGTAAATCTTTTTAAGAGTATTATCTCTGAGAACTTTCCTTCAGTATGGCAGTTTTTCCTTGGATTCATATGTGTGGCAGTAATTCTTCTTCTTCCGGGCGGACTTGTTTCGCTCAAGGATATTCCTTCAAAAATTAAGGCTGCAAAGGAAAAGAAGGAGGCTAATGAAAAGGAAATGGCAAAGGCACAGTCTGAAGAAAAAGCAGCTGAATGAAAACTCTGAAATTTGAAAGGATGTGACTGATATGTCAGCTGAAAAAAAGGTCGTTCTTGATATTAACAATGCAAGTATTACTTTCGGTAATTTCAGAGCAGTAAAAAACGTAACGACTCATGTTTATGAAAATGAAATAAGATTTCTGATAGGGCCTAACGGTGCCGGGAAGACTACTCTTCTTGATGCAATATGCGGAAAGAACAAGCTTTCTGAAGGAAATATTGTATATCATTATAACGGTGAGGAATATGATCTCCCGAAAATAAAGGAGAATAAAATTGTAAATCTCGGTGTAGGAAGAAAATTTCAGGCTCCAAGTGTATTTACAGGACTTACGGTTTTTCAGAATATGGAGCTTGCTGTGGTAAGTAACCGTGGAATATTTTCATCAGTAAAAAGCAGATTAACTTCTGAGGAAACAGAGAGAATAAAGGATCAGCTCGAGTTTGTCGGACTCTATCAATACAGAGATGAATATCCGTCAATTCTTTCCCATGGTCAGAAGCAGTGGCTTGAGATTGCCATGCTTTGTGTATCAAGGCCGAAATTAATGCTTCTTGATGAACCGGTTGCCGGTATGGGCAGAAGAGAAACTGAACGTACTGCTGAACTTCTGAGAATTATTCAGAAGGACTGTACGGTAATTGTAGTTGAACACGATATGCAGTTTGTACGTGAAGTAGCAACAATGGTTACAGTTCTTCATGACGGAGAAATTCTTTGTGAAGGTTCCATGGATGAAGTTCAGAATAATCAGCAGGTAATAGATGTTTATCTTGGAAGAGGCGGAGAATAAAATCAGAAAGGTGTGTTTTCGATGCTGGAGCTTGAACATGTAACGGCAGCATACAGCGGAAGTCAGGTACTGTTTGGTGTAAATATAAAGGCAGAAGCAGGTGATGTTACCTGTCTTGTCGGAAGAAATGGTGTTGGGAAGTCAACTACTTTAAAATCTGTAATGGGGCTGGTAAACACTCCGGCTGGAGATATAAAGCTTGACGGAAAAAGTGTTTTTAAAATGCCGCCTTACGCAAGAGCAAAAGCCGGAATAGGGTATGTTCCTCAGGGACGTGAGATATTTCCGCAGCTTTCGGTAAGAGAGAATATTCTTCTTGGAATGGAAGCAAACAGAAAAATTAAAACTATTCCGGATTATATTTTTGAAACTTTTCCGATTTTAAAGGAATTTCTTGAAAGAAGAGGCGGAGATCTTTCCGGAGGTCAGCAGCAGCAGCTTGCAATAGCCAGAGCCGTTGTGTCAAGACCTAAGGTGCTGATTCTTGATGAGCCTACAGAAGGCATTCAGCCGTCAGTAATACAGGAAATAGGGAGAGTAATTACTAAACTGAAAAAAGATATGGCAATTCTGATGGTTGAACAGTATCTGGAATTTGTTCTTGAGGTTTCTGACAAGTGTTATGTTATGGAGAAAGGACGCATTTCTATGAGCGGTCCGACTGAAACACTTGACAAGAGGAAGCTTCAGACACTGCTTTCAATGTAAAATATGCTTAAAATGGAGCGGAAAGGATTGATTAACTATGAAGATGATAAGGGCAATTGTCAGACCTGAAAAGTCAAGAGATGTAATTGATGCTCTTTCAGACAAGGGATTTAACTCAGTTACCGAGATAGATGTATATGGCCGCGGCAAGCAGAAGGGTATTACAATCGGTGCAGTCAAATATGATGAACTTCCGAAAATAATGCTTCTGATTATAGTAGATGATGAAGATGAAAAAACAGTAATAGATACTATACTTGAAAATGCGAAAACCGGTGAGGGTACTATGGGTGATGGACGAATATTTGTCATTCCGGTTGAAAGTGCATATACAATCAGTACACGCGAAGAAGGAATCTGACCGGAGGTACATTTTTATGAAAGAGATAATCGCTCTCATTCGTCCGGAAAAAACGGAGGATACTAAAAAAGCACTCGAGGCAATCGGACTTGGTGCGTTTACAGGACGCCGTGTAATGGGCAAGGGTAAAAAACCAATAGATTTAAAGGACGGAAGCGGAAATGTCATTATGAAGTCATATCTCCTTCCGAAAAGACTGCTTGTTATTGAAGCAGAAGATGAGGACGTTGACAGGATTGTCACTATAATTACACTTGTAAACAGTACAGGTGAAAAGGGTGACGGACGAATATTCGTTGTTCCTGTTGAGAGTTCATACAGTATTCATTCAGGAGAAAAAATATACTGAAAAATATGAAATAAAGACAAATGTCTTTATATAAATTTATTAAATTATTTAGGAGGTATTACCATGGGAAGTATTGGTAGTATGAGCAAACCAGAGAATGGATTTTTAGTAGCTGCGATTCAGTTTCCGGCACCTGTTGTCAATTCAAGAGCTGATATTGACAAGCAGATTGAAAGCATTGTAAAGACGATTCATGCTACAAAGGCTGGCTATCCGGGTGTAGAACTTATAGTGTTTCCGGAATACAGTACTCAGGGTCTGAATACGTCAAAGTGGCTTACAGAGGAATTTCTGTGTGATGTACCTGGTGCTGAAACAGAGATATTTGGAAAGGCGTGTAAGGAAGCAGGCGTATACGGTGTATTTTCTATCATGGAAAGAAATCCTGATCCTGACAAGAACCCATATAATACTGCAATTATTATTAACCCTGAAGGCGAGATATGCCTGAAGTATCGTAAGCTGTTTCCATGGAACCCTATTGAACCATGGTATCCAGGTGATCTTGGTATGCCGGTATGTGACGGTCCCGGAGGTTCAAAACTTGCTGTATGTATCTGCCACGACGGTATGATTCCTGAACTTGCAAGAGAAGCTGCATATAAAGGATGCAATGTTTATATCAGAATTTCCGGTTACAGTACTCAGGTTAATGAACAGTGGATTCTTACTAACAGATCAAACGCATGGCAGAACCTTATGTATACAGTAGCAGTAAATCTTGCCGGATATGACGGAGTATTCTATTATTTTGGTGAAGGTCAGATTACTAACTTTGACGGTACAGTTCTTGTACAGGGTCAGAGAAATCCATGGGAAATTGTTACTGCTGAAATTTATCCATGTCTTGCAGATGGTGCGAGACGAACATGGGGTCTTGAAAATAACATTTATAATCTTGGACACAGAGGATATGTTGCATATCCGGGCGGACAGCCTGATACACAGATGACATATATCAAGGATCTTGCTGAAGGTAAATATCACCTTCCCTGGGAAGATGAAATGACTATTAAGGACGGATCAATATATGGATATCCGACAACAGGCGGAAGATTTGGCAAGTAAAAACTTATTTTTTTACCATTTCAGCTAATATCTTAAATTTGATATCTTCATTTCTCCCTTTGATAGTACTGCAGCTAATTTTATTGCTGCAGTGCTGTCAAAATATTATATAAACAGAAAGAGTGAGTTAATATGGACAGCAAAGTTCTTGCAGTTGTTGATGGGGCAGAGATAACAGAACGTGCACTTGAGCGGATTATCGAAAAATATCCGGTCGAAAAAAGAATCTATTTTGAAACTGATCAGGGGAAGAAACAGCTCCTTGAACAGAAGGTTGCATTTTCTGTTTTCGGAAAATATGCACGTGAAAATAAACTTGATAAAACCGAACAGTTTGTAAACAGATTAAATGATATTGTTGATCAGATGCTGACTCAGACGGTTATAAGCGATTTGTTTGAGAAGGTTAAGGTTGATGAGAATGAAACCAGAAAATTCTATGATGAAAATCCGGATAAATTTGCACTTGAAGAAACTGTATCTGCAAGACATATTCTTGTTGACAGCGAAGAAAAGGCAAAAGAAATCAGAAAAATGATTGATGCCGGAGAAATAAGCTTTGAAGATGCTGCGAAAAAATATTCAGAGTGTCCTTCAAAAGAGAAGGGAGGTTCTCTCGGATATTTCAAGCATGGCATGATGGTTAAGGAATTTGATGAGGTTGCTTTTTCACAGCCTGAAGGACAGATGAGCAGGCCGGTAAAAACTCAGTTCGGATGGCATCTTATTATAACAGATGATAAAACTGCTCCAGGAACTATGAAGTTTGAGGAAGTAAGCGAAAAGCTTGAAAGTCAGCTCAGAGAAAAGAAACAGCAGGAAGTTTATGAAGAAATGTATAACTCACTTAAAGAAAAATATAATGTAAATATTTATTAAAAATCAGATATCTATTGTTATCTGCTGTTTAATGCAGGTATTCAATTCATATACCTCTTACAAAAAATCACCTCCGTTTTTTAGCCATTACGGAGGTGATTTTGCATTGTAAATATTAATGTTTTTTATAGAAATATCCCGAAAAAATGTAATAGAAATGTAACTGTAAAGAGTATTGCATTTTCCGGATAAATATTTTATAATATATATCCACCCGAAATGAAGACCAGCGATTCACAAGGAGGACACAATGAACTTTTTCGATTACTTAATGAGACGTTACGGTTCAACAATTGATTTTCTGGAAAAGCTTAACGAATATCCACCTTCTCTTATGGGTTTTCTCGCATTTCTTGAAATTATATTCTGGGGGATATTTTTATTTATTCCTCTTGACTGCGTTTACGACTGGGCCTGGGCATCACAGGTGCGTGCAATGGCATCGGCGGATCGTTTCTACGAAGTAAAAGCAGCGGAAAAAGAGTTCATGAATCAGAATACGGATGAACAGTGAGCGGAGGGGGCAGCGTATGGGAGTTATAAATAAAGTCACACATTACATATGGATGAGAATGAAGGTTATATTTTTTCTTACTCGTTACAGAATAAATCATACTGTACTGGAACTTAAGATTTTAAGTAAAAATGACGTGTCACTGTTTGGCTTTTTAGGATTTATCGGCGTGATATTCTGGGGACTGGTGTCCTGTCTGATTCCGTTTATATGTGTTACAGACTTCGCATTTTCCCGTCAGGCCGGTATTGTAATTTCAGTTAAGGGATACAGTGATGCGAGATTTGGCTCAGGATTCTGAATAACAAAATAAATTATCGTGTAATATACCTGCATATATCCGGTTAAAATATAGTGAACGTAAAATAAAGGAGAGTGAACGAAATAAGTTCATTGTTTATACTGACAGCAGGGGTGCTCTGGGGAATAATATCATTGTTTGTAAGGCAGCTGCAGGAAATGGGACTTACTTCCATGCAGATTGTCTCGGTCCGGGTTCTTTTTGCAGCGGTTATCATGGTACTGTATCTTGTTTTAAGAGACAGACAGGCACTCAGAATAAAGTTAAAAGATCTGCCTCTTTTTTTCGGAACAGGTGTATGCAGCATAGTGTTTTTTAATTTCTGTTATTTTAAAACGATAGAACTGACAGGCGGAGCAGCCGTACCTGCTCTGCTGCTCTATACTTCACCGGTGTTTGTAATGATACTTTCCATGATTCTTTTCGATGAAAAGATAACATTCAGAAAATTTGTTTCACTGATTATTACACTTGCAGGACTTGCACTGGTTACGGGAGTGTTCAGCGGAAATGAAAGTATCTCGCCGAAAGTAATTATCATCGGCCTGGGTTCAGGTCTGGGGTATGCTCTTTACAGTATTTTTGGAAAATATCTCATTCCCGTATACAAACCGGTTACTATAACAGCATATACATTTATAGTTGCTTCATTGTTTTCCGTGCCGTTTTCAGGACTGGCAGAAAAAATTCCTGTGATTATTACGGCTGAGGCTCTTGTGAGCGGAACAGCATTGGCTGCAGTATGTACAGTTCTTCCTTTTCTTCTTTATACTAAGGGGCTTGAGAAGACAGATGCCGGAAAGGCATCTGTTCTTGCTACAGCAGAACCGTTTGTGGCGGCCGTTGCCGGTGCTGTATTTTTTCATGAAGAATTCACACCGATGAAGATGGCTGGTATGATTCTGATATTTGCTGCAATAATAATTCTGAACACAGGTTCATCTGAAAAAAATAAACTGAAACTCAAAAAATCCGTCTGAATGTTCAGACGGATTTTTTTAAAACTATTTTAAGGTTTACGTTCTATAATGAAAATAAAAAACGAACAGTCCCGTAATACTGCCCGCTTTTTAAATATGAAAATAGAATTGTTTTTTATCTGTATATCATCTGTAAATATAAACAATAACTACTCCTTTCGATAGATTTTTACGGGTAACGTTTTATCTGTTGATTAGAGTATACCATCAAAGTATGTCTTATTTGTGTTAAAATAAATATAATTTTTTGAAAGGATGAATCGCATGGCAAATGTTCTTATAGCTGATGACAGCAGGGAGTTTTCAACTATCCTGAAGGAGTACGTGGAAAAGGAAGGATACAGCGTATTTACAGCCGGAGATGGCAGAAAAGCACTGGATATTTTTTCGGCAAATGAACTTGATATGGTTCTTCTTGATGTGAATATGCCTGTTATGAACGGATATGATGTGTGTCGTGAGATAAGAAAAAAGTCAAATATTCCTGTTATAATGATAACCAGTCACGGAGATGATTACGAAAAAATAATGGGACTCGGAATAGGCGCTGATGACTATGTAGTTAAGCCATGTTCACCCGGTGAAGTAATTGCGAGGATGCGTGCGATATTAAGAAGGATATATTTTGAGCACAGCACCGAACAGAACGGCAGAAAAATACAAATTGACAATCTGGAGATCGACATAGATAATTTTAAGGTCTGCATAGATAAGAAAGAAGTTTTTCTGACAAAAAAAGAAATGGAAATTCTCTGGACTCTTGCTGAAAACACGGACAAGGTATTTACAAGGGAAAACCTTCTTAACAGCCTGTGGGGGTACGATTATTACGGTGACTGCAGAACAGTAGATTCACATATAAAGAGATTAAGAGCAAAACTTGATGAGTTTTCGCATGAAAACTGGAACATAAAAACAGTCTGGGGTATGGGTTATAAGTTTGAGGTGAATATGGTATGAGAGAAACTGATGATTATGCCAGCAAAAATTTAATAGACAGCCGTGATTTTATATCAAATGTAGCTCATGAACTTCGTACACCGGTTGCTGTACTCAGAGGTTCACTTGAAGCTCTGTGTGACGGTGTGATATATGAAAAGGAACAGGTTGATCAGTATCACAGACAGATGTTGTCAGAAAGTATTTATCTTCAGCGACTTGTGACGGATTTGCTTGAGTTTTCACGCCTTAACAGCAGCAGTTTTGAAATTATAAGAGAACCTGTAAATCTCTCCGATGTTGTCTGTGATGTCTGTCGAAGCATTTCACGTATTGCAGCACAGAAAGATATTGCAATAATCAGGGAATCCGATAACTCTGTGTACATAGTAAACGGAGATTATGCCCGTCTTCGGCAGATGCTTATAGTGATTCTTGACAATGCAGTTAAGTTTACTCCCGAAGGTGGTACAGTAACAGTAAATCAGCAGAGAGACGGAGATAAGTTTAAGATAACAGTTTCTGATACAGGCTGTGGAATAGCTGAGGATGATCTGGAAGATATTTTCTGCAGATTTCATCGCCTTATGTCAGATTCAAACCGAAACGGCTCAGGTCTTGGTTTGCCTATTGCCAGAGAGATTGCCTTAAGGCATGATGCTAAGATTGATGTAAAAAGTAAAACCGGGGAAGGAACATCATTTATCTTTACTTTTTCATCTGAAATGAGCAAAGAAGAAATTTTATAAATAACACAAAAATGCGGTACCATTTAAACGGTACCGCAAAGTATATACAGTATTATTTTCTTAAAACAGCTCCAAGCTCAGTAAGTACATCAGCAACTATCTGATTATCCTTGAACTCTGTAATATCATCTTCAACAGAGATGAGTCTTTCATTTGCTGAAGAAAGGTTTTCGGCGAGAATCCGGATGTTTTTATCAAGGACATTTTCCTGATAGAGCTTAATTGATTTAACATCAGACTTTACTTCCTTAACTTCATTTTCAAGATCGTTGAA
>JAUNJJ010000311.1 GCA_030533325.1 Oscillospiraceae bacterium
TATAATAATAAAGATAGATATATTTTAAAATTAACTGTTTCAGATAGGGTTTTAAGCACAGATATAAGCTTACCGTTACTAAATTATTTTGATGAACTAAAAAATGGAATAATAGCTACCAATATTGATCCTCAGCTTTCCCATGGTATTGAAAGCATAAAAGCGGAAATATCTGCTTTAGATGATGATGAGGATACTTTCGAATTAATTGTTCTGAAGAATAGCGGAATGGATAGTATTACTTTATCAGTGAATGATAAAAATGAACTTATTGAAATATAAGGAAGGGATTATTAATGAATACATTTCCATATGGAATGAATGAAGATTACGAAAATATAAACGAAACTAAGAAAATAGTTTCATCTGCACTTTTTGGGAATCGTTTTAAAGTGGATCAAACTTTATATGAATATCTTATAGAGTTTTTATTAATATTCTCTTCTGAGAAGTATGACGATGAAGATGATTATAAATTTAAATTTCATAAAATAAAGGAGAATGAAGACAATAGATTGTCATATACTTTTGAGCCGAGAATGGGACTTAGAAGGTTTATATTTTTTGATAAATCAAAAAAAGGCGGGAATTCAAAATCTGATGAATGCGCATATAATATGATTCGTAAATATCTTCTTGATAATCTTGTTGATGTTGAAAACAAAGAAGAATACGTTGATTATCTGCAGGATTTATTGCATGGATATGCAGTTGTAATAAAGAAACGTTTTTGGGGAGCAAAAGCACTTTTACCAATTTGTCCGGAATTCATTGTTTGTGGATGTGATCCATCTAAACGTGAACGAAAAGAAGTAGATAAAAAGTATTCTAAAATAAAAAAAGAAATAGTCAAGGATAAAGAAATTGATACGGAATTTCATTTTGACAAAAGAAATTTCCTTGCGCGAGGAGGAGAACTATATTATCTTCATCTATTACAAGGATTGCAGGGTAAACCTGAGCAGTGTGAGAAACTAGAAAAATTATTGAGCTATATGCTTAATGAACCATGTAAAAAGCTTTCTCAGATTGCTAATCATATTCAAAATGTTTGGGAAGAGGGAAATGGATTTAAAAAAGAATCACTAAAGGAAACATTAAAAATTTCTTATATTCCTGATGATGCATATGTTAGTTGTGAAAAATATAGCATTGATGAATTAATCAATTTTTTATCTTGTCAGCTTCATCCTATAAACAGAATAGATATTTTAGCAAAAGGTGTTATGCTGCAGATAATGCGAATGATGGCTTGTCGGGTAGCTAATTGTCTCGAAACAGAAAGAAGGCCTTGGATTGTTGATATGAATAGTGCATCTGATAAAACTATTAAGAAGATAGCGGCAGAGTCATATAGTAATCTTGAAAATGATTTTATAGATGCGTTGAATAAAACAGCTAAAAGAATCGAAGTGCCTTATGAGCAGTATGTTGATGAAATAAAAAAAGCAAGAAGAGACTCTCTTGATATTTTTAGATTAAAAGGAAAGGAAATGCAATGTATTATTCCAAATAAAGGTTCGTTTGAAAGATTCTCTTTATCTGAAGACGTAATACGTTTTCTCGTATTATCTTTAATTCCGCCAAAAGAAAAAATGACACTTAAAATGTTTCTTTCTAAATTGTACAAACATTACAATATGGTTATTGGGCCGAACGAATATAAAATGTCAATAAAGAATTACGATGAGTTAGATTCTTCCCTTGCAAATGCATTTAATGAAAATGAATTTGCATTCCAGAAGTTCTTAAAAGACACAGGATTTCTTAGAGAGTTATCGGATGCTACTTCTATAGTTGTAAATCCATATTCTTCGATAGACATAGGGGCGTGAGTAATAAATGAAATATATAATTAGAACAATTGTAAGCATGATTGTTGATAATCTTCCATCAAAAGGCGATGAGATG
>JAUNJJ010000119.1 GCA_030533325.1 Oscillospiraceae bacterium
GTAATGACCACAATAAGACCGGATGTAATTTGTGAGGAAGTTGTTAATACTTTGTTTTTGGCTGAAACTGAAAGTTGCCATAACAGTTCATTTGGCGGATATGATACTGTTCTTGAAACACTGACAGCAATGCTGTGGGAATATAATGACGACGGCAGGTATGACAAAGCATTTGAAAATGCTAAAAATGCAAATTTTGATTGTATATGTGGTTATGAAGCAGAGAAAAATGCATACAGTTATCAAGTCGGAACTGATTTTATAAATGAAATGTCGGATATTGATGGCATAGAATATTTGTTTTATTATCTTGGTATCGAAGATGAATTAACCCCTTACCTTGATATGATAGAAAGAAAATATTATGATGATAAAAATCATTTAAGCAAAATAAGAACGATAAATAATCAGCTTGGCAGAAAAAATCATAATTACAGATTTTATCAGCTGGAACTTAAAGAGGCACTTAAGAATAACGATGCATGGAAAATAGCAGTTGTTTTTCAGAATCTTATAGATATACTGATTAATACAGATAAAGCAAAAGCATATGAATTATTTAAAAAAGCTGTTCCATATTTATTCCTGGATAAAGAATGGTTTGAATGCAATCTTGGGCGTGATTACATTATTTTTGCCGCTGATTTTATAAACAATATTTCCTCATGCCGTGAAAATCTGTGGCGTGAATGGAAAGAATACATAATCACTGCAAACGAACACATATTCAATGAAAATTAAAGAAAAGTATTACTTGATGCTGCAGAAAATATGAATGATTATGATGCAGTTAAAAGAATTAAAAAAATTCAGATGAGAAAATCACCAGCAGAATTGATAGTAACTATTGAGGAAATAGTTGATATTTCATTTTATCCTGGTTTATGCAAAGCATATTTTATTGATGTAAATGGGAAAAAAACATATTTTTACAGATAAAATACCAGTATTTACAGAAGAAAGCAATCCAGATATTCAATCGGAAGGAGAACTAAGATGTGAGATTGTTGAAGAAAAAGAAGATACTGTTATTATAAATACAGAAATACCGGATGATGTAGAAGATCAAAATGGCGAGTATACTTTTGAAGTGTGTAAATCGCTAATAAAATATGTTATCGTGTGAAGCTGATAAAGGAGTAAAGCAATGCCAAGAAAGAAAAACAAACAACCTGTTACTAAGGATAATTTGGAGAGAGCTACCAAAGAGTTGTTCCAGCCTTTTGAAAAGTACTACACACTGAAAAAATTTGACAGAAATCTTAAAGACTACAGAAATCAAATCAAATTTCTTTACAGTAAAATATTTGACAAGAGGGCAGAGGAAGTAAGATTAGAGAGAACTGAGGATGAATTCAGAAGTCTGAAAATCGACAATATATACCGAAAACGCAGAATTTCTGCATTTGTTGATGTTGCTTCAGCTGCTGCAGAGAAATTTGAAGACAAATATCCTAATATATGTATCGAACAGGAATTAAGTCATTATTGTTCTGAACTTAATATTGATATGCCGGATATAACAGATGAAAATGATTTTATTACACTTGCGGCAGCACTGTTTATACTGGACTCTGTTAAGAAATCGTCCAACTATGACGTAGCAGTTTATTTTATTCCTCATGATGAACGTATAAATGATATAATCCTTCCTCACGGATTTCAGGATTCTGAATTTTCAAATGATGTAATAAAGGGTGTAATGTACCTAATAAAAAACCGTCATGGTTCAGATGATGTATATTACAGTCATGGGACTGCATCATTGTCCGCAGAAAAAACAGGATTTTACCAGTATCGTCAGTATGCACCTGAACCGGAGAAAAAAGAAACGGATGATCTGATGACGTCTTTTTTTGATGATTATGATGAAGATGAATACATAAAAATCCACGATACAGCTGAAAAAATGACAATCAGGGAACGTTATTATGCACTTCTTTCATTTATCCGACCGGAAATAACTGAACGTGCGGTAAAGAGATTTCATGATAAATGCTTTGAGCTTATTGAAGTAGTACTTCATGTTTCTGAAGTGGCAAGAAATAAAGGTGCTGAGTTAGCCAAAGAGGCAAAAAGCAATATTGATAATGCTATCAGAGTACAAAAACTTGCGAGGAAATGCGAAAATAAACTGGATGAAAAAGCAAAACACTTCAGAGACACGAAAACGCTTAGTGTATTAAGTAATTCTCCGCAAAACGGTGTGCACCCGGAAACAGAAAAAATTTCATTACTTATGTCCGACTATAATACACTGACTGATAAAAGTGATAATTTTCTGGAAAAGTTTGAAGAAAATTTAAAGCAGCTATACAACATAACTGTACTTCTCTCAAATGCTTTCTCAAAAATTAATTACGAGCTTACTGTTAAAGTTAACAGTACTGATTTTATGTTTATCAAACAGTTTAGTATAAAAAATCCATACGAGATTATTTTTGGGTTTCTGTATGCTCTGGACAGTGCGGACAGCTTTGCATGGTGTCCGAATATCACCCAATGTGTCTGTGGATATGCTGTACAGCAGCTGCCATGGAATACAAAGGAAAATGAGGAGTTTTTCGACAAAGTTACGGAAGTAATGTATAATACAGTGGATGAACTGGAAAAATCAGACTATAAGAGAGATAAATCTTATGAAAAATTCTATGAAGATGATGAGGATGGATACGAGGCCGAATATGCCCTGAAATATACAGATGCATTTATGTTTGTACGTGAGAATTTCAAATATCATAAGGACGATCTTCTTCCGTATAATCTTGCTCAGATTGTCTATTCAGATTCATACGTTGTACCGCCGAGATATGCAAAAGACAGATATGAAAGCGTTAAGTCATTTGTAAAGGCAGGATTCAGCCGAAAGCAGGCAGAGCTAATGTGCTATTACAAGGCTTTTGCAGATGTTCGTAAAAATGGTAAAATAGGCTTCGAAAAAGTTATATCTACCGAAAATCTGATAAATGAACGTTCCGCAGACAAACTTAAGAAAAAAAGCTGTGAAGAAATGATGAAGACAGTTTCTGAAAAGAATGTTGAGATTGAGGAACTGAAGAAAAAGCTTTACAGTTCTGAACGAAGAGTTTCCGAGCTTGAAAAACAGATTTCAGGTATCCATGAAAAGCATGAATCCGATAATCAGGAGCTTATAGAACTGCGTGAGCTGATTTATAAGATACAGAACAGCAGTGGTGAGGAAAAAGAAAAGCAGGAATCGAACATTTCATTTCCTTACAGGACAAATGCCAGAGTTGTTGTATTTGGCGGACATGCCACATGGCTTAAGGTGATTGTCAGGCTGCTTCCGAACGTTAAGTTCATTGATCCGTATGCTGACCCTGATGTAAATACTATCAGAAACGCAGATGTTGTGTGGATGCAGACAAACGCAATGCCGCACAATAAGTACAGCAAGATTATGGAAATAGTTCGTATGAAAAAGATACCGGTAAAGTATTTTGCCTATGCAAGTGCTGAGAAATGTGCAATTCAGCTGGCAGAATTTGATTCCGGGGAATGAAATATGAGAGGTGCATTTATGAGATTAGATGGTTTTGGATTATTTGTTGATGATATGGCAAAAATGATTTGTTTTTACAGAGATGTTCTCGGTTTTGAGATAAAAGAAGATGAAAACACATCTAATGTTTATCTTGCTAAAGACGGAACTTTGTTTTTGCTATATGGCAGAAAAGACTTTGAAAAGATGACAAGCCGTAAGTATGACTACGTCAAGGGTTTAAATGGGCATTTCGAAATTGCTCTGTATGTTGATACATTTGAAGAAGTCGATATTGCATTTAGAAATGCTGTAAAAAATGGGGCTACACCTGTACTGGAGCCTGAACTTGAACCATGGGGACAACGAACTTGTTATATTGCTGATCCTGAAGGCAACCTTATTGAGATAGGTTCATGGAATAAGTCTTACGAAGAAAAGGATTTATAACTTAGAATTTGTATAACAATTGTAGAATAAATAAAATATGAAAATATGCATAGCCATTGAAACACTATATTAAAAGTGGTATGATATTCGTATTAGGATTAAAATTTTATAAATAAAGGGGATTTTTTATATGAAAAAATTTAAAGCATTTGCAGCTGCATTAATTCTTGCAGCATCACCGGTTTCAGTATCACTGAATTCAGAAAATATTGTCTGTGCGGCTGCTTCATCAGTGTCTTCAGTTACTCTTGACGGAGAAGTATCGTATAATATTCTGGAAAATGAATATTTAAGATATTATGCAACAGTGGTAAATTCATATCTATTTGAAAATTCAGACGGTACATTTACAAGAGTTGAAAATATAAACAAAAATATAGTTGTTGAAAATTACACAAGTGACGGAAAAAAGATTTCTTCTCAGAGTGTTGATTTTGAACTTGAATTATTTGGAGGATTTTTTAAAGGTAAAGATGCAAATTATTTTGTCTTTGGTCAGAAGAATCCGAAATATGATGATAATGTTGAGGTAGTCAGAGTAGTAAAATATTCAAAAGACTGGTACAGAATTTCCGAAGCCTCACTTTACGGAGCAAATACACATATCCCGTTTGATGCCGGCTCACTTCGTATGATTGAAAATGAAGGAAAACTATATGTTCATACTTCCCATGAGATGTATGCCGAATCAGATGGAATAAATCATCAGGCAAATCTGACATTTGTTGTTGATGAAATAAATATGAAGATTACTGATTCAAATTATCAGATATTAAATATTGGACAGTCAGGATATGTCAGTCATTCATTTAACCAGTATATACAGAGTGACGGTCAGTATATTTACAGAGTGGATCATGGTGATGCTTATCCGAGAGCAGTTGCTCTGACAAAAGCAGGTTTATCCAATATAAAGAGAGTAGACTATACTTTGCCGTTTACGATATCCGGAAATGTTGGCAATAACTATACCGGTGTATGCATTGGCGGTTTTGAATTGTCTGAAAACAACTGTCTTATAGCCGGAAAGTCAATAGATCAGGAAAATAATGAAAGTAATTCCGTAAACATTTTCCTTACAGTTACTTCTAAAGATTTAAACAGCAGTAAAACAATATGGTTAACTGATTATACAGCTGACGACAATTTTTCCATTGGAAATCCTCATCTTGTAAAATATGATGATGACACGTTTGTGGTAATCTGGCATGAAATACACGAAGAATCAACACTGTTAAAATACGTTACTGTAAATTCCGAAGGAGAAAAAACTGAGGAAATAAAAAGTGTTAAAGTTGAAGATTATTATATTCTTTCAGACTGCAAACCGGTAAAATTCACCGACGGAACAATAAAATGGTATTCTTCGGATAATGAAAGTGTTTCATTATACACACTTGATCTGAATTTACCTGAAATTGTAAAAGGTGATATCAATGGTGACACCAGGTGTGATGTCGCGGATTATATGATTATGTTAAAGTATTTACTGGGAATAGAATCTCTTTCTGACAGCCAGAAGAAAAATGCTGATTTGAATGATAATGATATAATAAACATTTTCGATGTTATACATATGAAAAATATATTACTAAAAAATATGAACTAATTGTAAATTTTTAAGATGCTCAGGAACGATAAAATTCCTGAAAACCAATCCGGCATTCTGGGCTGCTGACACCTTCCCGTTATACAATTATAGTAAACGCAATAAATAAATTGCGTTTACTATTAGCCGATCTGCACGGAGATGACGTAGTCATCGGATGTGCAAGGCAATATAAATAAAATAATAATAGTTTTCTCCTAAAAACATAACATATTTAGAAGAAAGACAGACTTTAGGAGAAAATCTTAGCATAAAAGCAGTTCTTTCCGGTTCCGTGACGTTCAATGTATTGCTCATCGACGAGCTTCCTGAGAGCAGCCTCAACCGACTTTTCGCTGATACTTGGGCAAATATTCGCAATTTCTTTCTTGGTGAACTTACCGATTTTGGAGTCAACTGCTGACTTAACAATGTCATAGGCTTTGCTTTTGACAGCAATACTTTTAGGTTTGCCGCCTCTGATCTCAATAGCGGTCGATTCACCTATAATCTTTACTCGTTCTTCAAATTCACGATAGCAGGCAAGAACAACGCCCAGCATATATTTGATGAACGGTGTAGGATCGTCAGTTCCTTCGTGCCAGCCCTTTGATGCTTCTTCCAGAGCGTCATAGTATGCACCTTTGGTCTTTTCAATATGCTTCTCGATACTGATATACTTTCCGACCTCGTAGCCGTTTCGGTACAGAAGCAGTAATGTCAGAAGTCGGCTCATTCTGCCGTTTTCGTCGCCAAACGGATGGATACAAAGAAAATCATGGATGAAAACAGGTATAAGAAGAAGCGGATCGATCTTTTCAGACTCGACAGTCTGTTTATAGCTCTCGCATATCGCTTCAATACATGGTGCAGTTTCATAGGGCGGAACAGGCGTAAAACGGATAAACTCAGAACCGTCAGGGCGTGTCTCCTTCAGGTAATTCTGTGTGATCTTATAGGTGCCGCCTAAGCCTGATTCGGAGTACTTTGTCAAGTCACGGTGAAGCTGAAGAATGATGTTGCTTGTGATGGAAATGTAATCGTGGCTTTCGTGAATGGTATTCAGGACATCGCGATATCCTGCAATCTCCTTTTCATCACGGTTCTTCGGGGTGATTTTCTCCTTAACGATCTGACCGATACGGGAGCTTGTCGTTATGATACCCTCGATACGGTTAGATGATTCTACGGATTGAACCTTTGCAACTTCGGTAAGTTTTTTTAATTCAACGGGCTTCTGACGGGAAAACAACTCCTGTCTGCCTTTAAGTTCATGTATCTGTGTAAGATAGCGGAGTATTTCGTTATCCCACAAGCATTTTTCAAATTTTAAATAATCAAATTTTCTCATAGTTTTTCTCCTACTACTAAATATTATTCTCCTAAATTATACTCCTAATTAGCAGAAAAGTCAAGGGAATAGTAGACGAAGACAGATTTTTTAATTGACTTCGTCTATTCAACAAAAACGGCAGACACTTCAATAAAGCATCTGCCAAGCATATATCATTCTTCAATTTTCCGGAACTCATCAATCCGCAGTTCCCGTTTTAATTCTTCCTCTGTCGGCAGATAGGTAAAATACTTTGAAGCGAATATCTGGTTATTGCCTTCGGGCAGAGTATATTTTACAACTGCATCATTCTTCTCTGCACACAGCACAATGCCGATAGGCGGATTATCGCCCTCATTCATCAGTTCTCTGGTGTAGTAGTTGACATACATCTGCATCTGTCCCAAGTCCTGATGTGTGAGTTTATCCGTTTTCAGATCAAACAGCACGAAACATTTGAGAATATAGTTGTAAAACACAAGGTCAATGAAAAAGTCCTGACCGTCAAGTGTAAAGCGTTTCTGCCGTGATACGAACGAAAATCCACGCCCAAGCTCCAAAAGAAACTGCTGTAAATGATCTATCAGAATCGCCCTCATATACATGAGTATCGGGCTTTATCTGCAAAAACTCCATGATATAGGGATCTTTGATAGCTTTTTCATATTCGGGCTTCGGAGTGCTGGTCTGTATCTCTGCTGCCACCGAGGACTTGTCCTGGCTTGCAAGCAAACGCTGATAGTACATCGTGTTGATCTGCCGTTCAAGCTGCCGGACGCTCCACGCTGATTTTGCACATTCCTCTGTATAAAAGGCACGGGCAGTCTTGTCGGTTATCTTCATAAGTATGCGATAATGTGACTAGCTCAATTCGTGGCACAGTGTGTCACGAATTGGATAGGTCAAGTAAAACTGACGCATTCTCCGAAGATTGCTTTCGTCAAAGCCTTTGCCGAATTCAGCGGTAAGTTTGTCAGAAAGGTACTTCAAAAGATTCTTGTCATATTCAGCCCTGTCATTCTCACCGCAAGCCTTGTATATCTGCTCGCCAATCTCCCAATATGCTATGACCATTGCCGTATTGACTGCGGCATATACCTTATTCTGTGCTGTTATTACAAATGAACGTATGGAAGTATATATTTCTTCCGAATGATTCTCAGCTTTTATGATTTCATTATCCATAGGGTTCACCTTCGTTTCATGATGATAAATATATTATACCATACTGTACCTCTTTTTTCAAGGGATATATAGGTAATATTGTAAAAATATAGCTTGATGTACCTGTCTTACAATGTTTGTCTGAAAACTTCTTTATGCCTACTGTCGTAAGTCTCAGGGCATGAAGCAACTTATGGCTGGTCTTGGACTTATCCTCCTTGCAGTAACAATCGTTCCTGTACTCCAGACCATGATGCAGGGTGCAGTCTGATCTGACAGACCGATAACCTGATCACTCGTGGGTAGGAACACAGATTCTGTGTTATAGGTACGTGGGTTGAGCGAGATTTACATATAAATATACAGAATACAAAATACATACAGCAATAAACCTTTGGTTTCACTCTCAGGAGATTCCTGCTCGGACGGAGGTGATCGATAAATGATAGTAATAAGTGATGCTATAGATGCTTTGGAGGACTGGTGCTGTGACCTGTTCAAGGACGGTATCAAGTCACAGTTTGACGGAATTTCAGAACTGCTGACAGATACGTTTGCTCAGACGACAGAAAGCGTTATTACCGAACAACAAACATTTTCATGTGCATAGAAAGGCACATTGAATACAACAGAATAAAAAGAAGCTGGAAGTGGCTGAAAGAAAGCGCAGATAGCTTTATTCCGGCACTCCGGTCAAAACACGGAGGTTAATAAATGGGCAATGCTCCATGCGGTACCTATATTGATCTGATTATTGAAAACGGTGTACTTATTCCGTGTATTGTCGGAGATATCAAGGCAGATGCTCATACGATGATACTCATGCTTACACCAGAGCTTCTATGTGTGCGAGTGAGTTTATTATAGATGATGAGATTTGTCCTGCGGCATGGTCGGGGGATATTTCTACGATGTATGAGGAGTGGAAAGGAAAGGTTGAGTCAATAAGAGTATATCAAAAAAGTTGAATATGATCAGCTTGAAAATATATATTTTATCGCTAGAAAATTTGATGATTTTAAAGAATTTATGGAATCAGCATCTTAGTAGGTATTTGTGTATTTTGACGGTGAATTTTAAATTTGCTCATTTATAGTAAAAAGGTAAAAAGCATGGACAGAGCAGCTATGGAAGAAACATTTAAGAATATGTATCAGATCGGATATGAAGCAGCATTGAAAGAGGGCGCTGTTGAACTGGTTTGTCTGGGTAAAAGAGCTTGAAACTATAAAGGACGGCGATGATCATATTGTCCTTTGTCATTATCCAATAGCTCACTGGCGAAGTGCTGACTACGGCTATGTACATCTCTATGGTCATATACATATCGGAAGGGATTCTGATCCGTTTGAAGAATATGCTGCAAGGATGAAGGCAAGAGGACTTCCATATGAGTGTTACAATGTCGGCTGTATGCTGCCGTATATGGATTATACACCAAGAACTCTTGAAGAAATAAGAAAAAGTAACGCAGGCAAGTGATTTATGATGCAATAATTGAATATACAGGAGAAAAGGCGGTCTACCTCATAAAAATGAAGTAAGCCGCCTTAACGTTTAAGGAAAGTTACTAAATGCTTGTTGTGCTTATTTAGCTTTATGATTTTATCATAAAATTATGGTGATTGTCAGATTAAATATCGACAAATTAAGGAAATACGTGGTGCATCAGACTTTTTATATTGAAAAATCTGAATTTCTGCCGATATATACTATAAGGATAACTGCGCCAAAAAGCAGGAAAGAAAAGGATTTCTAACGACAATCAGGGAGGAATGCCAAGTGAGAATAGTAAATGACTATAGCTTTCTTTTCAAAAATATGCCAGGTACTGCAAAGCCTAAAAATGCAGCAAAATCAAAACCGCTAAACCTGTTTAATCAGATAAAGCTTTCTGATATAAACGGAAAATCAGCACAGGAACAGCTTAAAGCTGCAGGTATTGATACAGGCGGTAAACAGTATCAGGCTGTGATGAACATGATGTCTGCATCTGTCAAGGGTGGTGCTGTAGCATACACAAATCCGCAGGCAATAAAGAATCTTATGTCCAGTTTCGATAAGGATGGAAACAGACTTAATGCCATGGGTGTTGCCGGTATGGATATGACAAACAAAACACTTGCTGAAGCTCATCAGATTATTGATGTTTCAGAAGAATGGCGACAGAATATGTTTGATGAAACAAAACGTCATTTTGCGCAGGAATATGGTGTGGCTAACGGAGATACGACCAGAAGAAGTGAAGTGTTTACAGGATATCAGCTCAGTGTACCGATTGAAAAGCGTCTGAACGGAACATGGACGCTTGGACAGTATGAAAGAAATTACAGACAGGCATTTTATGATGCAGTGAAGGCTGAAAATCCAAAGTGGCAGATAGGGAATCCGTTTGATACGAGTATTCTTGATAAAGTATCAAGGACAGATATAGACAATTCACTTGTAAAAGCCAAAGGTCTGTACGGTGGTACTGATCTTGTGAGAAAATAATTTATTCAAATTATAGCTTTTAGAAAGAAGATGAATGTATGCAAACTATAGAACATTTATCGAAACGGATTTCGATTATTTTTCAGGGAGGATTGCAAAATGCAGATAACAAGAGACAATTATGAATCATACATGAATTTAGCTAAGTCAATGGCTCCGAAAAAAGGAAGCGGAAAACTGAATCCGCTTGACAAATACGGGACACGATACGGTGACTTCTCTCTTAGATTTGTTCCAACAGACAGACCATTTGTAAAAC
>JAUNJJ010000312.1 GCA_030533325.1 Oscillospiraceae bacterium
TTAAATCTGCGGTAAAGGTGCCGTAGGTGGGAACTATAATTCGACGCCTGACATAAAAACGGGAGGATTTTTTGATGGATTGGAGGCGGATGACGCTGAAAAGTTATTGATGAAAACGCAGAATATCATTTCGTTAAAGGCTGCCGCTTGGGTTGCGATCGTGGGAGAAGAAATACAGCGGATAGAAAGATACGATAATTTGATGGAAAGATATAAATTGAGAGAAGGCTATGGTCTTATTGAGTTTTTGGGAAATGATATTGACGCTGGATTTAGAGTAAAGAAAGAAACTGAAAACAGGCGCATGGCGATTAGCTTTGAACTGGCTTATATTCTTTCAAAGGATACGGATTATTTGAAAAAAATATATATTATTACGTATAAATCTTTAAAAGGAATTTGGCAAAATAGAATGTATCCTATTATCTGGTATCACGATCCAAAATATGCGGAAAATTTACAGTTTGAGGAGAGCTTTTTTTATGATGAGAAAAATGAAAATACTTTAGCAAAAGAATATTTTTCAAATAGGGAAAATCCTGTTTTGAAAGAGGAAATGTATCGTGATGTCTATGGTGCGCTAAATAAAATACTATTCGACCAAAACTTGAGTGAAAAATTCAAAAAAATAGAAAGAATAATAGAAGAATCACAAAATTCGCCAACAGTATCTGGGTCTCTTTTGGAACCACAATTTTTTTTGCGGCTTCATTGTGTGGCGGTTTGCTATGATAAATCAACTATGAAAATATTGATAATGAAACGATCGAGAGGCCGGAAAAAATATCCAAGTAAGTGGGAGTTTGGCTGTGCCAAGGGGACGTTAGAAACTTCATTAAGCGAACAGATTGAGAAGGAGTATTATGAGGATTTTGGACTGAAAATCAAAGTTGTTTGTGATACAGGAAGGGACGATAAGCAACCAATACCGCTGGCTCTGTATGAGGTTGAAAGTGAACAGGGAAAAGATAAAGGAGTCATTTCATTAGCTGAAATCATAGAGCCTTATGATGCGGCGTGTTTTGTAGGAAATGCCAAACATGCTAGTGTAAGATGGATTTCAAAGGAAGAAGTAGATGGCTTTGACGAAGATACAGTTAAGGATTTCAAAAATACGTTGAGACTGGCGTTTGAAAAAATGGAGGAGATCAATGGAAAATAGTGAGGATGGAAAGTCAGCAATATCAACAATATTAGAGAACACTTTTTCAAACGTGAATCATTGGCTGGGATTTGCAGAGGCAAAAAATGCAGCTCTGATTGCGTTTAACATCGCCGTTTTGTCAGCCGTGTTGGGGAGCGCAGATGTCTTGAATAAGAATCTGCTATACTACATAGTTAATTGTATTTTGATCATATCTTCTGGAATGGCTTTGATATCTTTTGAACCTAAAAGGGGAAATAATAATAGAATGATGCGGTCGAACACGGATGCAGATAATTTATTACTATTTAGCCATATTGCAAAATACACAAAAGAAAAATATCTGATTGAGGTATATCGAAGGTATTTAAACGTAATCAAAAGAGAAGAAGATTTGTCCAGAATGGAGTTGGATTATGCAGACGAAATAACATATAATGCACAGATTGCCGTCAATAAATATACATGGTTTAAAAGAGCATTATATGCAGATATCGGCGGTATGTGCTGCATGTTTGCCTTGGTCGTGATTGCATGAGTGGGAAAAAGGAAATAACATCCGCCACCCGTTTTGTAACAATTATACGACGCTTTTTATACAGAAATATGCGATTTTAAGCTGTTTTGCGGCAAAAAACCGCATTTTTTTGTGGCAATAAATGGACATCCCCGGGAGTGCCGTGTGCGAGGGAAGTCTAACCTCTTCAAAATAATAATAGCCAAGCCGGGATGAGTTCCGGGCTTGACTATTATCTC
>JAUNJJ010000313.1 GCA_030533325.1 Oscillospiraceae bacterium
CAGCCCAAAACTGGAACTTAGTATTGCAAAGTTTCTACCAGAAGTTACTTTTGCAAATCTTCTGATATGATATATTAGTAGTTCAGCACCAGAGTCCGGATGGCGTATTTCCAAGGAGAAATTACCATGGCAAAGAACGCTCATTTAACTCTTGATGATAGAGCTACTATTGAAATATCCCTTAGAGAAGGGAAATCTTTTACTGAGATGGGAAAGGAACTGGGAAAAGATCCTTCTACTATCTCAAAAGAAATTAAGAACCATAGTCAACCAGTCCGTAAAGGGAGTTATAATCCCTGTGCCAAGAGAACCAGCTGTTCACATATGGGTAAAGCCTGTAGACCTTGCAAACACCCATATCATGGCTCGTGTAAAAGCTGCTCATACCGAAATTGTTATGAGCATTGTCCTGACTTTGTTGAACTGATCTGTCAGAAACTTATGAAACCTCCGTATGTTTGCAACGGTTGCGATACACGCCTTCGTTGTAAACTTGAGCGTCATCTTTATGATGCCAAGAAGGCTCAAAAGGAATACGAATCAACCCGCTCTGAAAGTCGTCAGGGAATAGCAATCACTCCAACCGAGTTGAAACGTATTGACAGCATTATTTCACCACTTGTTAAACAGGGACAGTCGATACACATGATCTGTGTTAATAATGCTGATGATATCATGCTTGATGAAAAGACCATCTATAACTACATTGATGCAGGACTTTTATCTGTTGACAATGTCGACCTTCCAAGAAAAGTCCGTTACCGTACCCGTTCTCACAAGAAGCCTGTAAGAGTTGATAAGCAGTGCCATGTTGGACGTACTTACGAAGATTTTGAAACCTATCTTGCAGCCAATCCAGATATTCCAGTTGTAGAAATGGATTCTGTGGAAGGACGCAAAGGCGGTAAGGTTCTTCTCACCATCTACTTTAGAAACAGTAGCCTAATGCTGGCATTCATTCGTGACACAAATACAGCAAAGTCAGTAACGGAAATATTTAATCAACTGTATGAACTGTTAGGGCATGAAATATTCACCAGCTTATTTCAGGTCATACTCACTGACCGGGGAAGTGAATTTACAAATCCTCTAGCCGTAGAGTTTAACGAAAATGCTGAGCGAAGAACACATATATTCTATTGTGATCCTCAACGCTCTGACCAGAAAGGTGGCTGCGAAGTAACACATGAGATGATACGCCGTATTCTGCCGAAAGGTACATCGTTTGATAATCTGGTTCAAGAAGACATTAATCTAATGATGAGCCATATCAATTCATACAATAGAAAAAAGCTGAACAACCAGTCCGCACACCAGCTGTTCAGCTTCTTAAATAGCGGGGAAATACTTGAAAAGCTTAATATTAAGCTTATTCCCGCTAACGAGATTAATTTAACACCTCTGTTGCTGAAAAAATAAAATAGCAGACGCCATTCGGATCAAATATGGAACCGTAGAGGGGTGGAATTTAATCTTGCAAAAAAGGAAGCAAAATTCGACCTCTGGTTAGCGTACGCTCTTTTTCCAGAAAAATCATCTCGAAAAAAGCATAACAGCTTTTGAAATATAAAACAATGTGTTTGGAAAGGTAATTTCCAGTTATATCACATTTTGCAATACTAACTTCCAGAAAAATAAAGCAATTTTAGTTTGCCGGAATTTAATCTTGCAAGAGATATGCTGAATCGGAAGTTAATTTTGCAAACAGGAATTTCGGATTCCAATTCAGCTCTTTATCCGTCAACTTGCCGGGTTTTAACAATATCCTATCCGTAATTGCGATTTTTCCGATATCATGAAGAGAACTTGCAAGCACGATCATGTTGATCTTCTCCTGTGTCAGACCTTTTTTCGGAAACTCTCGCATCATCTCTTCTGCAATTATCCTTGTGTATTCCT
>JAUNJJ010000314.1 GCA_030533325.1 Oscillospiraceae bacterium
ACATAAACATGTATTCACCAAACGGATTAATTGAACGAATTTTAGCAAGTAGTTTTACTGTCTTTTCAGTAATAATTATATTGCGAACTCCTGCTTCTGTTTTAGGATAATCACGAACAAGATGAATCCACTTGTCATTCTCATCCTTAACTTTTATCTCTGTTCTCTCGATAGATAAATAATGTTTAATCACACCTGATCCATGGATTGTTTTGGAATTTACATCTGAAAATTTCAAGGCAGATAACTCGCCGACTCGAACTCCAGTCTGAAATGCTAATGATAATCCCAAGCTGTGAATATCTCCTTGCTTTTCAAGATAATCGATAATCTTAGGAATTTCTTCCTCTGAAAACACCTCATTTTCTTTCTTGATTACCTTTTTAGTAAACATGTTTTTAGGCAGATCCAAATCACCCATAAAATTTGTGATACTAATTGCAGTATAATGGCGTTTCTTCGCATATTTGAAAATACCATAAATCAATGTTCTCATATCTGAATAAGCTTTCTGAGCCAAACCAAGTTTCGATATATTAGTTTTTATAAATTGTTCAAGAGACTCTTCTGTAACATACTTAACTTTTTCACTGGAAAAAGACACATGCTCATTTTGGAAAAATCTTTTAAAACTAGTCAAATACTTATCGTATGTTTGCTTGCTTATTTCTCCATATTCGTATTTGTCGCTTACCCAACTTTTAAACACTTGATATACCGTAGGCTCATTTATGTTCGTCTTATAATAAGTCACAATGGCTTTATATATACCATCTTCATCATTACGCTTTACGATTTTTTTGCCATACGGTTTTGTCTCATCAGGAAGATACGTATAA
Organism: Oscillospiraceae bacterium; assembly: GCA_030533325.1. Taxonomy (GTDB): domain Bacteria; phylum Bacillota; class Clostridia; order Oscillospirales; family Ruminococcaceae; genus HUN007. Next base: position 840 of record JAUNJJ010000314.1, read on the forward strand.
TATTTTCCATTTTTTCCAATCCATATTTTGTATTTATCAAGGTGCTCAGCAATTAATTCTTTTCGCTCTTTCATTTCGAGTTGTTCGGTCACATTGCTAAGATTTATGATACCACTCTGAATCGCTTTTGCCAATATCTCATTGTCACTCATTTTGAATTCATCCATGCAAATCCCCCTCAGTAACGCAGAAAAGGCCCATACCATTACTGGCATAGACCTTTGGTTCCCTTTTCATTTTTGTTTTTTACAGGACTCGCGTAGCGCTATAGCTACTTCTATCTAGGCTAACTTCCCCAAATTAACCTAAAGTCCCGTACCCCATGGCATAAAAAAAAGACAAACCGCATACACGATCTGTCTCTTTCATTATTTTACAATTCTATCATAACACACCCCTATAGAGATGTTAATAGTATAATCCTTCTCATTCTTCTCATTTTTATTTATTTTCATTGCAAAAGAGAGTATACACATGAATATCATATTTATCTTTTGTAACAAAAGAACTTAAAATATCCACATTGATAGCATATAGAACCGAAATTTTTTCCATTTTCGTTTCTTAATTCTCTTTGTTCTCTCCTTTGTATTTTAATGATAAAACTTAATTTTTCTTGAGATCTGCTTGTCAGCAGATCTCAAGAAAAATTACCCATATTATAATATATGTATTATAATATGTCAACATTCGCGGGTTAGATTATAAACTTTCATATGTTTCAATAATATTATATCGAACATACTGCCCGGAAACATCCTTTGTTTCTCCACAGACCGTACACTTCTGTGTTTTTACCCAATCGTAACTTACATTCCAATATCCATCCAATACGTCAAAAGGCTTATTTGTTGTGTACGACCAGCAATCTTCACTATTATACAAATGATCTGTTGCAAGTCCACCATCTAAAATTGCGCCACACTGATTACATACATCATGATACTCTGTTCTGTAAGATGGAACTCTGTCACTCACATGCTCAATGTAATCATCCACCCATACATGACTGCACGTAGCCGGTGACTGCGTTGTTGCCGGTGCGTGTGTTGTA
>JAUNJJ010000120.1 GCA_030533325.1 Oscillospiraceae bacterium
TTACCAATATTTCAGAAAAGCAGTTGCACCAATTTGTTACAATAATTGCACGATGCAGAAATGTATGTGCCCACGGAGAGCGTCTCTTTTCATTCCGTATACATGAGACAATACCAGATACGCTATTACATAAAAAGTTGCAAATTCCTCAGAAAAACAGAAGCTATCAATATGGAAAACAGGACTTATTTGCCGTCGTGATAGCCTTACGCTATCTTACCAGTGATGAAGATTTTAAAGCTTTCAAATCCTGTTTAACAAAACTCATCAATAAGGTTCTCAAACAATGCCCACATCTTACTCGTGAGCAATTACTCAAGGAAATGGGGTTCCCTGAGAACTGGGAAAAAATTATGCGATACAAAAAGTAATTCCCTTTACACAATGCAGATTTATAGTAGGTATGGTTATGCTGTATTGCTTGCGAGACGCATGACCTCCTACTTATTTGTTATCACCGTCATCATCCCAAAAATCTTCTGGTAATTCTGGCTCATCCATTCCATAATCTTCTATTTCGTTTTGTAATCTATAGACATCCGGCCATGTATCTCTCCCAAACGCATTCTGTGGAAAATATTTGATAAGAAGTGGCGCAACGACTTCTTCTAATGCAATTTGGAAATCTCTTCTTTTTTCCTTTTCCATACTATTAAGTTGTTCTATAGATATATCATGAATAGTCAAAACATATTCTACATACTTATCATATAGGAATTTCCCTTCAATCTTAGTTTTCTGTTGTTTCAAAATGTATGGATATTTCTCTGCTTTTAATTCCCTCATCCATATTTCTCTTATAAATGGATCCTTTACTTTTTCGCATTCTCGATGATACTTGCCAGCTAAATAATCAGGCTCAACATTGAGATATTTCCCCAACGCATCCAAAAGATCTGGTGAAACTTCTCTATCTCTTAATCCTCTTTCAACCGATTTTGAAGACCAACCAAATCCATGTGCATCATCTAATTTTCTTATACTGCAACCTCTAAGATGTAGTGCTTCCATTACACAGTTTTTGTCAAAAGGTGCCTTTTTACTCTTTTTATAAGCCATCTATTCCTCCACTGCCGACAAATTTCAAATATTGTCGTAGCTAGTTTTATTCATAATTATTGACTATCCGACAACCTTGTCGTACGATTGGATTGTAGCATTTTTTTAATCATCTGTCAAAAGGAGGTCCATATGCCAACTACCAAAAACTTTACTCAAACCACTGAAAATAAAAACCTATTCGAAGAAATCAAAAGCCACAAGAAGGAAATTATAGTTACTTCTTTATTGCTTGGTGCGACAATAGCTGGAGTTCTGATTTATAAAAGAATGTCTCCCAATGAACTTACCCGAATGAAAGAAAATATTTCCTGGGATTTATGCACAAACAAAGAGCTTTCTTCTTTAGAATCAACAGCACCTACGGCTACAAATATTATTGAGTTTTCGTTAGGTAAAACCAGCACTGTATCAGGGCATCCAAGAAATCTCCCCTCTGGTCACAAACCTTCAGAAAAACAACTGGAAATAGCAAGAAGCCTTGGTATTAATTTAGCTGACAATCAAACATATGTCACAGATTATTCTCGAAAAATCGCATAAGATATGTAATGAGGTTTGCCCTAAATCGTGGGGCAAACCTCATTAATATCATCCTTTATTTTACTTTTTACCAAATAACTTGTACCAAAAACTTGATTTTATTTCTACGTTTTCCCGCTCTGTAACTCTCAATTTTTCCTCAAAACCAGATAATTTATTTTTATATGCATCAATATTTCTGTGAAGCAATTGTATCTGTTCCCTTAACTGTTTATTAGTATCAATAGCTTGACCGTATAGTTGCTTAACCTGATTCAATTCAGCTATCACTCTTTCCTTTTCTCTCTTTTCGTCTTCATACAATTTTGTGCCAAAATACTTCCTAGATATTGGATCTACTAATAGTTCACCCCAAATATATCCACCATTTTTCCCATCCAACTTTTCTGTAATTTCAATAATTTGCTTCTCTTCATCCTCTGCATTGTTAAAATTATCTTTGACATTCCATTTACTGACTGTAAATTCTAAACATGCAAGTCCTTTTTGTTTCATTTGGCTTATCTTTTTACTATCTACCGGATGAGTATCTTTTATTTCAATTGCAAGCTGACCTTCCCATTTTTCAACATAAATTGCTGGATCCGCTTTCGTGAAACTCACAAGCAAATCAACAATTCGTCTACTTCCATCTTCCATAAAAATAGTTTCTTCTTGCAATATTTCATCAGGATATATCGTTAGAGCCTCGCCCTTCCACCTTATTTCTAGACGCTCAATCCTAGAGATACATTCTTTGAAAAATTCATGTCTATATGATTCCTCACTGCCTTCTCCTTTGTTTTCGAAATCGGCATTATAATATCTAAAATAACTATTCTTGAGTATACCATTTTTCCCAGTTTGAAAAACCATTCTTACTTTATTTTCCGGTTTTTTACAAATGCTATAAATGTTATTTTTATACTTTTCCCAAAGATCTGGGCGATTCTGTTTCCAATCTAATGCATCCCATATAGTAATTCTTCTATATTTTCCATCTATTAATAAATCTGCCCTTCTTTTCAATAACATCATCTCCTTCTGTGTCTTTGTTAATAAATTCTATACTCGTCCAACATTTTCTTTAGTACAATTGCATTCTCATATTCCTCTTTAAACGCATCCTCTCGATATGCACTTGGCAATTCCATATGTGGTAATCGTACATCCTCCAAATAATTCTGTCTTTCTGCCCATTTCGTAGCTGCATACTCTTTAAAATTTTCTTTCTCCTCATTTGATGAAAATATCAAAATACATTCTTCAAATTGTTCTCTTGCATACATAGCTTCATGACTATCATAATCACAAAAGAAATCATGTAAAATCATTTCCTTTGTTCCTTTTACATAGTATTTAAAGCAAACAATTCCTTCATGACGCCAATCATCAAACAAAAAATCTGTGCATGGAACATTTGTAAAATATCTACCACCATCTAATCCTGCACCAATAGCAGAAAATAGTGTTGTCTGATGATACTTAACATTAATATTATACCAACGTGGTCTACTATCCGACTGGCTGAACAAATAATACTCATACCCATCTCTATCATCACACCTAAAATGCTCAATAATATATTCTGGAGAATATTTATAATATTGGCGTGTTATAGCACCATCCTCTGGCACATCTTCCCATTCTTCTTTATTCAACAAATAATAAAATACCTGTTCAAGTGGCGCCATCAATAATCGAAACCTCTTTTTCCACAGATATTCAATATGTGAAATTTCAGCAGTTTTGTTTTTAGGCGTGTTACTGTCCATTACTCTAGTATATATGTTGTTAGCATTCACCCCTCGATACGACTCTTCTAGAACATAAGGAGTAGAATATCCATTTTTTATTATAATTATATCTATTGTGCCTGTTTCCAGTTGCATTGTTTCAACCATTACACGAGGTCTAATCCCACCTGCAAACTTCTTATTTCTCACAAAATCCACTAGCATTTGCGTCGATTTTCGATTCTCTGCATTGGTCATATCATTAATACAATAATCATTTTCTTCATCAATTCCTATGATGATATACGCATCTCGATTCTCTAGATTATTGGCCATACAAATAATATCATGTAACAAATCCGGCTGTTTTCCATCTTCATACCATTCTTTTTTAAAGTCCCAATATGCTCCTTCTTGTTTGAGGGATATTAGCTCCAATATTTCTTCTTTTTGCAATTCTGAAAGCATACTCTTCTCCATTCGTTTAAATGCATTTTTATATAGTTTCTATATACTCATAATCCCATTTATCTACCGGAAAACGCTTATATTCCTTCAATTTTTTATTTTCTGGCATTGCTATCATTAATAGTCGTCTCGGTCTCGTCATTGCAACATAAGCTATCCTCATTAATTCATCTTCTAAATCACCCTCCATTAAAAACTTTGGTGTAAGTGTTTTTCCAGTCTTACTTTTTACATAAATCAAAACCGCATCATAAGTTTCACCCTTTACTCCATGAATTGACGATCTTGTATAATCTCCACTGGTTTTCTTTTCAAAATAATTTTTTAATGGTATGTCCTTAAACTCTGGATTACTTTTATCTCTCATTTTTATCTTGAGAATATCTTTTATATTAGTCCCCTCTGCAATTTGGAAATTATATTTTTGTAAGACATCAATATACAGATTTGTGATCTGGCTTACCCATTCTGCAATACCTAAATCTATATCTGGCAAACCACAAAAAACATCAATTATAAAATCTTTCCAATTATCCTCGTCTGTATATTCCCTTATTTTTTTACTCATTAAATACTCATCTGTTTCCTCACCAATAAGGATTCTAAACGATGCTTTAGACATATCACCGAATGCCTTCTTACGAGAACCACATTTCCATTCATATGCAGCTTTTGCAATCAGCTCCATTTCCTTACTTTTCCACAAGTCCTTAATATCTGTATCTGAATGAATTCTCCCTCTTGTAAGAACAGCCACCTTATCTGATTTGATTTCTATCTCCATACTACGACATTTTTCAAGAAAAAAATCTATTACCTCTGTCTCTGTATTTCCATTCGTCAAAAGTAGTATAGGTTTTTGACTTTCATCTTTATAATCTCCCACCGCTTCGTTTGTTCTTTGTCCTTGCAACGTTGCCGAGAACCAAGACGTTGCATTACAAATATGCTGTGAACTGCGAAAATTTCCCGTTAGCTCAATACAATCCCATGACTCTGCACCAATTTTCTTTTTAAAACACTCTGGGCTTGCATTTCTCCATTCATATATAGCTTGATCCGGATCACCCACTAAAAATATTGATTTTATACCTGCTTCTGTGAGCAAATCAAATACAGCCATCTGTTCCTCTGATGTATCTTGAGCCTCATCAATAATAATGACCGGAAAACGTTCAACGATTGCTGTTGCTATCATTGGATATTCATTCAGCAACCTATATGCAAAGGATGCAACCTCATTTTGGAATATAATATTTTTCTTTGTAAGCATCTCTTTATATTGCTGGCACGGAAGAAGTCGGCTCTTCCCATGTAATTCACAATCAACAACTTCTTTTTCTTTATAAAACTTATTATCAATTCCACACTGAAATTTCTCTATATTGTCTACGCACCCTTTTCTATAGCATTCTGTTCTCCAATACCTATAAGGTAGTTTCCAATTGTCGCTCAAAGCAATTATTGGTCTTACTTTGTCATGTGTCTTCAAATAGCCATATCTTAAAACAATAAATTCATTAATAAAACTATCAACCGTCCCAATATAATGCGGATAATCCAGTTTACCAATTCCCTTGTTCAGCAACAATGCTTTTTTGTAGATTTCTTCACTAGCAACATTTGTGAATGACAAAACTGCAACTCCTTGATGATATCTATCCCAGTTATCCAAATAAGACAATAACTTAGTCGCTACAGAATATGTTTTCCCACTACCTGGACAGGCTCTTACAATAACTCTACCTTCAGCTTCCAAAAACGATAATTGCTCACGTGTTAACTCTTCCATATCTACCTTTCCGTCACACAATACACTGCTTCTTTCAAATAATCAGGGATAACAAATTCTTTCTCGATATTTTCACCCCTTTTTCTCATTTCACACTGTTTCTTGATTATCTGACTTATATACTGTGCAATCGCTCCTTTGCATTTGTCTCTTGCTCGTATAAATAGCCATACACAAGCTGCTTTTTCATTCATATCATGCAAACTGTTTACCTTTTGTTCCAACGCAGGTCCCAACTGTGAATACTCACTTTTTATAGCTTCTATAAAATATTCAATGTTATTTTCATCACAACACAAGGCATATTCTAATGTTTTTGTTGCCTTAAATACATTGATACCCACAGCTCTACACGATGTTTCAAGTTCATTGCAGCGCTCCGATGGTGTCCCGCTCAATAATTTGTCCGATATATCACTATTTACATCATCATAATCAAAGTCCTTATTGATATAATTAGTTTCACTCTTCTTGGTACATCTATCATCATCTGTCACAATTGCAACCTTTGAAAAACAGGTTTGTACACTCTGCGAAGAAAATAAATTAACAAAAGGACTAAACGCAACACTATCCACATTCACAAGCTCAACTGCATATTTTTCTAATGGTCTGTCCAGTATTTTTGCAATCTCCGGCAATAAAATTGCTTCACTTATGCCTTCTACAAATATAATACCTTTGGCAAAAAACATTTGAGATTTTGTTACATCCAAATATTTCTGCAAATATTCTTTATTAGCATCTGTTAAATTTGCTTCTGAAAATGGTAAACAATATTTTTTGTGTGCATTTTCATAAATCAAATTAATATTACCTATATCCACCTTTGATGCCAATGTTGGTGAATGCGAAGTGAAAATAATTTGTATATTTGCATCTCCTTGATTTGTATCAGACAAAAAAGTATGTACTAATTCCTGTAATTGCGGATGTAAATGTGCTTCCGGCTCTTCAATTAAAAGCAAATGTTGATACACTCCACCTCGTTCAATTGCCATATCACCAAGCACCGCCGACATGAATAAAAGATTATTGTATCCTAATCCATTCTGATATAATTCAAATGAACTGCTTGCGATCTCATTTATTCTTGTTACTAATTCCGGAGCCATATCTTCAACATTTTCTAAAATAGACGTTTCAAAATATATCCCATTTTCGTTTTGTTGTATTTTTCTATTATCTTCATGTTCTCTTGCATATTGCTGGGCTCTCGAATACTCACCATCACTTATTGAAACTAATACCCATTTAGGTTTTACCCAAGCTCTTATCGATGAGGCAATTGAATCGAATCTTGGCTCTATTAACCCTATATCAACATGCTGGCTCAGAAAATCTTGTTCTATACGAGCTAAATTATCATTAATTGTTTTTCTGGTCTTTTTTAGTTCTTCTTTTTCTAATAGGGTATTATTTGCACTATTTAGTATGTCCACTAATTCTGCTCGTGTGCCTTCATCTGGCACCAAACTTCTTAATAATTGAGCTAATTTACTATTTCTAGCTGGTTTCATTTCACTCTCAGAATCTCTTAATGCACCCAAAAACATTACATCCATTGCATCGAAAGTGTCTGATGACAGTGGGTTTCCCTCTGTTCCGATTCCCCAATGTATTGCTCTCACTTTTTCTATACCATTAGTAGCAATCACTCTTTCAAAACGAATATGAAATTCTCCACCTTGTCCACCCTCACTTTCAGGATTCCATATTTCTACTAATCTTGTTGGTACTTCTTCCAAATAAATATCAAACAATGCAAAATCAGCTGCATTTCCATCTTCACTAACGTGAAAATCAGCTCTGGTAAAAAAAATGTCTTTCTTATATGTTACGGTAGAAAATGCAATTCTGATAGCATCCATGACAGCGGATTTTCCGGAATTATTTTCACCGATAATTGCATTTACACCTTTATTAAATTGTAAAGTAATCCCATCCTCATCAAAGGCTCTGAAGTTTTTTATAGTAAGTTTTTCTATATACATTTTGTCACCTCGTTATCTGAAAATATCACTGATAAAATCTACTCTTTTTTATAATGTTATATATCCTGATAAAACTGGAATTTGCTTATCTCCTGATTAAGAATTCTATTTATATCCCCCTTTTCATCTATATCGACCTCAAACTTGGTTAACAAATTATCCAATCCACCTAAACTTAACCCGGATAATCGTGATATAAGATAAGGATTTACACCATTAATTGCTAAATCAACTATCGCCGTATTTCTAATGCATTCTACAGAAAATGTATCTTTATCTTTTGGTACATCATACCCTATTTCCTTTAACGCATAATAAAAAGGAGTATTAAATACATTTTCTGAATATTTGCATCCACAAAATAATTCGAAAAACAAATCATCTTTTTGAATATCTCTATTTATTTGTGCTAATTCATTCTTAATATCCAAACTTAATGCTCTTGGTAATTTTATCTCAAATCCATTAACAGTTACAGAATCAAATCCTTCTGAAAAATCACTAACCTTTAAACTAGCTATTACTTTTCTCTTTGTCGGTGCCAAAAGGGTAATCTTAAAGAAAAACCCCATCATAGTCATGTTACTATATTTTGTAGACTTGCTATTAAAGTAATCCAATAATTCTTTTATCTGATCCGATTCAAAGTATCCTCTTTCACTTGCCGGCTTCAAATTACACTCTTCAACTATATTCTGTTTAAACATATCATAATCCGGAATTTGATTAAAAATATTGGTTGCCATCCCTTCCTTAAAAAGAAATCCAAAAAACTTTTTTATTGCATTTAAATGATTGTTCATAGTACTTACGGTTTGAATTGCACCTTTTTCGTTATAGTACTGGACAGAGCCTTTTAAATGCTCACTTTTTATCTCTACCGTTTTGTCTCCCATTCCAATATGCTCTATATAATCAACAAACATAAGTGTATGATGTGTATATAAATATTCCAATTCTGTCGATTCTATAAATTTTTCTCTATACATTCTTATATAACTCATAAAAACCTCCAACATTTCGCTTTTAAGATATTATACCACGAATAATTCTACAATTCTATCGGGAAATAAAAAATCACCCACTTTACATCATCGTAAACTGAGTGACTTCCCACAATTTATACTTTTATCTTTTTGGTTTTCTCTCTGGAAGTTCCGGGTACATTTCTTCCACCATATTCTGCAATGCAGTTCTATCATCCAAAATAGTTACCGGCAACATAAGTTTTGCACCTTCATATGGTGGTTCCGGTTCACTGTCCGGCATAAATTTCTTACTGGCCTCTGTAATCTTTACCAAAAAGCCATTGCCGTAAATCCCACCAAATATCCGTTCTTTATAATAAAAAATATATCCACCCATCATAGGAATGTTTCGTACATTTCCTAAATCAGATAGTTGGTCCATTATGTAATCTGCCAGTTCTTTATTCTTTGACATAAACACCTATTCCTTTTTCAATGCCTGTACTCTCATTGCTATATTTTCATTAAATTCTTCATCTAAAAACTTCGGATCTCTGATATCAAACCATATCTTACAAGGCACTTCCCACATTCACCACAATTTTGCATACACCTATTATTTCTGACACAGTCATAAATCGGACAAGATTTTCCTTCCAGTGTATGAAATACTTTTCCCTCTCACGAATAGCAATCATTACACATTTTTTCAAAGCAATAACACGCACTACAATCCGTGCCACAGACACTTATCAGCTGCTTTTGATACTGGTCATACCAATCTCTGACCACCTCAATCGGATGTTGAACTAATTTTGCTGTTTCCTCTATGGCTTTACCTTCTTTAAACTGCTTACAGGAAACGGAATACATACTCTCCGAAACCTCTATCAAATGTCCATCCGGGTCAAATATATGAATTCCTCTTTGAAGCCAGGAAAACGTTTTCGGCTCATGAAGTCTTTCCACCTGGGGATAAGAATCTAACAACTGCATAAACCCACCAAAATCTTCTGTTTCAAAATACAACTCCACGGTATTGGCTCGAAATTTCATTGTACTGGCATCAAATCCGGCTATATGTTCCAATCCCTGCTGCAATGCCAATCCACAAGTCAAATTCTTATTTGTACCTAAATAATAACTTGCTAATTACCACTCCTTCTCCTTTGCCTATATTCACTCGGAGAACTTTTATATCTTTCTTTGAATACTCTATTAAATGTTCTTTGGCTCTTAAAACCACTATCTAAATAAATATCCGTTATAGTGTCATTTGTATTTTCCAAGCGTCCAATCGCATATCCAATTCTTGCATCATTTAGATACTGGTTAAAATTACAATGGAATGTTTTTGAAAAAATTCTCGAAACAACATACTTACTCACACCAAGTTCTCTTGCCATGTCTTCAAGTGAAAACGGTTTTCTGAAATTTGCAGAAACAAATGCCACCGTACGATAAATTAAGTCATCACTACCTACGCTACTTTTATCTATCAGGTTCATCTTTTTTATGCATCTAGCCAATATAATTTGAATATATGCCTGCACGACCATTGATTCTGATTCATTTGTTTTCATAATGGAATCAATAGCATGATACACTTCCGATTCTATGTTTTCTGCTTTTATGACCGGATATTCAGGAGCATACTTTTGTATTTCCTCTGCAAACAAGGCTGCATACGATGGGGGAACCAATATATAATCCACCTCATTATTTCCATCATCAAACACCTGATAATGATGAATAATATCCGAAAAAACAAATCCTAAATCGTCTTTTTCCATATGATACAGTTCTTGTCCGACCCCTAATTCCAGTGTCCCCTCCCTTACATGCACAATCTCTAATGCATTATGCAAATGCGGCGACACATGTTTTGCAGTTTTTGACACCCTATAAATATCATCTCTGGTTTTTTTTACTGTTAAATGCATCCCACCACCCCTTTTCTTTGTCTTTCTTATTTCCTCAAAAAATGCTGCAATATTTGTCTATATCTTGTAATAATTTGGCATGCATTCCGCCAAAACATATCCTATAATGAAGCTACAAACAAAAGAAAGGAGGAAAAAAGTTTGAAACAAATAAGTAGAAGACAACCAAGAAATAAAGGGCATAGCAAATA
>JAUNJJ010000020.1 GCA_030533325.1 Oscillospiraceae bacterium
ATTGCCTTGCACATCCGTTCCCTGCGGTCACTCCGTGCATATCGGCTAATAGTGAACGAAAAAAATATTTTTTTCGTTCACTATAACTTTTGAAAAATACCATCAGTATCATTATAATACTATTATGCCGCCGTATGAAATAATAATGAAATTTACCCAAGAAAAAGTATCTTAAGTTCAACTGCGTCAGCTAAGTCGATTTTTCCGTCACCGTTCATATCTAAAGTTTTTGAGCAAATCTGTTTTTCAGGATTAATTATATACTGAACAAGTTTCAGGAAATCGGCTGCTGATACAATTCCATCATCATTTACGTCACCTGAAACTGTTTCAGGTAATAAGCAGGGAGTTGTCGTTACCGGCATGGTCGTTGTTGCTGCTGCAGTTGTTGTAACCTCAGGTATTTAATCAACAACTTTTACAGAACCGTCCACAAAATTACAAGAATAAGATTCAGGTGAATTAACGGAATTCAAAAAACAAAAATCGTAATCCGATATATCAGCCCATTCGAGATCGTATATAGTTCCAGGTTTCGCATCTTCTGGTATCGTAAAATAAAATGATAAAACCACTTCATTATCTTTAATTTCATGTAGTATCCCAGATGTGAAAATAAAATTAATAATCCCGTCCCTTTCTAAATATTCAATACTCAGGTCTCCGGATATCGACTCAAAAGTAAGGTCTGTATTATTTAATATTCTAAGAAATATAGTGTCAACACACTTTCCTTCAAATCCACTTAGAACCAAATCAACCTTAACACGTTCGCCCGGTTTTCCTTCGACAAGTCTGCTAAGGGATAAACAGTTTTTAACATCATCTGTTGTCGCTTCGTCAGTTGTTACCGGCTCATTTGCATTATTAAATAATTCAGATAAGTCATAGCCAGTATTTTGCAATACAGCCACTGCCATCGCCACTGCCATCATTGAAAGAGCACATACCAATACAATTATTTTTTTAGTTTTCATATTAATCTCCTTTTCTTCGGTTTTCATCTTAATCCGTATAAATGTTTTTTCTTTGATTTACGTCAGTCTTTTTTACTTAATTCTTCAACTTTTCCTGCAGAGTTATTTACAATAACCATAGAATTTTCTCTTGCCTCTATAACAATCTCTCTGATATTCAGAAAAGCCTCTGCAAGAATAGGATCAAAATCTCTGCCGCTGCCCTCGGAAATAATCTCAAAGCATTTTTCCATAGGCATTGCGTCACGATAGCAGCGCTTTTCAGAAACAGCGTCAAACACATCTGCCACTGACATTATCCTTGCAGCAAGCGGGATGTCATTTCCGGAAAGCCCCTCAGGATACCCTTTGCCGTTCCATTTTTCGTGATGATATCGTGCAACATCATATGCCATTTCCCTGTAATATTCATCATAGGAATGGATAAATACTTCCCTGATTATCTTTCCTCCCTTTACCGAATGGGATTTCATAATTTCAAATTCCTCATCGGTAAGCTTTCCCGGCTTGCAGAGAATGTTGTCAGGCACTGCAACTTTTCCGATATCATGCAGCGGCGCCACCGTTGCAAGACACTCTATAAACTCATCAGTCAGTATATCGGTGTACTTGCCCCTCTGCTGAAGCTCCCTGGCAAGAAGCTCAGCATAAACACTTGTCCTCTTAATATGTCCGCCTGTATTTTCGTCCCGATTTTCCACAATAGTTGCAAATCCGCATATCATTTCCTGATTGTGGCAAACAAGATGCTCGTAATTATCTGCGTCCTCACTCAGAAGCTTCGATGTTCTTTTGGTAAGCAGCAAAAACAATGCAGCAAGGCTCAGAAGTGTCAGAAATCTTGGCAGAACGCTGAACAACAAAAGTCTGTCTAAAGTCAGAAAATTCTTATCATTATTCCTTCCTGTAAAAAAAGCAATAAACTGTCCTGAAACAGTTACTGCCAGTGTTACAGCTGTTGAAATCTTGGTGAGCTTTTGTGAAAAATACAATCCTGCAATGGCAATGGGGTATGCATATATTACAACAACATGGTATGTAAGTGTGGAAGTTATCACCAGCAAAAACAGGTCAGCAAACAATACATAGAGATACTTCAGACACTTAGCCGATGTTCCGCACAGCCCGTTGAGAAACGCAGGAAGAAGAAGAAACACCGCACCGATAAGGTAAGCCGCCGTCATTACAGGCTTATCAATTACAAATATTCCAAGTACATTCAGAATGTAAATCAAAGTAAATAACACAAAGGTCGTCAGCATTACATTTGCAGCAGTTCTGTTAGCTTCTTCTTCATTTTTGCAGATTATTTTGCTGAGGGTCACATTGCTCATTTATTATAATCCCCTTATCATATTACGAAAATGTTAATTTTAGATATTATACCACACTCACGAAGAAAAAACAAGGTAATATCTTTTGTTCTTTTGTTCCTGCTCCTTCCCATCATTGACATTTTCCCAAATCAGTAGTATAATAATTACTCCGAAAAAGAAATAAAAATCAGAAATAATATTTTTTTGTAACCTTTTCGGCTTTTATTTCGTATTATTAATATGCTGAAATTTTTTTACTAAGGGAAAGTGAGATACATATGCAGAACGCTATTGAAATTCAGAACATAACAAAAGAATTCAAGGTACTTAACCGCAGAGAAGGTCTTAAAGGAAGTATCAAAGACCTGTTTTCAAGAGACTATAAAATCGTGCGCGCCGTTGATAATATTTCCATGAATATTGAACAGGGTGAGATTGTCGGTTACCTTGGTCCTAACGGTGCCGGAAAATCAACTACAATAAAAATGATGACCGGCGTACTTGAGCCTACTTCCGGCAATATTCTTGTAAACGGAAATATCCCGTATAAAAACAGAACAAAAAACGCCCAGGACATCGGGGTTGTCTTCGGTCAGAGAACTCAGCTCTGGTGGGCTCTGCCTCTTGTAGAATCCTTCAGAATACTCAAGGACATCTACCAGATAAGCGACAAGGACTACAACAGCATGCTTGATCTGTACAAGTCCCTTGTTGACATTGAACCACTGCTGCACAAACCGGTACGTCAGATGTCTCTTGGTCAGAGAACCCTCAGCGATATACTTGCAGCCTTCCTGCACAATCCAAAGATAGTTTTTCTTGATGAGCCTACAATCGGACTTGATGTATCTATGAAATCGAAAATCAGAACTCTTATCCAGGCTCTTAACAAAGAGAAAAATACGACTATCATTCTCACCACGCACGATATGGGCGACGTTGACGCGCTCTGCCAGAGAATTGTTATCATCGACAAGGGAAAAATGCTCTACGACAATGATATCGAACACCTGAAAAAATTCTTTGGCTCATACAGAACACTGAAAATCCGTGCTGACGGTAATCTTAAGGAGCAGAAGGAAATAATTCAGAAGGAACTCCCTGATTTCAGTGTTACTTCAGATGAAGAATGGATATCAGTCCTTGTTGATGAGGACAAATCAGGTATTATGGACGTCCTTGCCGGGCTCCAGAAAAATCACAGCATACGTGATATGAAACTTGAAGAAATCTCCTCTGAGGATGTAATCAAGAAGATTTACGAGGAGGGTGTGCAATGAATCTGAAGAAATACTTTACACTGACACGCGCAGGTATAATTGAAGGACTTCAGTTCAGAGCCTCCGCAGCAGTTATGGTTGCCGGAAATATTCTCTACCTCATTGTGGTGTATTTTCTCTGGAAATCAATATATGCCTCTTCCGGACAGGATATTGTAAACGGAATGACATTTACAGATACACTCATATACCTTGTACTTGCAACTGCACTTTTCGGATTCATGGAAATGTACACGGTATTTGAAATGGGCAGAAACATACAGGACGGCAGAATAGTACTCGATCTGCTCAAACCCATGGAATACAGAAATTTTCTTTTCTGGTCATCATCAGGGGCATTCGTAATAAATTTTCTGTTCACATTTCTTCCAACATTTATAATTGTTTCTGTATTAACACACGGTGCAATACACTTCGGAATAAATATAATTCTGTTTATTGTTTCCGTGGTACTGGCTATAATTATCAACTACAATATTGATTTTTTCACAGGAACAATATGTCTCTTTACAGAATCAACATGGGGAATAAATATCATGAAACAGGTTATCGTTCTCCTGCTCTCCGGTGCGACAATACCGATTGCATTCTTCCCGGAACCGCTTAAAACCATTGTTTCATATCTGCCCTTCCAGTCAATATACAATGCACCTCTTACCATTCTTCTCAACGGTGAACCTGATATTAAATCAGCAGGCACCATACTCGGTACACAGCTTTTCTGGTGCATCGCAACTGTCGTTATAAGCAAACTCTTCTGGAAAACATCACTCCGCCAGATTACAGTGAACGGAGGTTAATCATGAAAAACAAAGGTTTAGGTTTCTATCTTCGCATATACGGAAAAATTCTCGCTCAGGACCTGAAGAGTAAAATGAGCTACAGGGCTGACTTTATCATTTCCACTATCGGTATGATATTCACCAATATCTCGGGATTTGTCAGCTTCTGGATTCTATTCAAAAACTTCCCCTCTGTAAACGGATGGGGATATTATGAAATGCTCTTCCTGTACGGATTTTCACTTATTTCACTGACACCGGTTCAGTGCTTTTTTGATAACAACTGGAGCCTGCGAATGTATGTTTACTCCGGTGACTTCATTAAATACTGTTTCCGTCCGATAAATATATTTTTCTATTATCAGTCGGAGGTATTTGACATAAAGGGACTGGGACAGCTTGCGTTCGGCATAGGCACTCTCTGCTATTCATGGAGCAAAATCGGTCTGGCAGTTACACCTCTTATGATACTCAAAGTCATCATTTTCTTGCTGACAGCATCACTTGTTATGATTGCCCTCCAGAACGCCGCCTCCGCAGCATGTTTCTGGATACAGAATTCATTCTACATACTTGATTTCGTTTTCAGATTCAAGGACTATGCAAGGTATCCTATTACAATCTTCAGTCCGGTTTTCCGCTTTATTTTTACTTTCATAATGCCTATCGCATTTATCGCCTACTACCCGAGTCTTGTAATTCTGAGACCGGACGAAGTCCCGCTCCTCTCATGGCTCTCCCCGATGTTCGGAGCATTTTTCTTCTTCCTCAGCTACAAACTCTGGATGTTCGGCGCATCAAGATACAGCGGAACCGGTTCATAAAAAATCAGCCAGTCATTTTGACTGGCTGATTTTTTACTCAAGTATACTCAAAATATCATCCGCACTCATCTTCATAATATCGCCTTCACCGTTCACGGCAATATCATAAAGCTCCGCCTTCTTCTCCTGCAACCTGATAATCTTCTCCTCAATAGTCCTGCTTGTGATAAGCTTGTATATCTGTACATTTCTCTTCTGCCCGATTCTGTATGCACGGTCAGAAGCCTGATTTTCGGCTGAAAGATTCCACCACGGATCGTAGTGAATTACAATATCCGCACCCGTCAGATTAAGACCGGTACCACCTGCTTTCAGAGAAATCAGAAAAACATTCGTATCATCTTCGTTAAACTGACTGACAAGCCTTATTCGTTCAGCAGGTTTTGTTTTTCCGGTAATGGTATAAAAGCTGATTCCTTCCCTTTCAAGTCTTTCTGAAATTATATCCAGCATAGAAGTAAACTGTGAAAAGAGCAGAATCTTATGACCGGAAGTAATGCAGTTTGAAACCAGCTCCATGCACTGTTCAAGCTTGGCGCTGCCTCCGTTGTAATTGTCATAGACAAGCGACGGATCACAGCAAATCTGACGGAGACGTGTAAGCATTGCAAGAATCTTAATACGGTCACTTCCGTCCTTGATTTCCTTTTTAAGAGTTTCCTTAACATCCGCAACGTTTGCAGAATAGAGACTGCTCTGCTCCTCGCCCATACCTGCATACATAACCGTTTCCATCTTGTCCGGAAGTTCCTTAAGAACCTCCTTCTTCATACGTCTGAGCACAAACGGAGAAATGATTTTCTGAAGAGCCTTTACTACTTTTTCCTCTTTTTTCGCAGTAATCGGCGCCTCAAAATTCTTCTTGAAATATGTATAACCATAGAGATAATCCGGCATGATATAGTCAAATATACTCCAGAGCTCTGCAAGGCTGTTCTCAACCGGTGTACCTGTAAGGGCAAATCTTGTATCAGCCTTTATTGCCTTTACTGCCCTCGCTGCCTGTGTATTCTGATTTTTTATATACTGCGCCTCATCAATAAACTGAATATGAAAATCTATATTTTCGTACTTGTCAATATCACGTGTAATAAGAGAATATGGTGTTATTACTACATCATATTTTTCCGCTTCTGAAATCAGGACATCTCTCTCAGCAATAGTTCCTGTAACTGCAAGAGTATCCAGTTCCGGTGCGAAGCGCTTTATTTCATTTTCCCAGTTCAGAGTAAGGGATGCCGGACATATAACAAGATTCGGTTTGTGGTTTTCAGAATTCTGTTTTTCACTCAGCATAAGCGAAATAGCCTGAATTGTCTTTCCAAGACCCATATCATCAGCAAGAACGCCACCGAAACCATAACATGATATTGTCTTCATCCACCGGAAACCGTATTTCTGATATTCACGCATAGTATTTTCAAGGCTCTTCGGGACAGAAAGATTTTCTGAATCCTCAACCATAAGTCCAAAACTGCTGACAGCCTTTTTAAATTCAGTACTTCTGTTTATCCTGATATTGTCACAGTTTTTCTTGAGTCCGTCAAGATACATCATACGGTACTTCGGCACGGAAAGCTTGTTTTTCAGAAGCGCCTTGTCACTGATATTAAGACTCTCCGTCACATCTGCAAGTTCAGTAACCGAATCACCGAGCAGTGCAAATGAACCGTCCTTAAGTCTGTGATAACGTGCACCCTTTCTGTAGCTTTTAAGCATTCCCACAAGTTCATCCATAGTGTAACCATCCGCTGTAATCTCCAGTTCAAGAAGATTTCCGGAAGGTCGAATACCTATGGCAGGACGTACCGGCTGCCTTATACCAATCTTTTTGAAAGCATCACTGACATACACATCCATTACTTTCTCAAATTCCGGAAGACCTGATGACAAAAGACTGTAAAGCTCATCATCGCCGTGCAGAACAAATGTTCCCGGACTTTCAGAAGATTCATCGGAAAAATAACGTGAAAAAACATTTCGTGCTGCCTTTTCTGCCGGATAGTCACAGAAAGGATTTTTACTCTGATCATAGAAACCGGTAAATGTTCTGTCGCCATAGACAAAGTCCATTCGTGCACAAACACCGTCATTTAACGTATCAATGAACAGTTTAGCCTCAAGTTCAGGCGGAACAAAATCCTCCAGCATTTCGATGCCTCTGACTCTGGCGTACCGGCTTACAGGTCTGAGTACAGCACTGTAAAATGCAGACATACGCTTTCCGGTTATATGAACACTGTTATTTATTATACAGCATTCAAGAAGCTTTATCACTGAACGGCAGAAACCGGTTGAAGTAATGTAGAAAATCCGGTTTTCATCATCTATAAAACAGGCTCTGCTGCCATGACCATAGTAAGTATATCTGAGAGGATTCAGCCTGATGTTATAGCCTTTGGCACTGCTGTCCTCTGAAACTTCAAAAAAAATCTCCGGGTTCTGAAAACTTACAAGGTAATCCTTGCCGTTATAGCTTATATACTGTTCTTTGTATAGTTCAAAAAAGCTGTCTATTCGCTTTCCCCTTATAGCAACAGAGCGCTTTGTATCGTCCTTTTTAGTACCCTTTGTCAGGCGGTCAGATGAAGATGAATAGAAATAATAGACCATGTCCATAAGTTTTCTGCTTTGCTCATCAAGAAGATTATAAGTATGGCGGTATGAAAAATTTTTTCCGTAGTTACGAACACTTCCTGTTTCATACGCAGTCTTAAGATCTGCAACATCGGAAACAGAATACAGTTTTTCTGCACCGGTTTTAAGTGAGCATTTTATCAGACCGCTTTTGTCAGTACTAAGCACCGGCACCACTCTTATACTCTCCGGTTTCCTGCTTTCCTCCGGTTCTGTTTCTTCATCACAGTATCCGTCAATAAGCTCTGACAGAATTTCATCACGTCTCCTGGCAAGATCTCTGTCAAAACGTTCTTTTACAATAATCATTAATGCAGATTTATGAACGCAGTATTCATCCCTGCATAAGCGGTCACAGCGCGAATATTCAAGCTCACCAGAATCACTTAAAACAACCTCAACATGATTCCCGTAATAGTAACCCGCTCCGCTGTCACGCAGCCAGCACTCATAAGTACCGTCCGTGTAAACATTCAAAGTCGTAGTCATGTTTCTCTCTGCCAGTTTCCGTGCCTTCTTTATAATCTCAGGACTTATCTGTTCTTCAAAGTCATGTATGTTCATATAAGCTTTCTTCTTTCTTTTAAGAACTGTTCGTTATTACATGAACTCATTATATCATATTTTCAGTAATTATTCAACGATAACAAAAAATCCCGCTTTTAAAAGCAGGACTTTCTGTTATATCCGATTATTTATTACCTGTGACAATATAAGGCTGAACAGCGCTTGCGAGAATATTAGCCGGCATAGTCTGAAGCCATATCTTACCAGGTCCGGTAACCTTTGTGTTGAAAAAGCCTTCGCCGCCAAGAAGTGCATTACCAATCCCCTTTACGGTTTCAATGTCAATTGAACATGTAGCTTCCATAGCAGCAAGATAACCTGTATCAATAAGCATAGACTGACCAGGCGCAAGATCATATTCGACAACACTTCCGTTAATCTCAAGGAAAACCATACCCTTGCCTGAAAACTTCTGCATAATGAAACCTTCACCGCCGAAGAAACCGGCACCAACTTTCTTCTGGAAGAAGATGTCCATATTTACCCCGATTGTATTTGCAAGATAAGCGGACTTCTGAGCAACAATAGCGTTTTCACTTGTGTTAAAGCAGATAATATCTCCCGGGAAGGATGATGCAAATGCAATCTCTCCGCTTCCGCCTGTTGCGGAATATGTATTTCTGAAAATTGATTCTCCGGTAACTGCACTCTTTGCCATCTTGCCAAGAGCTCCTAATAAACCGTTTCCGCCTGAGCCAAGTCCTGTTTTCATTTCCATTGACGGTGTCATCCATGACATTGCACCCTTCTGACATTCGATGGATTCTCCCTGATCAAGTTTGCAGATCAGTACCGGAAGCGGTGTGTTTCTTACTTCATACTGCATAATTTTTTACCCCCATGTTTGTGTTTAATCAACTGAAGTAACTTCTTTTATGTAAATCAGTCACCCACAACAATTATATCATTTTAAGTCCAATAAATCAATAGAATCATATATTTTCAGCATTATTTTTTTCAATATCTGTTTTCTTTCTGACAACACCAAAACAATGACAAAAAGAATTCAAACAGTAATTTTCACAAATTCCGCCCCTGTAAGTCCCGCAAGCTTATCCGGAGGAAGTTCAACCTGAGCACCGATTTTACCACCACTCACATATATTTTTTCAGAATTCAGTGCACTTTCATCAATAAATGTTTTAAACTGTTTTTTCATACCTACAGGTGAGCATCCGCCACGTATATATCCTGTTGTCTTAAGCAAATCCTTAACTGCAAGCATTTCCACTGACTTTACTCCTGCAGCTCTTGCCGCAGCTTTGAGATCAAGTTCTGCATCTACAGGAATGCAGAATACATAGTGCTCCGTTTTTCCGTCTGATTTTTTAAAATATGTTACAAGCGTCTTAAAACAGCATTCAAACGGAATCCCGAGTATCTGAGCTGTATGCATTCCGTCAATCTGTCCGTCTGGCTCATAAAAATGCGGTACATACGAAATTTTTTCCTTATCCAGTATACGCATGACATTTGTTTTATTATCCTTCATAAAAAACATCCTCTCTGATTTCCATTTTTCATATCATCATGATAACAAAACAACAGAGAAATGTCAACACATCCTTTATCCAGATTTTTTTGTTTATTTCCAGCTTTACAAATTTTATAATTTATGATATAATAAAAGTGTTCTGTGCAGAAGGCAGAACACATTTGGTTAATAATTAATGAATTAAGGAGAAAAAATGGACAATCTTAATGAAAAATTCCTTAATGTTACTCTAAAAAACGCCCAGGAGGAACATGAGGAAGAACAAATCAGTATCTCTATAGTAGGAATACTCAAAAACCTCAAGAGATTCTTTGCTTTGTGGTTATCCGCTACTATTATTGCTTCCATACTTGCTCTGGTAGCAACAGCCCTCGCAAAGCAGGACAGCTACAAGAAGATGGTTTCTCTTGTAAGCTTTACATATGACGGCGTTGAAAAGGGTCTTGATCCTAACGGAAATGAATTCAACATCAACACTCTCAAGAGTCCTCAGATTATTGAAAAAGCTCTTTCTGAACTCAACCTTGAATCAAAGATGCTTGAAAACGTAAGAAAAAATATTTCTTTTGAAAGTATCAAACCAAAGGATGCTCTTGAAAAGCTTACCGCTTATAAAAATATATTTGATGCCAATACAAACAACTCCATTTCTGCCATAGATCAGATTCTTAACACAAATAATTCAGCACATCCGACACAGTATAAAGTATACTTCGATTATGCACCTACAGGACTTTCAAGCACACAGGCTGCTGCCCTTCTCAATACAATGCTTGAAGGATACAGCGAGTACTTTATCGAAGCCTACGGATACAACAAGTCACTCGGAAGTTCACTTTCAACTCTTGACTATAAGGATTATGACTATGCAGAAGCAATTGATGTTTTTGACAGCACACTTACCAAACTTTCAAACTATGTAAATCAGGTTGCTGAGACAGAAGATGCTGCTCGTTTCCGTTCTTCTGAAACCGGATATACTTTTGCGGATCTTAATGAGACTATCGCAACAGTAAGAAAAATTGATCTTGACAGAATGTCTTCATATGTAACTGTCAATACGATTTCAAAAGATAAAGATTCATTACTCACATACTATTTATTCAGAGTAGAGACACTTGAAAGGCGCAAAAATGTCTGCATTGATAATCTTGCTTCAGTAAATGCCTCAATCGCAAACTATGAAAAGAACACAATAATGATGTTCGGTGCTAATGGAAATGAAAACATGAATGTTTCCGCATCAAAAGCTACTGAAGAATATGACAAACTTTTCGAACAGAAACAGAAAATTCAGGAAGAACTTTCAGCAACTACTCAGAACATTAATCTCTACAACAAGAGAATCGAAAGACTTAACGCTTCAACTACTGTTAATTCAGCAGCAAAAAAAGCTAAGGTTGAAGAAGAACTCGAAAAGCTTAACTCACAGATTGAAAAGCTTATTAATCTGGTAAACAAAACTACTGATGACTATTATGAGACAGTTGTTTTCTCAAAGGCATATAATATTCTTGTTCCTGCAAATTCATCATATGAAAATGCTACAAGAAATGCACTTAAAGATGCTACAATGCCAATCATAATTGCTGATGCAATTATCTTCGTAATATACTTTGCTGTTGCTGTTATTCTTTCATGCGTAGAAGAATACGCAAAGACTCACGAAGAGAAGAAGAAAAAAGATGAAGAAAATGCTGAACCAGCCTGTTGATTCAGCATATAGAAAAAACCAGTCCGCACGGACTGGTTTTTTTATATTTTATTAACAATAAAATCAAGTATTCGCGAAGCAGTTTCATCTTTACTAAGCAGCGGCAGCTCTTCTTCATAATCCGGGGTTATCAGAGTTACTACATTTGTATCTCCTGCAAAACCCGCTCCAGCCTGACGAAGATTATTGGCACATATCATGTCAATATTCTTTTTATTAAGCTTTGCTCTGGAGTTCTCAAGCATGTTTTCAGTTTCCATTGAAAATCCGCAGATAAACTGTCCCTTTCTTCTGTGTTCACCAAGATATGCTAAAATATCCTGTGTCCTCTCAAGCGAAATACTCATATCACCAGACTTCTTTTTTATCTTTTGGTCACTTACTGAAGAAGGTCTGTAGTCGGCAACCGCAGCTGACTTTATAATAATATCGCAGTTTTCAAAGTTATCCCTAACGGCCTCGAACATATCCTGCGCCGAAACAATGTTTACTACATTTATAAACGGCGGCGGTTCAATATCAGTCGGTCCTTTTACCAGGGTAACCTCAGCACCCCTGAGCATAGCCTGTCTTGCAACTGCAAATCCCATTTTTCCGGTTGAATGATTTGAAATATATCTTACCGGATCTATTGACTCCTGAGTAGGCCCTGCTGTTACCAGAACTTTCTTTCCGGAAAGATCTTTTTCGCAGGCTATTTCACGAAGAATATAATCAACAATCACCTTTTCAGTCGGAAGTTTACCCTTGCCGGTGTCACGGCAGGCAAGAATTCCTGTATCCGGTTCAATAAAATGATATCCAAATTCCTTAAGTTTCCTTATATTGTCCTGAACAATCGGATTTTCATACATGGCTGTATTCATTGCCGGTGAAATATAGCAGGGAGCATTTGTTGCCATAACAGTTGTAGACAGCATATCATCCGCAATTCCTGAAGCAATTTTTCCGATTATATCTGCGGATGCCGGAGCAATCATAAATATATCTGCCTTCTGTGCAAGAGATACATGAGCTACATGAAACTGAAAATTTCTGTCAAAAGTATCAACAAGGCATTTATTGTTTGTTATTGTTTCAAATGCAATTGGATTAATGAAGTTTACTGCATTTTTTGTCATGATAACATGGACATCGCAGTGAAGCTTTACAAGCATACTTGCAATATTTGCTGCTTTATATGCAGCTATTGAACCGGTTACCCCTATAACAGCACATTTTCCTTTTAACATATTTTTTCTCCCGTTAAACAATATGCAGGACCGCAGTCCTGCATGATTTTTTTACTCTCCGACCATTTCTTCTGTAAGAAGGCCGTGCTTTTCATAATCAAAAACTTTTTTTATCCTGTTTGATTCATCCACAAAGACTACTCTTGGTCTGTGTTCAGCAGCTTCTTCCGGAGTCATTGAAGCATATGCCATGATTATAACCAGATCATCCTTCTGAACGCATCTTGCTGCCGCCCCGTTAAGACATACAACTCCTGAACCTTTTTCGCCGGATATTACATATGTTTCAAATCTGTTTCCGTTATTGATATCAACTATATGAACTTTCTCATATTCGACTATACCTGCGGCATTCATGAGTTCTGAATCTATGGTAATACTGCCGACATAATTAAGTTCAGATTGTGTTACAACAGCACGGTGAATTTTGCTTTTCAGCATAGAGATTTCCATCTGTAATTATTCCCCTTCGTAGAAATAGTTATCAATAAGTCTTGTTTTTCCAATATATACAGCAAGCGCAACCAGTGCACTGTTCTCAATTTTTGAAATCTGCTGCATTGTATCAAGTGATACAACCTTAATATAATCTGTTTTTGCAAGTGGTTCAGCATCAACGATGGCAGACATCTGAGATGTGATTTCTGCAGAATCTCTTACACCTGCCGCAATAAGTTCTTCCGCCTTCTTTACGGCTCTTGAAAGCACAAGTGCCGCCTGCCTCTCTTCAGTATTGAGATATGTGTTTCTTGAACTCTTTGCAAGTCCGTCTTCTTCTCTTATTATCGGACATCCAATTATTTCGATATCCATATTAAGGTCTGTAACCATTCTCTTTATTACTGCAAGCTGCTGAGCATCTTTCTTTCCGAAGTATGCTCTGTCAGGTTTTACTATATTGAAAAGCTTTGTAACAACAGTGCATACACCCCTGAAGTGACATGGTCTTGTAAGGCCGCAAAGCTCCTGTGTAAGAAGATTCATGTCAACAAATGACTGAAAGTTCTCCTCGTACATCTCACCGACATCCGGCGCAAAAATAAGATCTGCACCCGATTCAAGGCATTTTTCCTTGTCACGTTCAAGGTCTCTCGGATAGGAAGCAAGATCCTCTGTCGGACCGAACTGCATAGGATTAAGAAAAATACTCACTACGACTTTATCATTTTCACCTGCAGCTCTGATAAGGCTCTGATGACCTTCGTGAAGATAACCCATAGTAGGAACGAAACCTACTGAAAGTCCTTCTTTTTTCCACTGTTTAACTGTTTCTCTAACTTCTTTTATTGTCTTTACAACAACCAATGTTAAAACCTCTTTCCTTAACCATTCAGCCTTTCTGCAAGTTCAGCATAATCAGTTGTATCATTGTTTTTAAATGAATGTTCATCATCAGGAAATACACCTGACTGAATTTCAGAAATATATTCTGCAAACGCTTCCTTCATCATAGTTCCCACATCTGCAAATTTCTTCACAAACTTAGGAGTAAAATCCGGATACATTCCAAGCATGTCCTGATAAACAAGTACCTGTCCGTCACATCCGTTTCCGGCTCCGATACCGATAGTCGGAATAGTAAGAATTTCAGAAATGTACTTTGCAAGTTTGCACGGAACACATTCGAGTACTACCATACACGCTCCTGCCTTTTCTATCTCAAGAGCATCACTTATCAGTTTAAGTGCTGCAGCTTCATCCTTGCCCTGAACTCTGAAACCGCCAAACACATTCAATGACTGCGGTGTCATTCCAAGGTGAGCAACTACAGGAATTGATGCCTCAGTTATTGCCTTTATCTGAGGACATACTGAAACACCTCCCTCGAGCTTAACTGCATTTGCACGACCTTCCTTCATAAGTCTGCCTGCATTTACTACTGCATCGTAAACTGAAGTCTGATACGACATAAAAGGCATATCGGCAATTACAAACGCATTTTTTGCCCCTCTTGCAACTGCTGCTGTGTGGCTTATCATATCCTCCATAGTTACGGAAATTGTATCCTCATATCCAAGCATTGTCATGCCAAGTGAATCACCGACCAGAATAGTATTGATTCCGGCTTCATCCATAATCTTTGCTGTTGAATAGTCATAAGCTGTGAGCATTGAAATCTTTTCGCCGTTTTTCTTCTGTTCCTTTATTGTTGAAATTGTATTTTTCATTTATGTCAGGTCCTCCCGGAATTTCTTATCTGTTATCAACCTTTTCAGGATACATATCATGCTGAAGGAGACGATGAAAAGCAAACTTTTCCCATCTTGTCTTCGGTCTTCCGTAGTTGCAGTACGGATCAATAGATATGCCACCCCTTGGTGTGAACTTGCCCCAGACTTCGATATATTTTGGATTCATAAGCTTTATGAGATCCTTCATAATAATGTTTACGCAGTCTTCATGAAAATCTCCGTGATTTCTGAAACTGAAAAGATAAAGCTTGAGCGACTTGCTCTCAACCATCTTTTTATCCGGAATATATGAAATATATATTGTCGCAAAGTCAGGCTGACCTGTAATAGGGCAGAGACTTGTAAATTCCGGACAGTTGAATTTTACAAAGTAATCATTTCCCTGATGTTTGTTTTCAAATGTCTCAAGAATCTGCGGTGAATAGTTATCCGGATACTTTACTTTCTGATTTCCGAGGAGAGTAACTCCTCCCATTTCCCTTTTTGTTCTCATTTTCTAACCCCTTTCATATCATTGACGGATCACTGATCCCGTTTTCTTCAAATGCCCTTTGCCTGTCAAGACAGGTTCCGCATTTGCCGCAGGGCTTTTCCCCGCCGGTATAACAGCTCCATGTGAGTTCATACGGTACCTTCAGTTCAAGTCCTTTTTTCACCACATCTGCCTTTGTAAGATTTACAAACGGTGCTTCTATTCTCAGATGATTTCCGCTTCCGATATATACTGCTCTGCCTATTGCTTCATTAAATTCAGCACTGCAGTCAGGATATGCATTTCCGGCTGCATCATCACTGTGTGCTCCATAGTAAATCACGCTGCAGCCCTTTGAGAGGGCAATACTTGCTGCTGAGGAAATAAACAAACCGTTTCTGAACGGAACATAAGTTGAAACCGGTTCCCCGCCCGTCTTTTTCAGCTGCTCTGCGTAGCTTTCAAGCGGAATATCTTCATCTGAACCTTCAAGCAGTGAACAGCTGCTGAATGAAAAAATCTTTCCGAGATCAAGTTTTATAAGTTCTACATTATAGTATTCTGCAATTTTATCTGCTGATTCAATTTCTTTTTTATGCTTCTGTCCGTAAAACACACAAAGAGCAGTTACATTTTCGCTTTTATATTTTTCAACAGCCATTGCAAGACAGGTTGTACTGTCAAGACCACCACTGAATAAAACAAGTGCTTTCATTTATACCTTACCTCTGTAAAAATAATCTGTTCTGAAGCGCTGCGTCCGTGCGAAATCTTCCGCGAAGAGTGCTTGTTACAGTTTTCGAATTTGTTTTCTGAATTCCCCGTGCTGTCATGCAGCTGTGACATCCTTCGATAAGAACCGCAACATCTTCAGAACCTGTAATCTTCTGAACTATCTCTGCGATATCAGTTCCTATACGCTCCTGAAGCTGCAGTCTCTTTCCTACCATATCTGCAATTCGTGCGAGCTTGCTTATCCCTATAACTTTTCCTCTGGGAATATACGCAACAGCAACCTTCATATCATACATAAGTGCCATATGATGTTCACAGTAACTGAAAATATCTATATCCTTTACAATTACCATGTCATCTTCAGAATCGCTGTTTTCGGCTGTGAATGTTTTATTGAACATCTGCGCTATCTCATCGTTAGTATAGTTCATTCCCTCGAAAACTTTTTCGTACATACCTGCAACACGTTCAGGCGTATCAACAAGACCTTCTCTGTCAGGATCATCGCCAAGAGCTTCAATTATACCCCGAATATGATACTTTATTGCTTCTGTATCTATTGCCAACTTGTTTTCACACTCCTTTTTTATCAGGATCCCATATTATTTTGTGCAGCTGAAGCTGCATATTTACATTGTTAAGTTTATTTTCCTTCAGAAAATCAACAAGAACCTCAGGCTGGATTTTCCCGAATACAGGACTGATATAAATGTTGGTCTTTCCCTGAAGTTCAAATTTTTCTATTACCTGTTTTGCCCTGGCAAGATCCGCTTCATCGGAAACGACAAATTTTACTGTATCCTTCATATCGGCATGTCTGAAATTAAGCATATACATCTCATGCTCCATACCACTTCCGGGCAGCTTATAGTCAATGGTAAAGGAAGGGCGGTTTTCAATACTGAAAAACTGCATAACAGGAATACTTCCGTTTGTCTCAATCTCTACCCTGAGTGATCTGTCCGAGGCAAGTTTCTCGAGAAGAACGGATATTCCTTCCTGAATAAGCGGTTCACCTCCGGTAAGTGTGACATTTTTAATTCCTGTCTCCTTAATAAACCTGTAAATCTGATGTTCATCCAGGACCTCAATCGGCTGTTTCATTGTATTTGCCCATCTTGTATCACAGTAGCTGCATTCAAGATTACAGCCACAGAATCTGATAAAAACAGCAAGCTGTCCAGCAAGCACACCTTCCCCGTTTATACTGATAAATTTTTCTGCAATATTAAAGTTCATTTTTTGTAAGCCTCACTCACTGTACGCCGCGCAGTTATTCGGTGTTTCATAAACGCATACTTCCTTAACACGAAATCCCCTTCCGGAAAGCTGTCTGTAAAAATACTCAGAAAGATTCTCAGCTGTTGGTCTGAATTCGAGTGAGATAATTCTGAACTGATTTCCGCAAAGCATATTATACAGCTCATCGGGAAGTGATCCTTTTTCAATAATCAGAGCATGATCAAGTATATCAGCTTCTTCTTTTAATACTTTTTTAAACTGACTGAAATCAACCAGCATACCGCGTTCCTGACCACTGTCAACAAGCCTGTCTGATAAAATTTCCGCAACTACTCTCCAGCGATGGCCGTGAATATTTCTGCATTTTCCTTCATATCCGCTGAGAAAATGCGCACTGTCGAATGCTGCTTCGGTCTTTAGCGTATACAAGCATAACACTCCTTAAAAATATTTTTATACACAAAAAAAGCAGACACCTGTGCCCGCCTGATAACCCTTTTCAGAAATTAAGCCCTGGTTTTATTTAGAGACAGGATGGGACACAAACGAACTGTCTTTATTAAATTATTCCGTGTATCAGCCATGTTTTTCATACAAATACGGCTGTGTAACCTATCATTAGTATAACACAGCCGCAGTATATTGTCAATTATAAAATCAAAGAAATGCCGAATCAGGATGCTTCTTCAGAACATCAAGTATTTTATCATAGTTAGCTGCAAAAGCATCTATGACCTTAGGTGAAAAATGTTCGCCCCTGTCCCCGAGAATTATTTTGTACGCCTCTTCATGATCCATAGGTTCCTTATATGAACGCTTGCTGACAAGTGCATCATATACGTCAGCAACAGCAACTATGGTGCTGTTATAATCAATCTCTTCACCTTTCTTTCCAAGATAGCCTTTTCCGTTCCACTTTTCATGATGTTCAAGTGCAATCAGACGGGCTGCCCTGAGTATTTCGCCGGTAGAATTATGAAGAAGTCTTTCCCCTTCTGTAACATGAGTTTTTATCACTTCAAATTCTTCCGGTGTGAGTTTTCCCGGTTTTTCAAGAATGGAAGCAGGTATAATCAGCTTTCCTATATCATGCATCATAGATGCCATTCGCAGCACCTCAACCTGATCCTTGTCCATGCCAAGAGCTTCTCCAAGAACTCTGCTGTACTCAGAAACCCTCTTTACGTGTTTTCCCGTCTGCCCTGATTTTGATTCTGTAAGTTCAGCAAATGAAAGAATAAGCTGCTCCTGAGTAGCAATAAGACGATTGTTAAGCTGAATATTCTCCAGATAAAGCTTAACAGCGCGTTCATGTGACTTATGGTAATTTATAAACCTTCGCAGCGATTCGAATGAGATATTCATATTTCTCATAAGCTTTGTAACAGCAGGATTGCATACACAGTTTTCTTTATGGAAACGCAGTGAAACATATCCAAAGCACCTCTCATAATAATGAAACGGTACAAAATAGAAAACTGATGGTTCACCGTTATACTCAAACAGTTCCGGACTGATATCAGTTCTTCTCACCTTGCGTTTTTCATCAGCAGAATGTTCTCCGGTAATTCCGTTTTTATTATACACAAGAATCATATCATCTGTGTAATCAGTAATATCATTGTCCCCCGATTCTTCAGAATAGAAAACATTGTCATTAATAAATACACTTGCACTGTCAAACGGGTCAAGACATCTCATATACCACCCGGCATTAAACATATACTCTTCTATGGTACCGTTTGAGATCATGTCCTCCTGCATAAAATTATATTCTGAATGAATATTGTCAAATCTTTTAAAACTCCCATCCGATCCTTTAATCTGATATTTTTTCTTACTGTAATCTTTCATAAAGCAACCGCAGGTTTTTTCAATAACAAGGCGTGTTCTGTTTTCGCATGACAGATCCGTAACTTTTTCTCCCATAAGTTCAAGGAGTTTTACTGCTGTTCTGAATCCGGTGGAATATACATCTCTTATGCATGATGTTACACACTCAAGAACTGCAGAACCATCATCTTCGTTATCATATCCCGCAATATTAACGTCATCAGGAACATGATACCCTTCATCTTCAAGAAGTTTTATAATGCTCAGTGCCATCGGATCATTTGCACAGACTATAGCGTCCGGAAGACCACCCCTGTTAAAAAGTACATCACGGATTTTCTCACCTGTATCATACCAGAAGTTTCCGTAAAATACATTTTCCTGTCTGAATTCAATTCCATGCTTTTCAAGTGATTTTCTGTAACCTTTCTCGCGCATCTGAGTATGCGAATGTGATGCCGCTCCGCCGACATACATGATGTCACGGCATCCGTGTTCTTCTATCATATGGTCGGTAAGCATTTCCATACCCGATTCATCAGATGTATCCACTACCGAAAAACGCTCATCGTCATAGTCCACACATACTACAGGTTTTTTAAAATTATTGTAAAGATTATCAAGGAATTCAGAAATCTGTTTCTGCTCACACGGAAGAGTATCCGGAAGAACAGCAATCCCGTCAAGCATGTCATAATTAATCAGTGAAAATATATTCATCTCGCCTGTTATGTGACGTACTCCCATACCACGTTTACTCAAAGCGGAAAACACCAGAACATCATAACCATATGATGTCATTTTTTCAGAAAACCCTTTAATAAAATTCCCCTGATAAGGAGAACCATTCATGGAAATAATCACACCGATTTTCTTTTCTGTACTCAAAATACCCCACCCTCTTTATCATATAATAGCCTAATATAATTTTAATATATTTCTGCTTTTTTGTCAACCATTTTATGATATTTTTGCACAAAATCACGAACAACTGAAATTCCCCCTGTCAGACAAATT
This sequence comes from Oscillospiraceae bacterium, assembly GCA_030533325.1. Taxonomy (GTDB): domain Bacteria; phylum Bacillota; class Clostridia; order Oscillospirales; family Ruminococcaceae; genus HUN007. The sequence goes on from JAUNJJ010000020.1 coordinate 20,316, forward strand.
AACAGGGGGAATTTCAGGTTTTACGAACAGGTTTTCATAAAACTTAACACATACAAATCTTTTTTATTAATCTAAAACATAAATTCTTCAGGTGCTTTCTTTTTCAGCCAGTGTCCACGGCACCGCTTCCGATGTAACTTTTTTTCCGTTCAGCAGATCAATAAGCTTAGCAGCAGCAATCTGACCAATGTTTCTGTCATCATATGACATAGATGTTATTCTTACAGGAGATATCTCACTGAAATTACTGTTATCAAAGCTTGCAACAGCAATATCCTCTGGTATCCGTTTTCCGTACTGTCCAAGTATTCTGATAAGCCGGAATGCAATATCGTCATTATAACACACAACTGCTGTGGAATCTCCTATACGCGAAAGAAGAGAATCCGGATTTTCAAACATCGACTCCTTGGACTCAGTTGTATACCAGATAACCTTCTCATCATCAATCAGTTTCCCGGCATCTCTGAGAGCAGATATATATCCCATATAACGCTGATGTCCCTGAATATCGTCACTCTTGAAACATCCGGCAATTTTTTCATGACCTTTGCCGATAAGGTAATTTACAAGTTCATAACCACCGCTTCTGTTGTCAGCACAAACAGAAATCGAACCCTGAAGTTCCGGATAATAACTGTTAAAAAACACAACCGGAAGACGACGCTTAAAAAGGCGTGCATAAAGATCAAAATTCGGGTTGGGCATTGCCGTTTTCGTACCTTCGATAAGAAAACCATCAATAGGTTTGTTAAGAAAATCTTCAAGTATGGTTCTCTCACTGCACACACGGTTACCTGTAGCCGCAAGTACCGGTGTATATCCGTTAGCTGAAAGAACTGATTCGACTGCACTTAGCTGTCCGGGAAAGATGTAGTCATCAATATATGTAGCAATAACTGCTATAATATGACTTCTCTGTGCCGAGCCCTTTCCTTTGACAACTGAACCGCTCCCCTGTCTCTTGACTATAAGATCCTCGTTTACAAGTATCTGAAGAGCTTTTCTTACAGTCTGACGACTCATGCTGTAAGATGAAGAAAGCTCCTCCTCTGTGGGAAGACTTTTTCCTTCAGGATATTTTCCTGAACGTATTCCTTCCTTCAGTTCAACTGAAAGCATTTCGTATTTTTTCAAAATAAATACAACTCCTCACTGGATTTCATACAAATATAATACATCTAAAAAATGAGTTTGTCAATAATATGTACACTAATTTCAGCTGTAAGTGATATTTTTTACATACAATTTGGTAGTTTTGCACAAATATTTTTTTGGTATTATGGTAAGTTTAGTTCTTGATTTCATATTGTGTATTATGTTAAAATAAATACAACCTAAGAAAAGCAGTGGTTACGTCAGAATTTGTATGTGTAAAATACCAGGCTTATTTCGAAAACGGTTACATCATTTTTATTAATTTTATCTGAGATTGGGAGGAAAACCAAATGAAAATTAAGAAAACTTTAGCAATTTTATTCAGTGTAACACTTGGGCTTTGTGCACTCACAGGATGCGGACCTGCAGCAGGTGGAAATTCCGGTTTGGCTAACAACGATGCCCCTGCAGCAGATAACAAGGGTTCAGGAGAACTTATCAAGGTTGGTATCATCAATAATGACCCTAACGAATCAGGTTATCGTAATGCAAACGATAAGGATATGAAGGCTACATTCACGGAAGAAAACGGATACGAGGCTCACTTTGCATACAGTCTTAAGAATGATGAACAGATTGCTTATGCACAGCAGTTCATTCAGGACGAAGTTGACTACCTGCTCATTTCAGCAGCCGGCACATCAGGCTGGGATTCAGTTCTCAAGGATGCCCAGGCACAGGAAATCAAGGTTATTCTTTTTGACCGTACAATTGATGCTGATGACAGCCTTTATGAAGCTTCAATAGTTTCAGATATGGCTAAGGAAGGTGAAACAGCTGTAAACTGGCTCGCTTCACAGAAACTTTCAGAATACAACGTTGTACATATTCAGGGTGTTGTAGGTTCATCAGCTCAGATTGGCCGTACAGGTGCTCTCGATGAGATGGTAAAGAAAGAAGCTTCATGGAATCTCATCACTCAGCAGACTGCTGACTGGAATGCTGAAACAGCTCAGCAGATTGTTCAGTCTGTAATTGACTCAGGTAAAAAGTTCAACGTAATTTATGCTGAAAATGACGATATGGCTAAGGGTGCTGTTGCTGCTCTTGACAAGGCAAACATCTCTCACGGTGTCGGCAAGGACGTTATAGTTATGGGATTTGACTGCAACAAATGGGCTCTTGAAGAACTACTTAAGGGCAACTGGAACTATGACGGACAGTGCAATCCTTTCCAGGCATCATACATTGATGAAATTATCAGGGATCTCGAAAACGGAAAGTCACCTGCAAGCAAGGTTGTAGTAATGGAAGAAAAGGGCTTTGATGCGGCTTCCATAACACAGGATGACGTTGACCAGTATGGAATCTGATTAAAATATTTCATGTTTTCTTAAAATCATATATAAAAAGCGCGGCTCTGAATATATGGATATATAATCCTTGTATCGGCCGCGATTTTTATAAACAGTTCATCAAGTTGTTACAACTTTTATTCTTTTATTTTTACATTTTTAATTACTGGAGGCGATATTAATGCAGGACGATATAATTCTCAGACTGGAAGGAATATGCAAAGAATTTCCCGGAGTCCGTGCTTTACAGGACGTTCAGTTCACCCTGCACAAAGGCGAAATTCATGCCCTTATGGGCGAAAACGGTGCCGGTAAATCAACTCTTATCAAAGTTCTGACTGGTGTCTACCAAAAGGACGGCGGCTCAATATACATGGAAGGAAAACCGATAAATATTAATTCCACTCAGGATGCTCAAAAATCAGGAATAAGCACGGTTTATCAGGAGATTACCCTCTGCCCTAACCTGACTGTTGCAGAAAATATGTACATAGGAAGAACATCCGGATTGTTTACAAACTGGAGAAAAATGAACGAAAAGGCAAAAAAAATGCTTGATTCACTTCAGATTCCGGCTTCACCTTCCCAGCAGCTAGGAAGCTGTTCTATAGCTGTCCAGCAGATGGTTGCTATCGCAAGAGCGGTAGACATGGACTGTAAAGTACTTATTCTTGACGAACCGACATCATCTCTTGACGAGCAGGAAGTAGAAAAGCTCTTTAAACTTATGACCGATCTTAAATCACGCGGAGTTGGTATTATCTTTGTAACCCACTTTCTTGATCAGGTTTATTCGGTATGTGACCGTATAACAGTTTTAAGAGACGGAACTTTCATAGGTGACTATCTTGTAAGTGAACTACCGAAAGTTCAGCTTGTTTCAAAAATGATGGGTAAGGAACTTGACGAATTCGACGACACAAAAAAAGAAGTTATCCCGGACACAATTGCTAAAACAGGAGCACCTGTTTATGAGGCCGAAAGACTTGAAAGTGCTGCCGGTGTAAATCCTTTTGAATTCACAATCAGGAAAGGCGAAGTAAACGGCTTTACAGGACTTCTTGGTTCAGGCAGAAGTGAATCCGTCAGAGCAATATACGGTGCAGACAGAATTACAGGCGGAAAAATCAAAATGAACGGAAAAGAGGTCAGAATAAAAAAACCTCTTGATGCAATGAAACTTGGGATCAGCTACCTCCCTGAAGACAGAAAACGCGACGGTATTATAGGTGACCTCTCTGTTAAGGACAATATCATACTTGCTCTTCAGGTTATGAAAGGAATGTTCAGACCTATCTCAAATGCTGATGCAGATAAATTTGCAGACGAATATATTAAACTTCTCGGAATCAAAACTGCATCTCCTGATACCCCGATCAAATCTCTCTCGGGAGGCAATCAGCAGAAAGCTATTCTTGCAAGATGGCTTCTCGCAAATCCGGTTTACCTGATTCTCGACGAACCTACTCGAGGAATTGATGTAGGTACAAAACTTGAAATTCAAAAACTTGTTCTTAAGCTTGCAGCCGAAGGAAAGAGCGTAACATTCATTTCTTCTGAAATCGATGAAATGCTTCACGTATGTACACGACTGATTGTTATGCGTGACAGACACGTAGTTGGCGAGCTTACAGGCGAAGATCTTACACAAACCAAAATTATGGCCACTATTGCCGGAGGTGAAAAGAAATAATGTCTGGAAAAAAAACAGCGGCGGATCAGAATTTCTTTATGAAGCTTATCAGAAAACAGATTTTTATTCCGATAGCTGCTCTTCTGATACTCATACTCTTCAACCTTATTGCTGATCCTTCATTCTTCAAAATATACTTTGGTAACAACAGCAACGGAGACCCCGTTCTTAAAGGAAATCTTATAACAATTCTTGATAACGCATCAGAACTTGTTATTCTTTCAATTGGTATGACACTTGTTACTGCTGCTTCAGGCGGTCAGGATATCTCAGTAGGTGCTGCAATAGCACTTTCAGGAAGTGTAGTACTCAGAGTTCTCTGCGGAACAGAAGCAAGACCTGAAACTCTTCAGGCTCCGATTATTGTTGCATTCCTTATTTGCTGCGTAGTGGCAATGCTCTTCGGTGCATTCAACGGCGTCCTCGTAGCTTACTTCAAACTTCAGCCTATGGTTGCAACACTTATTCTCTTTACCGCAGGCCGTTCCATTGCCGCCTGGATAAACAACAACCAGCTGCCTATCGTAAATGATCCTGTATTCGGATATTTCGGTAACTTCTTCCCTGGTATTCCGATACCTTCCCCTATATTCATAGCAGTTATCTGTATGATTATTACTGCGCTGGTTCTGAGGTTTACAAAGCTTGGTCTCTTCACACAGGCTGTCGGAATCAACTCTGAATCCTCAAGACTTAACGGTCTTAATCCACAGTTCATAAAATTCATTACATATGTTATACTTGGTCTCTGCGTTGCAGTTTCAGGTTTTATAAAAGTAAGCCGCCTTTCAACAATCAACTACTCAGTTATTGCAAAGGATATAGAGATGGATGCCATTCTTGCTGTTGCCCTTGGCGGAAACGCTCTCAGCGGCGGAAAGTTCAACATGGCTTCATCCATCCTCGGAGCATATGTAATCCAGTTCCTTACAATTACCCTTTACAAATTTGACGTTCCTTCAAGCGCACTTCCTGCATACAAGGCAATCGTTGTAATTATCCTTGTTGTTCTCAGTGCTCCCGCAGTTCGTGAGAAGCTTGCTTCATTAAAGAAAAACATTGCTTCAGGCAGAACAGAAAAGGAGGCAAACTGATATGAAAACCAGAAGAAAACTTACTGATTCCAATCTGCTTCTTATCATTACGGTAGCTGTATTCTTTGTAATGTACTTCGGTGCAGTTCTGTTTCTCGGAGGCGGTTTTACAAAGCCTCAGTCATTCTGCAATATTCTCAACGAAAATGCAGCTCTGATAATAATTTCATGCGGAATGAGTCTTGTAATGATTACAGGCGGTATCGATATTTCCGTTGGTGCTGTTACTTCTCTGGTATGCATGTGCTGTGCTGTCAACCTTGACTTCAAGGGCGGAAATGTCTTCACGTCAATACTTATCGCTCTTGGCATAGGAACACTTTTCGGACTTATCCAGGGATTCCTGATTGCATATCTTGACGTTCAGCCTTTCATCGTAACCCTTGCCGGTATGTTCTTTGCAAGAGGTATGACAACAATTGTAAACAGCACACAGTTCAACGTTGAAAACGAAGAATTTCAGGCACTTAAGAATGCAAGAATTCTTCTTCCTGGTATCGGTTCATACAACAAGAAAGGTACATTTATTCCGGCGTATATCGAAATTGGTGTTGTAGTAGCCCTTCTTACTGTTTTAATTCTTTTCATCCTTTTAAAATGGTTTAAACTCGGAAGAGGTTTCTACGCTATCGGCGGAAACAGCCAGAGTGCAAACATGCTCGGTATCAATGTTAAACGTACCAAATTCTTCGCTTACCTGATTTGCGGTATTCTCGCCGGTATCGGAGGTTTCATATACTTTATGCATGCCGGTTCAGGTTCACCTTCACACGCAAGCGGTGCAGAAATGAACGCTATCGCATCGTCAATTATTGGCGGAACAATGCTTACCGGTGGTTCCGGTAACATTATCGGTACTCTCTTCGGAGTACTCTCCCTCAGTACGATAAAAAATATCGTTTCATCACTCGGTCTGGATGATGCATGGTGGACAAATATTACTGTCGCAGGTATGATTTGTCTCTTTATTGTAATCCAGAGTGTTGTACTCTCAAGAAAGAACAAATCTCACAATTAATTCAGGAGTAAAATTATGAGTACAAATTCAATCAATTTTAAAAACTGTCTCGGAATAGAACTTGGATCAACCCGTATAAAAGCTGTACTTATAGACAACCAGTTTAATCCTGTTTCATCCGGCGACTACACATGGAAAAGCAGCTATGAAAATAAAATCTGGACATATTCTCTGGATGAAGTATGGAAAGGACTTAATGCTGCACTCGAAGGTCAGGATCTTTCTTCAGTAGATGCAATGGGTATCTCCGCCATGATGCACGGATACCTTGCATTTGACAGCGACTGGAATCTTCTTGTTCCTTTCCGTACCTGGCAGAACACTATTACTGGTGAAGCTGCTGCAAAACTTACAGAACTGTTTAACTTCAATATTCCTCAGAGATGGAGTATTGCCCATCTCTGTCAGGCTGTAATGAACAAGGAGGAGCATATATCAAAAATTGCTCATATTACAACCCTTGCGGGATATGTGCACTACATGCTTACCGGTGTAAATGCAGTCGGAATAGGCGAGGCATCCGGAATATTTCCGATTAACAGTGATACTCTTAACTATGACGATGATATGCTTGACAAGTTTGACGGCCTACTTGCTGAAATGAACTTTAGCGGAAAGATAAGAGATATTCTTCCTGCAGTACTTACCGCAGGAAACGAAGCAGGCAGACTTACAGAAAAAGGGGCTGGACTCCTTGGCGGAAAACTTTCGGCAGGTATTCCTTTTGCACCGCCTGAAGGTGACGCAGGAACAGGAATGACGGCTACAAATTCAGTTGCAGCAGGGACAGGAAATGTTTCAGCCGGAACTTCAGTTTTTTCAATGATAGTTCTCGACAAAGCTCTGAGCAAAGTTTATCCGGAAATTGATATGGTAACCACACCTACCGGAAAACCTGTTGCCATGGTTCACTGCAACAACTGTACAAATGATATGAATGCCTGGGTAAATATACTCAAAGAAACTGTATCACTTATGACCGGTACGGAAGTATCAAATGATATTTTCACCAAACTATATGAAAAAAGCCTCGATGGTGATGCTGACTGCGGAAATATCACAGTCTACAACTATCTTGCAGGTGAAAGTGTAACACATTTTGACGAAGGCAGACCGATGGTTATCAGAAATGCAGAAAGCAAATTCAATCTGGCAAACCTCATCCGTTCAATGCTTTATTCAACAATCTCAACACTCAGGATTGGTATGGATATTCTTTCGGAAGAAGGTGTCAGAATCGATTCACTTACAGGTCACGGCGGACTATTCAAAACACCGGTAGTTGGTCAGAAGTATCTGGCTGCTGCCTGCAAAGCACCGGTTACCGTTATGAAAACAGCCGGTGAAGGCGGTCCTTACGGAATGGCCCTTCTTGCTGCATATATCCTCTCAGATTCCTCTGTTACACTTGAACAGTATCTGAATGAAAATGTATTCAGCAAAGCTGAAGTATCAGTTCTTAAACCGGATAAAACAGATGTTGACGGATTTAACACGTATATCGAAAGATACAAAAACGGGCTTGAAGCAGAAAAAGCCGCAGTAAATTTTTTATAAGGAGAAGATGAAAATGAAAAATTATGAATTTTGGTTTGTTGTAGGTTCACAGCTTCTTTACGGAGAAGAAGTTTTGAAAACTGTAGCTTCAAGAGCTCAGGAGATGGCTGATCACCTTTCTTCAAAACTTCCTTTTCCAGTTAAATACAAAGTAACCGCAAAGAGCAGTGATGAAATAAACAGTGTAATAAAAGAAGCAAACTATGATGATAACTGTGCCGGCATCATCACCTGGTGTCACACATTCTCTCCAAGCAAAATGTGGATAAACGGTCTTGCAAATCTGCAGAAACCATGGTGCCACTTTGCCACACAGTATAACCGTGAAATTCCAAACGAAGAAATCGATATGGACTTCATGAACCTCAATCAGGCTGCTCACGGAGACAGAGAACACGGATTTATCGGAGCAAGACTCCGCAGCGCAAGAAAGATTATTGCAGGTTACTGGCAGGATGAAGATGTTCAGACAAGGCTTGCCTCATGGATGAAGACCGCAGTCGGAGCAGCATTCTCAAAGGATATGAGAGTAATGCGATTCGGAGATAACATGCGTGACGTTGCTGTTACTGAGGGTGACAAGGTTGAAGCACAGAAGAAGTTCGGCTGGCAGGTTAATACCTGGGCTACCGGTGATCTCGTAAAGGAAATGTCACTTGTCACAGAAGCCGAAATCGATGCTCTTATGGAAGAATACAAGTCATCATACGATATCGCAACAGACAATATCGATGCAATAAGATACCAGGCAAAAGAAGAAATTGCTATGGAAAAAATGCTTAAGCGTGAAAAGTGCATGGCATTCAGCAATACATTCCAGGATCTTTACGGAATGGAACAGCTTCCTGGTCTTGCAAGCCAGCACCTTATGTCAAAGGGCTACGGATACGGCGGCGAAGGCGACTGGAAGGTTGCAGCTCTTACATCAGTTATGAAGATTATGGGTAAAGACGGAAACGGTTCTTCTGCATTTATGGAAGACTACACATACCACCTCGTAAAAGGCAGTGAATACAGCCTCGGTGCTCACATGCTTGAAGTTTGTCCAAGCCTTGCAGAAGGCAGACCGAGAATTGAAACTCATCATCTCGGAATAGGCATGAATGAAAAAGATCCGGCTCGTCTTGTATTTGAAGGAAAAGCAGGTCCTGCCATCGTTGCAAGTCTTATCGACATGGGAGGAAGATTCAGACTTATCGTACAGGATATTGAATGTGTAAAACCTATCATGGAAATGCCGAACCTCCCTGTTGCAAGAGTAATGTGGAAGGCTATGCCTGACCTCAGAACAGGTCTTGAATGCTGGATTACTGCCGGAGGCGCTCATCATACAGTTTTAAGCTATGACGTTACAGCTGAACAGATGCATGACTGGGCAAACATGATGGATATAGAATATGTTCATATAACCAAAGACACTACAGTGGAATCACTTGAACACGATCTTCTTGTTTCAGATTTAGTCTGGAAGCTAAAATAAGGAGTATTTAAGATGCTTGACAAATTAAGAAAAGAAGTTTATGAAGCCAACATGGAACTTCCTAAGAGAAATCTTGTTACTTTTACCTGGGGCAACGTGTCCGGAATTGACCGTGAAACAGGAATCGTTCTGATTAAGCCTTCGGGAGTTGAGTACGACGAACTCACCCCCGACAAGCTCGTAGCTCTTGACCTCGACGGAAATATTATCGAAGGTGATCTTAATCCTTCATCGGATACAAAGACACACATTGAGCTTTATAAAAAATATCCTGAAATAGGCGGAATAGTTCATACTCACAGTACAAACGCAGTGGCATGGGCTCAGGCACAAAGAGATATTCCCTGCTACGGAACTACTCATGCAGATTATTTTTACGGACCTGTTCCCTGTACAAGAGGACTGACAAAAGAGGAACTTGATGAGGACTATGAAAAAAATACAGGTAAAGTGATAATCGAAACATTTACAGAAAGAAACCTCAGAGTAGTTGCTGTTCCCGGTGTAATATGCGCTAATCATGGGCCGTTCACATGGGGCAAGGATGCAGCTGCAGCTGTTTACCACGCTGTTGTTCTTGAAGAAATAGCCCGCATGTCAATTCTTACAGAACAGCTCAACGGAAATGTCCAGCCGGCACCTGACTATCTTATCAATAAGCATTACATGCGTAAGCACGGTCCGAATGCTTATTACGGGCAGAAGAAGTAAATTCGATAAAAAAATGTCAGACGCATATAATTTATGTGTCTGACATTTTTCGTTAATGTAATGATTTTGTCTTAAGTGGTTTATTCTTCGATCCGGTAAAGATTATCTCCTATCTTTACTCTGCATGTCTTTCTATAAAGCGTTATCAAAAGAGTAAGGAAAACTATCTAAGGAAAAGTTTCTTAAGTTCAACTACATCAGTTAAGTTAATTTTTCCGTCACTGTTCATATCTGAATTTTGTGAGTTAATCTGTATTTCAGGCTTAAGTATATGCTGAACAAGTTTTATTAAATCAACTATCGATACAATTCCGTCATTATTAACGTCACCTGTAACTGTTTCAGTTGTGATCACTGGACTGGTTGTAGTAGTTGCTTCTGTGTATTCCCCTATATTCACCATTCCAGAAACCGTTGCAAATTCTACACCTTCAAGTTCCACATTGAATGTTGAACCCTGATTTAATTTTATTTTCACTTCTGTTTTTCCTGTATCCGCTGTTTCCAGTATTTCAAATTTAAGCTTTGCAACTGTTCCGTTACCGGTATTGTCCTTATTCGCTGCACCATCCCATGCTAATCTGTATGGTATCATTGCAAGGTCATTTCCGAACGTTGATGTTGAATCTCCGAGTATCTTTCCGTCCTCTGCACCTAAAAGCTTAAGCTTAGTATTGTCGTATTCAATATCAAAGGACAGTGCTATTATTCCGGGATTGTTCAGTAATTTTACATCTAATTCTATGATTTCTCCCGCTTTTCCTGATATACTCTCTGCCATTAGTGTCGGGACATTACTTTCATCGTTACTTTCATCGAACTTCGACACTTCAGCGGACAATGTTTCATCCTTCATGCCGTCACCATCCAAATCACAGTCAAGGGCAACCGTAGTATCATTTTTAACAACTTCTGTATAGGAAGAGCCATTCTGTACAGGGACATCAGTGATAGTGGAAACTGCAGAAAGGCTTCCGTTTTCAACAATCGCCTTTTCAAAATACATGGTACCATCGGCATAGCCTGTAATTTCCACAGCATAATCTGACGGAACCACAACAAATTTAGATGCATAGATGTCGTCCTCTTCCTTGATTATGTTCACAGATACAGGAACACTCTCGTCGAGGAGTGTAAGGGTGTCATTGACAACTTCTGCAACGACGATGTCACCGTGTTTAATGGTTAGGTTGACAGGGCAAAGAACAACATAAATTACATCTTCAATAAATACAATTGGTTCATCATATTCTCCATGACATGAAATATTTTTTATTTCAGTAATGACATCTTCTAAATCATAAGCACTAAGCTTTAATATTTCTTTTTTTATATCTTGATGAATTTTCTTAAATGATGTTGTATTCATATTTTGTACATCGGTATAGTCCAGCGGATATGGAAGATTCATTACTTCATTAACATAGTCAGTTCCAAACATTCCGGCAGAAATATAGGCTAATTGTTGACAATCTGCATTTATGACGTTAGTCATCTGAATAATATCCTCATACATCATTGCATAGTACTGCACTGCATGATTGACTGCCAATTGTATAATCCTTTTATAGAATCCGACACCTTCCTCATATACATACGCTGAATGCAACGTCTTGTTTTTTATAAGATTACCGGCATAACCATTTGTTTCATCATTCATTGCCTTGCTGATAGCATCCGTAAACACTGCCATATTCAGATACATATCTCGCTCCAAAGCACGTTCATCAACCATGGTAAACTGTTCCCATACACTCATAGTAACATCGAAAACTATGCCGATTAAAAGTAGTTGTGGACAGATGTAAGCTACAACAGTTTCCACCAAATCCACAACCATGGTTGTTGCAATTTTATCTGCTGTACTTATCGCTACCTGACAGGCCATCTTACTAGCATATAATTCATAATTATCTTCAGAGGCACTCATCATAGATTTATAATAGAATGAAAGCTCTTTCGCAATCAACATGATTCGCTGGCTATAATCATCTGTTCCGCCAACATAATGTTTAGCTTCCTCCTGTACATAATCTACAAGAAGTTTAAAGGCATCCTGCAAGCTATCGTTTGATGCTTCATATGCAACACATGTTAGCCAGAACTGATACAAATTTTCACTTTTTTCTGTAGTTTCATTAAGGATATCCACACCAATACTCAGGAACTTTGTTCCGTCGCTCAAAAGTCCAAGACCGCTGGATAATTGCTTGATATCAGTGTTTTTCAGATATTTTGATAAGAACTCAGCTCGGGAATTCTTATACACGGTTGTGGATTTGTCGGTAGTGCTGACAAGCTGGTCAACAGCCTCAATCATATCATCAGTTAGACCAAAATAATCAGAATATTTCTGCATTTCTTTTAAAATCTGATTATTAGCATCTTCAATTGCCTGCTGTGCAGAAGCATCAAGGCGTGCAACCATTTCTTCATTACAAAGCAATTCACCAACCAATGCCTGAACACTCATCTCAACATTGCCTTTGTCCAATTCAATGTCCCCAGCGAAGAAATCTTGAATGTTCTTAAGTGCAAGATATTCCGTCACTTGTGTGTCAAAATTTAATGCTAATTCTCTGGTCTTTTTAAGAATTTCAAAGTCATTGACATTTTTAAAGGTATTCGGATTTTCCTCAATGAAGTTAAGATGTGCCTGAACAAACGGGTCTATTTCCGGTAATAAATCAGTTGAAAATTTTTCAATTATTCTAAGTTTATCAAGCTGGAGAACATGATCTATATTTTGTTCATTAACCTCATAGCCACTTTGAACTTCTGCATATAAAACATTAATAACATATGAATTTATCAAATCTTGAAATTCATCTGCTGTTATTGTCTGACCATCAAGTTTATATTCTGCCCCTGATACTAATGATATTGTTTTTTCATTTTTCATATCGTATATTGTAGTATCAGTATACATACCACTTCTATTTTGAGTAATTAATGTACTTTTTCCTGTCAAATATGAAAAACTTCCACCTGTCGCCAGCTCTTTAATTTCATTATTCTCTATTGTATATACAGTGTAATACGGACCTCTGAAAGTACCTCCTGATACTACAAGCTCCGGAACACTATCATCTGTAATATATTCAAGCGAAAATTTTCTCCAGCCATATGCACTTGATGAATCAACTTCTGTCATAATTTCACGTAATTTTTTCTCGTAGATATATCGCCATGATTCATCCGGTTGTTCCTTTGGAGTATAATCATTAATCTTTATAACACCCCACAGCTTTGTTTCTGAATCCTGAACCCACGCATATCCATTATATACAGGATTTATCTTATTAAAGGTTCCGGATTTAATAACCTGTTTGCCGGTTTCGTCATAAAGAGAATATCCATTCGAATCTGAAACTACAACATAACCATCTGTGAAAAGGTGCGGACATACATCATAGTCCATTTCATTAACAATTGTTTTAACACCAAAATCAAGTACACTTTCACCCTCCTGATTCAGATAATACCAAAAGCCATCTTTTTCAAAAGCATAGATATCCGAGCGAAATCCATATTGTACATTATCATAAATTTCATCACTTATAATTTCATTTCCCGAAGCAAGTACATATTTTCCAGTATGTTCATTATCATAAAACTCACATGGCACATTTCGGTCTAAATATATATATATTGAGTAATTTGCTCCCTGCAAATCATTTACTGGTCCTCCCAAACATCTGTAAGAATTTTGATTATCCCATGTTAATGTTTCATACCCGCCACCATAACCGCCAAGGTAATCATAAAATACAAGTCCTGATTCGCCTCGTTCAATAGTAACCTCCGGCTTATAACCTGCAATCTCACCTTTTGGTAAGTAAAACAGCTTATCGGAACACCATTCTTCAAGTAAAGTATTCCCAAGATAATCTATACAATTATATCCATCATCAGTTTTTATTATAGAATATCTTTCCATAAGCAAAGTGGCATACTCTAAATTAAAATGCTCTACATCTGTCAAACATTCAGTAAGTAACTCCTTTGTATCAGATGTATAAATATCTTCTGCTTCAATTCCTTTAACAATCCATGTATAAGGCTGACTTTCTATATTGGCAGAGATACATTCTTTTGGAAATATTGCTGTTAAAACAACCATTGCAGTTATCGCAGAACCAATGCGTTTTATTCTTTCAGATAAAAATTTCATTCTTTTCATATGAATTTATACCCCTTATGTAATTAATTTACCGTGCTTTATGATTCAGTAATTTTAATTTTGAAGCGCATTATTTTCAGTGATATATACTTCAATTGGTTCTTCGCCATCGTTTGTTGTACCATCACCCAACTGACCAGTATTATTATCACCCCACATAAACAGTTTACCGTTTTTATCTACTGCAGCGTAATGTCCGTCTCCACAACTTACAGCGACAGCATTATCCATAACTTTTACCGGAACTGTTCCATCAAATTCTACGCTGACTACTACATCGTTAGATGAAATCTGCTCGCCGGTCTGCTCGAAAGTATATACATCTCCATCATTACTCAACGCAATCATGTTGCAGCCATTCACACTAACAGACTTAATATTATCCATAATCTTAACAGGAACATTACTGTCTTCCCGTGTTCCATTCCCAAGCTGTCCAAACTTGTTACTTCCCCAGGTATAGAGACTGCCGTCTGTTGTCACAGCTGCTGTAAAATCGTATCCGGCACTTACTTCTACTACGTCAGACATTACAAAAACATTAGTCGTATTGAAATTAACATGTCGTCTTTTACTTTCATCAACTATAACTTCATCAACTGTGCCGTTACCGTACTGACCATAATCATTACAGCCAAAGGCATAAAGCTCATTATTTTCTGTAATATATACAATATGGCGTTCTCCAACGCTTACAGCCCGTACACCTGATGTGTACTTCTTTGGATCAGGATATCCGTCTCCCCAGGTCCAGAGTTTGCCCCCTGCTGTTACAGCAGCTCCCCGGCTATTTCCGACTGAAGCATTTATTACGTTTTCCATAATCATAGTAGGAGTTACATAACTGGAACTAAGCTTGCCATTTTTCATTGCTAACTGATTATCACCATTTGCACCCCACATATACAACTCGCCGTTAGCAGTAACTGCCGCACTTGAATCACTGGAAATATCTAAAAATTCAACATTTTCCAATATCTTTTGTGGTGTCTTATTTGGATCTGATCTGCTACCTTGTCCAAGTTGGCCACCCTCATTATCTCCCCAGGTGTAAAGGCTGCCATCCTCTGCTATTGCAGCACTAAAGCCCGAACCCAGTGCCACACTTTTTACTTTGAGAGCATTTTCAGCTGCTTTTTTGTTGTTTCTGTTTCCATCATCAAGTCCTGTAAATTCAATATACCAATCAATTGCAAATTGTTCTGCAGTACTTCCCCAGTAACCATAAATCATTGTATCACTGGGGATAGTCTCCAATCTCGTCTGCTCGTAAATCTCACATGCAGGATTTTCAATCGTAATAGATTCCAGATTATAGCAGTTATTAAATGCTCCTCTGGAAATATATTCAACTTTCTCCGGAATAATAATTGATGAAAAACGGCAATTCTGAAATGCCCCTTCTCCAATGCCGGTTACACTTTCCGGCAAAATAATTTCATTAAGACTATAATCTCCATTAAATGCATCTTTTCCGATTTTAGTGATATTCTTTCCCAGTGTTACATTTGATAACAACGTACAATCTTTGAACGCATTCGCACCAATAGTTTCAACTCCATCACCCAAAATTACAGTTTTTAAAGTGGTGCAGCCTAAAAACAAACTTTCAGTAATATTCTTCAAATCATTTATGGTTACTGACTCTATAGATTCACAGTCCATGAATATACGTTCCGCTATTCCTCTGGTTCCATCTTCAATAGTCACATCTGTCTCGTCAGAAGTACAACCTACGGCCCAGCCATCTGCATAAGCAACACCTTTTTCATACTTTTTGTATAATGGTGTATAGTCAAACACAGATATTCCTATTTCTGTAACACTGTCCGGAATAATTACATGTTCAAGTCCGGTAAACATAAACGCATCATGCGATATACTTTGTACATTGTTACCAATGATTACACCTTTAAGTCTTTTACAGTCTTCAAAGGCTCCTTTCCCGATTCGCAAAACCGGTTTACCCTCTATCTCGTCAGGTATACGTACATTTATTGCAGATGTACTGCAAGCTGTAATAGTATATCCGACTCCTTCTAATTCATATGTCAGGCAGTCTTCCCATGGTGTAAATTCGGCGTTTTCAAAATATTCTTCGTTTGTCATACCAATAGTTTCCTGTTCGTTTTCGGCAATGCTTTTGGTATATGAAATTGTCGATTCAGCTGTTTCGCCATTTGCACCACAGCCAGTAGCATTCAAGGTCAACAACATAATTGTAAATAAACATTGTATTTTCTTTACTTTTTTCATTATATTTCTCCTTATTCTGTATTGGCAGTCAGATTAATCTGAACCGGTTCAAGGTGTAGACAGTCACTTTAATTGCCCAATTTTCCAAAATTTAATATCCATCCAATCCAACCGCCGAACGACAGTTACAATTATTATCAAATTTGATTCCTTTGTAATACCACTCATTGGCTTTAGCTTTATCATTTAATTCTTCTTTATAAATATCACCGATATACTCGCAGATATTGGAATCAAAATAAGCCAACGGATCACCGTCCGGAAGTTCTAATGCTTTTTCATAAAATTGAATTGCCTCTTTAAAACAATTCAAATTACGATATGCTGACGCAAGTCTTGTACATACATTGCTATAGAGATTAAATTCACCAAGTATACTGGATTTCTCTGTTAATGGTAACAATAATGAAATTACTTTTTTGTAATCTTTTTCCGAACGATAATAGATATTTGAAAGCTTGTATGTATATTTTATAATGAGGGATTCATCTCCAAGAGTAATTCCCTGAGAAATTCCCTTTTTCAAGTATGATTTTGCCCTCTCCAAGTCTATCGGAATTGTTTTATTTCTGTTTTCTCCGGAAAACATTTCAGCAAGATCTTCGTATGCGTATAAACAGCCAAGTTCTGCTGCTCTCTCCAGATAAGCAACTGACTTTTCAACATTAATTTGTATAATACTTTCAAACTTACGTGGATTCTGATAAAGAGATGACAGCTGCACCAGGCATCCAATATCACCATGTTCGGCAGCAATCTCCATTCGTTCTATAATATCTTTTGTAGGCGTATTCTCCTTAACTGCACGTGTATAATCTATAAGTTCAGGAGATTTAGCACGCAAATTTTCTTTCTCATATTCTTCATACATACGCTTTACATTTTCTAAAGTTTCAGCAGAGGGTTTATATATATAATCTTCTAATCCTCTCTCAAACTTCCAGTATAAATTGCGAATAATTCTTTTTGCAAACTCCGGGTTTTTTGGAACACCTTTTCCTTCATTATAGCATACCGCCACCATATACATAGCATCAAGATTAGCCTTATCATAAGGTTTAGTTCCATACATATAGTGTTGTCTTGCTGCTTCAACGTACCAGTGTAATGCCTGAGCATAATCCTGCTCTACTTCTTTCCCATAGTAATAATACTGTGCTAATTTATATTGCTCAAGTTTATCTCCACCTTCAGCTAAACTTTTTGTACTTTTAAATTTAATTTTTGAAAAAAAGCCCATAATTCCACTTCCTGTTTTAAAATACTTATATACATTTATTTTCTTTATATCATTTATTTTGACGTTCGCTACAATTCTGCAAGCAAAGGATAAAATTCTCTGTTAAATACACAATCTATCACCTGAAATATTTTTATAGAGCTACTTTTTTGTGTTTTTGGCAAGCGTATAATACAACATGTTTTTTAAATCTCAGACTATGTATTATGTATATCATTCGAGACTGATTCCCCATAACAAGGTATCAACGGTCAAAAAAGTCGATTTTATTATAAATATCAGAGGCTGCAGAAATATTTCACAACTTTCCTTATATTTCGATTTTTTCTTCTATACAGGAACTTTGTTCTTCGTTTTCTTCTTTCGTTACGCAAAACAATTTCATTTCACTACCTAAAACCAATAAAAGATAAAATTTTTCCATTTTGTTTATACTCATTATTTTCAATGCCATATTTATGTCAATATATGAGGGTTCGCATGTATTGCATAGCGGATGACTATGAACAACACCGCAGAACTGTCGATTGGGTAAACTCCAGTTCTTCCTGACGTAATTTTGTATAGTTAATCTGCTTGGAACATAACTTGCTTTTCCACTTCCGGCATCGATATCAAAATAAAAATCTGAAATAATACCGTCTTGATTCATAGCTATTATCCCGCCACATTCCGGTTTCAGAGCCCCAATCGTATTTTCTATTTCTGTTAAAACATCTTTTGAAAAATGCATTTGTATATCCTCCATTAGCAGGTGTATGAAATAAGTTATTTCACTCTATTACATTTATATACGAAAACTTCCGTTTTTTTTAAGACTAATTTCAGGAGATTTTTATCAAATCGGGACAATGTTTATGAATCTTAAATCACATAGATATGTTGATTTAGTGATTTGATTAGCTCATAAAAAATAAATAATAAACCAGATTTTATATCAGTCCTATTGTGGCTGATATAAAATTGCGTTATTAATTAATTTCAGCAATATTCAAAACTAATGATAACTGTAATTTAGGACAAAAGAGTCATATAGTTAGTCACGAAATTCCGAAAGTTTTTATTTATAATACCAATTTATTCCTTGTAGTCATTCGGCATACATCTGTTTTATGAGTAAAACATTAAAACAAAGAAAAAAAATATTACAAAATTTTGTCTGCTACAAGCAGAAATGTATCGACCTGTCCCAACTTTCAATAATTTCTCGGCTGTATCGCTTCACTTTCGTTTCGGCTCTGCTACTTCCTGTCCTACGCTTAGGTCTTATGTTACCAGCTCGACCCCAAGGACTCGGTACGGGCGGTTGGCTATTACTTACCCGACAGGATTCTCCTGCTGTACTTCTGTCAGCTTACAAAGGTTACTTATGTAACCAGTGGAAATTCTGCTATTGCATAGCGAATTTCTCAGCTCGCACCACAATTATATTATACCACATCAATCAGATTAAATTTTAATAGGATTATGATACATGTTTTTCTGCTGTTTATAATTCATCAATGTGACCTGAACATGAAGTTTATTATGAGTAATTGCATAGTTGATAAAGCTGTCAATATTTTCTGTTGTGATGCACTTTCCAGTGTCCAGCACTTTCTGAATAATTTCTGTATTATCTAAATCAATCAGGAAATTGAACATTTCGGTCAGGTTCTCTTCGATATATAAAAAAATAGATTTCTCTTCCGGTTTAGAATAGAATTTACACCATGCTTTAATTTTATCAATAACACAATCTATATCATATTCTGTATTTTTCAATGAAAATGTCATGCCACAGATTGTGCATTCGGTCAAGCTCGTGCAACAAGAAAACGCCTCTTCTGCGATACTTGTCATACTGTTAGAGATGGTGACGGAGGTCAAGCTTGTACACCTTCTAAATGCTCTTTTTCCAATACTTCTTACGCTGTCCGGGATGGTGACAGAGGTCAAGCTTGTACACTTTCTAAATGCAGCCGCTTCAATGCTTGTCACGCTGTCTGGGATGGTGACAGAGGTCACACTTGAACCTTTCCAACTTACTTCGTCTTCGTCCTCCATCCACTCCGGCACAAATGTTGCTTGCCTCACGCATTCTTCCCACTCATCAAATTCAGTAAATGCAGCCCATCCGATGCTTGTCACGCCATCAGGGATAGCAACCTCCTCACTCATGCCGCAGTATTTTATTAATACTCCTTTTTTGATTTTAAAATCCATTCTTCTTAATATTTCAAACATAACAAGATACCTCAAACTTAGTTTCCTCTTAATTCATAAAGCATATCGAAATCATGCAGACCTTTTCCGAGCGAGAAGAAATTAGCACTGACTGAAGACATCATTCCCAGCGATATTCTTTCCGGATGATTTCAGAAGCACCGTTTTACAAGCTTCTCAATCAAACAATCTTGTACAGCTGTCTATCCACTTAGCACCGTCTCCGGCAACAATCTCAATTCGGCTTCTTTCTTCTTCGGAAAGCTGAGTGCAGAAGACTCTTATTTTTAGCCTAAAAAATTTTTTGCACCACTTTTTTGTGATTTTTTTATAAATGTAAATTCATCCTATACTTCGATTGAAATGCAATCTGTGTTTATGTCACTAAATCCATTTTAAAATGAATTTGAAAGTTGAACGCTAATTTCCAGTGTCAAAATATAATGATCTTCTATACCTTAATTTCCTTCAGAACGGTAAAAAAATAATATTATCCGATCTAATCGCCTAAATTACGTGCATTAGAGGAGATTTATCTCGATTTACCAAAAAAACACAATGATAAAAACAATTCTTGTATCCCAAACTACTAAATTACGTACTTTAGAAGAGTTAAGTTATGATTTATTACCGATTTGGCGGAAGTTAAGGTCTATAATAAAACATAAACATATTTTATTTTGATTTATTACAAGACGATTTTATTCAAATGAATCTGTAACAATTTTAAACAAAATACAAACTGAATTCACCATAATTATACGTTAAAAATCTCTTATTTTAGTGCAAGTGCTACTTTTTCAATGTACATATCTATGTATTCTTCCAGAGATTTTATAAGGGCTATTGATTTGACAAGTCCCCTTGAAATGTCTCCATACAATTGGTGTACGCTTCTGAATGCGAGTTCCTCACTTTTATCGTCTTCATCAATTTCAATATATGCGACAAAGGAGGGAACTTCCAGATTCAACTGATTTAAAGCCCTGAGCAACTTTGGCTGATTTTCAGAACTAATCTTTATCGGAACATTTCCGTAGACTGAAAATTCATTACTATCACTAAGTGTAATAGCTGCCTTATTTTTCTTAGAGTATTTAGACGGAAACGTTATAACATAGGTATTTTCCGTTGCCCCATCATCTATCTTTTTATAAGGAATCTGAAGTTTCTGAAGCAAAAGCTCCATAGTATCTGAACACCTGGATTTGCCAGACTTTTTCTGAAAATATTATATTTTTTCAGAATCTGATCAGAAGTTTCTTTTTCAGAACCATAAATCGAAAAATAATAAGAGGCACAAAGTAATGATGGATTTCCCTGATAAATATAGAAACCAACATATCTGTATTCTTCGTTAAGTCTATTGACTAATCGAAACATCTCATCCATTTTATTCGGCGGAACATCAGTCACTAACCTCAGGAACTTGCACGAAGAATCATCTATTTCAATAACATCATCATCGATGACTATTCTATCACACTCTTCAGTATGCTCTGTCTGAAATTGGAGATTTACTTCCTTAAGGTATGAAGCAAACATAGTTGCATAACTATTCATAAATAAATTCCTCACTTTCAATAAAAAAAGCTGTACAGTTGTATTAAAGAGGTATTTAAAGCAATTTCTTTTGTCCGACAAAACAAATTGCTTAGTAAAAATAAAGGACAAGCTTTTGATGTTTTAATTATCCTATTTTAAAATACGAAACCCTACTCCGTCAGGGTTAATAATCATCCCGTCAGCATCGTTGAGG
This sequence comes from Oscillospiraceae bacterium, assembly GCA_030533325.1. Lineage (GTDB taxonomy): Bacteria > Bacillota > Clostridia > Oscillospirales > Ruminococcaceae > HUN007. The sequence goes on from JAUNJJ010000020.1 coordinate 41,965, forward strand.
AATTTCTCGTTTGTAAGACGATAAATAATATCTCCATATGCCACTACGCCAACCTGAACATTATCACCCACAGATTTTTTAAGCGCTGTCATATTTGTAAACGCATAAATAATTTTTTTACCCTCCACGTCAAACAATTTGATGTCCTCAGAATTTAATTTAGCATCTCTTGAAATGGTGTACGATTTCGTGCCTAAAAATGAGAGTTCTCCTATATTTGTCATACATTTATCAGAAAGATCTGTGCATGATATTTCAGATAAATTTGTTTGCTTACTATTTACCGGAGTTAAGAATACATTTTTAGGTAGATTTGACTGAAGACTATTATACATAATATTTGCCAAAAAGCCTTGATCATCTTCACTCAATTGCATACATACAATAATTAATCTGTTTATTTCAGATCCATAGTAAATCTTATCAGGAAATTCACAATCATCCAATAAATCACTAATAAGAATTTCTGTGTTGTCATCTTCATCAAAGCATACTTTAGTAATTCCTTCAAAATACCATGATTTTAGTGCCTCTTTAAAATCGCCTTGTGACATTGCATTTACATAAATATTTCGTTCTATATTGCAGCAATACTCCTCAGCTTTTTCTTTTTTTGAAAATACTTTTGCAACACCATTTGTGGCTAAAAACGGCCATCTTCCATTTTCAAGTTTATGGTAGATTGGAAAAACAGTATCCTGCGATCTAATCCTTATAATCTGATTTCCATTTTCGTTCTCAGTTTTTGTAACTGTCTGACATACCTGTGACTTGTTCTCATGTACAGACGACCTCTGATCAGCCATATCTTGTCTTTCTTCTTTCCCATTCTTCTTTGACTCGATTATATGTACTTTCCATACATTAGATTTGTTCAGAGTTTTTACGGTTTTCTCTGCCTTTGAACCTTTGTGAACATGAAGAATAACATTTGGAGAATTTCTAAAAGCCTCATCATCTATATCTTCTATGCTATCCGGAATAAAAACATCAACAAGATTTTTACAGTCACTAAATGCAGCAACTGCTATTTCTCTAACGCCCTCTGGTATTTCTATCATTCTTAAATTACTGCACTCACTAAATGTTGAGACACCAATTTTTCGTACATTTCCATTCCAATATACTTTTGATAAATTCTTACATCCTTTAAATGCCTGACTTCCAATTTTTTTCAATCCGGATGGCAGCTTTATACTTTCCAGTCCACTTCTTGAAAAAGCGCTTTCACCAATCGTTTCAATATTTTCAGGTAATTCAATATTTTTAAGATTAGTACAGCTTGAAAAAGCATCGCTGTCAATGGTTAGCACAGTATCCGGAATCAATACTGATTTTAAATTAATGCAACCAATAAATGATGTTCGCCCTATTTCCTTAACCCCTGTCGGTATAACAACATTTTGAATGCATGTGTTTTTCATAAAAGCTAACTGATTAATTTTAACAATCCCTTGCGGAATATTAACAGTGCTTTCTGAACCAGTATACTTTTTTAAAACTCCATCTATTATATTAAACGGAGATGGCGGAACAGCAGGTTTTGATGAATTATCTGCTGATTTTGATTTACTGGTTGAAAATAACTTTGAAAAAAAGCCCATATTAAGCCTCCATAATGAAAAAATTTTTTTGCGGTTTCATATTGATGTTTTTGATTCTTTCTTTTCTTCTCTATGAATACAGCTTCTTAAAGATAATCAGCAATTATATCAAACGCCTTTGAAAACCAAGCTGTAAAATCATCCGGCTTATCCAAAAGCCATTTTTTCAAATCTAAAATATCTATCCACATTATATCTGAAATTTCATTTTTATCAACATTGACCGAAATACATTGATTAACCTTCAGTAAAAATACATGATCTATTTCATATTCAGCGCAATTTGAAAATTTTTTATAATATTGAAACTTTTTATGGTTATGCTAGGTCTAATAGATAAAGACA
>JAUNJJ010000315.1 GCA_030533325.1 Oscillospiraceae bacterium
TAATATCATTATGAATAATATTCTAACAGCGATAAAAGCGATTGTAGAAAGTCCTGGCTTGAAATATGTAAGAGAATCAAACAATGTGATTCAGAATAGGGCTAATCAGATGGGCGCAAGTTTCGAAGAATATGTAAAAGATGCCTTTGCTAATTGCATAGGTAAGGATCAAATTACTATAAAAAAAGAACGCAGTGAGACATTTTCATATTTAGGACGTTCTACAACTCCACCTGATGCAATATTAATGAGTAGTGATGCAATTGAAATTAAAAAGTTAGAGAGTTCAACCTCTTCTATTCAATTGAATAGTAGTTATCCTAAAAACAAATTACATTCTACTAATCCTAAAATATGTACTGCTTGTCGTGAATGCGAGGATTGGGATGTAAAAGACATGCTATATGTAATTGGAATTGTTAATAAACAGGTTCTAAAATCAATATTTTTTATCTATGGAGATTTGTATTGTGATGCAAATGAAATATATGATAATGTGGAAAAAGTTATAAAAAATAGAATACAAACTATTGATGGTTTTGAATTAGCAGATACTAATGAGTTAGCTCGGATTAATAATATTGACCATCTTGGAATTACAGATCTTAGAGTTCGAGGAATGTGGATAATTAAATCCCCATTCAATTATTTTGAATATTTGACAGGAGATCAAAGAGATTCTTCTTTTAAATTGGTCGCATTAATTCCAGAATATAAATATAATAGTTTTGATAATGTAGAAGAGTTTGAAAAATTCTCTGAAGAATATGGTATAGATATTATAGATGATGAGATTGAGGACCCTCAAAATCCAGCAAATTTAATTAACGTAAAACTTATAAAATATTATATATAATGAATCTAATTAGTTTATTTTCGGGTGCAGGTGGCTTAGATAGAGGATTCCACAATGCAGGTTTCCGAACTGTTGTAGCAAATGAATATGACCCCAAAATTTGTCCAACCTTTAAGGCAAATTTTCCAAATACGCATTTGATAGAAGGTGATATTCGTGATGTAAATGAAAATGAGTTTCCTGAGCATGTAACAGGTATAATAGGTGGACCACCTTGTCAATCTTGGAGTGAAGCGGGAACTCTAAAAGGTATTGAAGATGCCCGTGGTCAGCTTTTTTATGAATATATAAGAATTCTAAAAGCAGCTCAACCATTGTTTTTTGTTGCTGAGAATGTATCTGGAATGTTGGCAAAACGTCACTCTGGTGCAGTTGAAGGCTTTATGAGACTCTTTGATGATGCTGGTTACGATGTTAATCTTAAAATGTTGAATGCAAACGATTTTGATTGTCCAGAGGATAGAGACCGTGTTTTTTATATCGGTTTCAGGAAAGACTTGGACATCCACGATTATCTTTACCCAACACCATGCAAACATAAGCCCACACTCAGAGAGTGTATTTGGGATCTAAAGGATAATGCTATACCAGCTCTTGAAAAGAATAAAACAAATGGAGACAATTGTGCGGTTCCTAATCATGAATATTTTATTGGAGCTTACTCTCCTATATTTATGTCTCGAAATAGAGTTAGAAGTTGGGATGAACCAGGTTTTACTGTTCAGGCAAGCGGACGTCAATGTCAATTACACCCACAGGCTCCAAAAATGGTAAAAGTGGAAAAGAACAAACAAATTTTTGCACCTGGGCAAGAGCATTTATATCGAAGGATGTCTGTACGTGAAGTTGCACGCGTCCAAACATTCCCAGATGATCATATTTTCCTTTATACTGATGTAAATATGGGATATAAAATGATTGGAAACGCAGTTCCAGTTAATCTTGCTTATCATGTGGCAATGAGTATTCGCGCCGCACTTGACAAACATGGAATAAACTATCAAGATTAATATGAGAATCGTGTC
>JAUNJJ010000316.1 GCA_030533325.1 Oscillospiraceae bacterium
CTCTTAAGTAACCAGGAGAAAACATGGTCCATTGCAGATGTATGAATAGCTGTTTCGAATTCGTCAACTAGCAAAATGCCGTTTCGGGAATTGATCATTGCACATAAAAGTGAAAGTGCTTTTTTCATTCCATCTCCATAAAAGCTTAACGGTATAGCAGATTTATGATTTTTAGTTATTATCATATACTCAGAATACCCACTCTGTTCTATCGAAGTAATATTTACAATATTCTCATCGAATTCCTGTAAAAGTGAAATCATATCATTATATAATTGAACATCTGACAACACGCTACTCAAATTTGTAACTTGAGAATGTGCGACAGGAGATACATATGAAATGCTGATATTTGGTTTACCACCAATAACAATTCTATGAGTGTTTTCAAAATCATATATTTCATACCGTTCTCCGAAATCTGAATCTTCACTAACATTTAAAGATAGTTTTTTTATATCTATAAGTAAATTCAATTCTTCATCAGGTAACCCATTCCGATTTCTTCTTATGCCACTTATTTCATTTATCTCTTTCAATGGCATCTGCCCTTCTTCAATTGTTCCGGACAATTGTACATAATGTTTATTGTTGAAGATATCTGTATAGCTGTAATTAATTGGTGACGTCAATCCACTATCGACTGGAAAGAGATTTAAAAAATAATTAAAATTTCTCCCAGGTTTTAGATACGGTATTACTCTTTCATTGTTAAGCCAGTTATTGATTTCCTTCGGATTGCTTAAAGTAAACAACAACTCTAAAATAGATGTTTTACCAGTATTATTATTTCCAGTAAGTATATTTATATGATTAAGTTCCTTAAGTGACAGATCCTTTATTCCCTTAAAAGCCCCTATATTAAATTCCTTTATGTGTACAGCCATTATACTTACACCCTTCTAAAAACTCATACCTTCACCAGCACCTCAAGTTTCTTACCATCCTGTGCTGTCTGAACCTTCTCATAATTAACCTTTACGCCATCATCAAGGTCAATGTCTGTGCGCATAAGGGCAAGGTGTGAAATCTTTTCATCATATTCCCTTGCTTCCTTCTGCTGCTTGCTGAGTTTATCCTTACGCTTTTCAGCGTTTGCAATTTCCTTTGAGTTAGAACTGTTGTCTATTGTTTCCTGCATACGGTTTATTTCACTTTCATATACACGCTGCAGCTTATGGAGATATTCAACACGAACATTTTTTCTCTGTATTTTTCGTTTTCAAACTCAAAAAGTATTCTGCTGCTTCTCATCATGCATATAAAATTCATAAGCTTCTGATTTTTCAGGTCAAGATTAAAAAACAGTTCTATTGCTTTTTCATCCATAGAACTTACTCTTTTCTTAAGATAACCGTAATTTCTCTGTGCCCGGTATTCGTTAGGCGCACCTGTGAAATTGTTCTCTGTAAATTCTTTTTTTATTTCAACCTAAGATGCTCCGCTGCGCAGCATCTTAAGGTATTCTTTAAATTCAATGAACCAGCAAGACTCTGAAACAATGCCGGAACTGTAGGTTGAAGTGATCATTATTTTTCTCCGTTTAGATATAGAAATACATAGTAATATTATAGCATAAAAAGCTACTTTAAGCAAGGAGTTTTTGGAGTTTCGCTGATTGTCAAGGTAGTTGTCAGTAATTTTCGAATTTTTTTGCGTGATTTTAATTGAAATTTGACTTGGTCCGCCATCCTTGACAGAACCTTTAAGAAATGCTGTTGCTTTTCTACCGAAGGCGAGAAACTCAAGAATAGTTCTTCTCTACTCGCTTCGGAAATCTCATCGTAGCATTTCTTAAAGAATCCTGAATTGGAATTTGCAGGCATATACGCTGATGATGGTATTTCCGGTACCAACACTAAAAAC
>JAUNJJ010000021.1 GCA_030533325.1 Oscillospiraceae bacterium
ATCTGTTATCCAGATATATTATACCACGTTTTTAACGTTATTTCAATGAAAAAACGAATAGGTATGGATATTTTTATTTGGTTAAAGGGATGTTAAACTTAATGTGAGGGATGCGAGAGAGACACCTCTTCAAGAGGGGGAAAAAAGCATAACATGAGCAATCAAAAAGGTAAGGAATTATGAATGTTCTGTATACTATGCTCCGGCTTTCCGGAAAATACAACGTCTTTAGTTTTTTAATACACCGGATTCATATTCACAAAACACATCCCACCGAACAGCAATTATGCTGAAACAGTGGGATGTGTGTGTTAGGTTAAGTAAATTTAAACCGGTACATTATTCGATGCCAAATTCCTCATACAGTTTCTGTCGGTATTCGGCATCTGATGCAGCTTTGAATACATCGTCTTTTCTTCCGGCATTTTCCAGTGCCTTGATTAAAGCGCTAAGCTTATTTTCGCCATTGGCTTCGCCTTCACGTTTGCCCTTACGTTCGCTGTCATCCAGGAGTTTCTTAATACCTTCACCCATTTTTATCACCTCTTCTCCTTTAGGTACACTGATATTCAGACCGGTCAGTTTTTTAATAAGAACTGCCTCGGATCTGGTTATCTCTTCATTGATACCTGTTAATCTGTCAGATTTACTTTCATCATTAGCATAAGCAACGGCTCTGAGAATGGCCTTCAGATTTGTATGCATACGGTTGAAGTCATCTTCACTCATCTGATGCGGATCGATAAGGATGAAACGATAGTCGGGAACAAGATCTTTGATTATCCTGTTTCTCTGATACTTATCATTTTCTGAATCAAGCATCTGGTGAATGGATACCGGAGCATCCCATTTTTTATCACTGAAGTTAATCACTATAGTGACAACTGGAACAAGTTTGTCATCTGCCTTCCAGGATGAGAGAAATTCCTCGCTGTCAGGTGGTACTTCAACTGGTTTTTCACCGTTTTTTACAGCATCGGAAATCGCCTCAAAAGTCTTTTTCCGGTTTTCAATCTGACGAACGTATTCTATAGCATCATAAATCATCGCTCTGACCGGCATAGCGTAATGCAGTCTGGACTGATTCTCGGCGCCAAAAACCATGTAGCAGGTTTTATCATTTTCACCCTGTCTGACTATTTTTCGGGTATCACGAATTCTTTCAAGTGTCAGTTTGAAGCCTTCACCGTTGCAGATGTAGGAAGCAGCGACTGTATCGCCATCTTCAAGTATATCAGGGGAGATGACTTTTTCCCCGTTGTAAACAGCATAGTTTACCACATCAGCAAAGATATCATTTCTGCCGATGTAAATTCTGGTTAAATGATCCTTTGTGGTCATGTCGTTTTTATTTTTTCCCATAAACATATTTCCTTTACTAACAGTATTTGTAGCTACTACTATATTTTAACATATGTGTAGCATAAATACAATACTGCAATTTCCACAAGGTTTCCTGTAAATATCAGGTAATATTACATAAACTGACAAATCAAAGGGCGCTGTTTACACTATTATTATACCATATAAGTCATGCAGATTCAATCCGGTCAGTGTCTGTTGATGTATATATTTTTGTCTTTGAACTGGGTTAAAGGAATGTTAAACTTAATGTGAAGGATGCGAGAGAGACACCTCTTCAAGAGGAGGGGGAAGCTTAACATGAGCAATCACAAAGGTAAGGAATTATGAATGTTCTGTATACTATGCTCCGGCTTTCCGGAAAATACAACGTCTTTAGTTTTTTAATACACCGGAATCATATTCACAACACACATCCCACCGAACAGCAATTATGCTGAAACAGTGGGATGTGTGTTTTAGGTTAAGTAAATTTAAACAGTATTGAAAAATATCGAGAATTGTGATATACTTCATAATACATATTATATAAACAGAACAGGAAAGAAGATTATTATGGACTATATTTTTAACTACGACCCCGGTATTTCACCGGAATACATGCTGGCGGCTGTTCCGCTGTTTGTTCTGTCATTTTTATTTATGTACAGAAATAAACAAAAGAACAAAGTTGTCTCATCGTCAACTGCCCTCATGGTAAAATATATTTTTATAGTATTCTCTTCAACCGTATTCTGCAGACCGGAAAAATCATATTACGACTATAACCTGACTCCGTTCTGGAGTTACCGGAATATCATAAAATATCATGACGGGAAACTTTTCAGCGAGGACATACTCAACTGAATTTTACTTCTTCCGGTAGGAGTCCTCTGTCAGATTTCATCCGGCAGATCGGTTAAAAGAGCAGCCCTGCTGGGATTTTGTATCTCGGTAACAATAGAAGTTCTTCAGCTTGTATTAAAGCGTGGATTATTCGAATTTGATGATATCTTCCACAATACCCTCGGATGTGCCGCAGGGGCTTATTTTACTAAAATAGATGTCGGGAGATTAAATAAATATTAACCGGCATATTTCATTGACATACTTATCAAAATATTATAAAATATTATTTATATGTTAAATACGAAAAGGAAGTGCGTAATGAAAAATCAGGATATTATTCTTGCATCGGCGTCGCCGAGGAGAAGGGAACTTTTAGGGTATATTGCGGAGGATTTCAGATGTATTCCGGCGGATATCGATGAAACCATTCCGGAAAATATCACTGCTGAGGACAGTGCGGAATACCTTGCGTGCATGAAGGCATCATTTATAGCAGAGTCCTGTCCGGAAAGTGTGGTAATCGGATGTGACACTGTTGTTGTCTATAACGGAAATGTTTACGGCAAACCTGCGGATGAAACTGATGCACACGGAATGCTTACGGAGCTTTCAGGAAATATCCATAAGGTAATAACCGGGGTGTGCATCTGCTGCGGTGAGATAAAAACAAGCTTTTCAGAGGTGACGAAAGTGGAGTTTTTTGAGCTTTCAGAGGAGGAGATTGCTGGATATATCAAGACCGGCAGTCCCTTTGACAAAGCAGGAGCCTACGGAATACAGGATGGTGCTCTTTTACCGGCAAAGAGAATTGACGGAGATTATTTTAATGTTGTGGGGCTGCCGGTGGGAAGACTTAAACGTGAACTTCAGAAATTTCTGAAATAAAATTATGGAATTTAACGGAGAACAGATTATGAAAAAGAACAGTAAAAAATCATCACTTGCAGACCAGTACGAGCAGCAGAGCAATGTTTTTCAGATGTGGCTGCTGTTTGACCATGAACCAAAGAGACCGGATGCGGATATGCTGAAAGCCGACCTTGAACAGAAATGCGGCAGGGTTGACGTTATTTCTTCAAGTCTTGAACTAACAAGTTTCGGAGTGAGAAGATATACAAGTCATTTTAAGGAAGGAAATATACCTGCACAGGTAATGCTTGGAAATATTATGCCGTTTCGTCAGGATGATATTTCCGGTGCTGAACGTGCTCAGATTAGAGAAATACAGAATCGTGATGAATTTCTCGGAAAGATTACTCACAAGGTGCTTGCAGCTGATATGATGGCTGCACTTGACGCAGAACACAGAACAAGGTTGCTCATGGATTGGCTTGAAGTTGCGGTGAATATCATGCCGGACTGCAGAGCAGTGTGGATTCCTTCGGGTGGTAAGCTGGTTCCTGCGGAGCTGATAAGAAGCAAAAGGGTTGACAGGGCGGACAGATTTGTGTGTTATGCAGTGAATGCGAGATATTACAGTATTAAGGATACTGATGAAATGCTTGTTGATACTCATGGTATGTGTGCCGTTGGTCTGCCGGATGTGCAGTGTCATTTTAAGGGGATGAATCCTGATGATATAATTAACTACGTTTATAATATCGCTGCATATATTTATCAGAGCGGGCAGAAGATTAAGGACGGGGATACGATTGACGGGCTTAAGGACGGCGTTTTGGATGAGGATGTCCAGTGGAAATGCAGGTATGAGGATGCGATGGTTCAGCCGATGAGACCGGTTATTGATATTTGTCCGGGTGAAAATGCAGCGGGTGAGAGAAACTGATATAGTCAAATTGTGTAATAATTTTCTCATTTAAGGCTGGAATTTCTAAGGACTTTTTTCTTTAAAATATGTGTGAAATATGGTATAATATATACATACGTGAAATTATAAAATTTGAAGGCTGACGCAGCGAATAACAGCGGAAGCAAGACGTGAATGGATGGAGTAGTCTTATGACACAGAGTTTTAACGAATTGAAAAAGGCAGCGCTTACAAAGTATTTCAGCAAGATGAACGAACCTCAGAGAGAAGCAGTTTTCTGCGTGAACGGACCTCTTCTGGTTCTTGCGGGTGCGGGAAGCGGAAAAACCACAGCGATTATTAACCGAATAGCAAATATGATATGTTTCGGAGATGCGTACAATGAGGATTCACCGTACGGTGCTTCTGATGATGATATGCAGTTTCTTCAGGATTACATAGACGGAAAGACCGATGATTTTGAACGTCTGAAGGAAATCACTGCAGTAAATCCGATAGAACCATGGAAGATTCTCGCTATAACATTTACAAACAAGGCAGCAAATGAGCTCAGAACAAGACTCGAATCTATGCTTGGTACGGAAGGTCTTGATGTAAATGCCTCAACATTTCACTCAGCATGTGTACGGATTCTGAGAAGAGAGATTACAAATCTCGGATATAACAGTAACTTTACAATCTACGATTCTGATGAAACACAGAAACTTATAAAGGCATGTATGAGTGACCTTGGCATAGGCGACAAATCATTCAACCCTAAAGCAGTTATCAGTGCAATCAGCAGTGCGAAGGATAAACTTATGAGTCCTGAGCAGTTTATGAAGGAAGCAGGAGATGATTATAAGCTTTCAACCTACGCAAAGATTTACAGGGAGTATCAGAAGAGACTCCTTGCTGCAAATGCACTGGACTTTGATGATATCATTATGCTTACAGTTGAGCTCTTCGAAGATTTCCCGGAGATACTTGAGCACTATCAGAACAGATACCGCTATATAATGGTTGATGAATATCAGGATACAAACTATGCACAGTTTAAGCTTGTAAGCCTTCTTTCAGAAAAATACAAAAATATCTGCGTAGTGGGCGACGACGATCAGAGTATCTACAGATTCAGAGGTGCTACTGTTGAAAATATCCTGAACTTTGAGGATCAGTTTGAAAACTGCCGTGTTATCAGACTTGAACAGAATTACCGTTCAACACAGAATATCCTCGCTGCGGCAAATTCAGTTATTAAGAATAACAAATCAAGAAAAGACAAAACACTCTGGTGCGACGATGACGAGGGATGCAAGGTATATATTTACAAAGCTTCAGATGAAAGTGACGAAGCAAGATTTGTATCAAGTGCGATTATGGCCGACAGAAAGGCCGGAGGAATGTTTAAGGACAATGCAGTCCTCTACAGGATGAACGCGCAGTCAAACTTTATCGAAAGAGCCTTTGTTCAGAACAATATTCCTTACAGAGTTTACGGCGGCATGAAGTTCTATGACCGCAAGGAAATAAAGGACATCGTGGCTTACCTCAGTGTGCTTAACAACAGCTACGATATGATGCGTTTTAAGCGTATTGTAAATGAACCGAAGAGGGGTATAGGCGATGCGACTATAAGAAGTCTCGACGAAATATGCATAGCAAATGCAGCTTCACCGATAGATGTTATGAAAGAAGCAGACAGCTATCCTATGCTCTCAAAGAAAGCCAACAGTCTTCGCAGTCTTGCAGAGATATTTACATCTCTTGCTGATATGGTTGATACTGTTCCCCTTGACACTCTTCTTGATGAAGTGCTTGACAAAACAGGTTACAGGGACTATCTCAATCTTCAGGGAAGTGAAGGACAGACACGTCTTGAAAATATAGAGGAACTTAAGTCAACAATGGTTGAGTATCAGAAGAACAATGAAGATCCGACGCTTGAAGGGTTCCTTGCTGATATTGCACTTTATACAGACCTTGATAAGATGGATGATGATAAAAACTGCGTAACACTTATGACTATTCACTCTGCAAAGGGTCTTGAGTTTGACAACGTATATGTTATCGGCATGGAAGACGGTATATTCCCGAGCTCAAGAAGTATGTACAATGAAGAAGACATGGAAGAGGAGAGAAGACTTGCCTATGTTGCAATAACAAGAGCAAGGAAGAAACTTCGTCTTATTCACGCATCACAGCGCATGATCTTCGGTACAACAACCAGAAATATGAAATCAAGATTTATCAAGGAAATAAATCCTGATGTTATATTCAAGGAAGACAGAATCACAACGACGGTTCCTGCAAGTGCAAAGTCAAAGTCTCATCCTGCCATGAATACAATGTCATTCCAGCAGCAGCTTCTTGCCAAAAAGAATGCTAAGCCCGGGGTTACAAAGGAACCGGCTAACTACAGCGTAGGTGACAGAGTTGATCACGATAAGTTTGGCATGGGTACGGTTCTTTCTGTAAAGCCTATGGGGAATGATGCACTTCTTGAGATTGCTTTTGATGATATTGGTACCAAGAAAATAATGTCCAACTTTGCTCAGATGAAGAAGGCATAATAAAAAATGGTTTCCGGATTGATTTTTCCGGAAACCATTTTTTTATATTTTTTTAATGACCTTAACCGGACATTTCTCAATACATGCACCGCAGTCGGTACATTTGCTGTAATCAATCGAAGCGTGGAAATCTGTAACCGTGATTGCTCCGGCTTCACATGCCTTTTCGCACATCTTACAGCCGATACAGCCGCTTTTGCAGCTAAGCTTTGTTGCTTTTCCGTTATCAGCTGAAGAGCATCTTACAACGGTATGCTTGTTTTTAGGTTTAAGTGAAATGAGCTGATTCGGACAGACTGAAGTGCACTGACCACAGCCGACACACAGCTCTGTTTTTATGTTTGCTATACCGTTTCTGATGGTGATTCCATTGTATTCACAGACCTCAGCGCAGTCACCGTAGCCAAGACATCCGAAGGCACAGCTTTTTTCACCTGAATAGAAGCGTTTTACGGAAGCACAGCTTTTAACACCGGTGAAAGTGTATTTCTGTGATGTTACATTGCAGTCTCCGCAGCAGTGAATCACAGCCTGCATTTCTTCAACTTCTCCGGAATCAGTTCCGGATATTTCTGAAATAATCTTTGCAGTTTCGGCGCCGCCCGGACGGCAGAGATTGCCGGCGGCACCTTTTGTAATGATTGCGTTTGCATAATCGGCACATCCGGCATATCCGCATGCACCGCAGTTTGCCTGAGGCAGAGCCTCTGCTATTTTTTCAATTCTTTCATCCGTTTTTACTTCAAATATTTTTGAAGCAACTGTAAGAAGTATTCCGGCAAGAAGTCCGATTCCTGCAAATATTAAAACGGGAAGAATATAAGTATCGAACATTATTTATCAACTCCTTTTGTTTATCAGTTTCCGAGACCTGAAAATCCCAGAAAACTGAGAGAGAGAATAGCCGCAGCAATAAGTGTTGCCGGAACACCTTTAAACGTTGCCGGAACATCCGCCTCCTCTACTCTTGAACGTACCCCTGAGAATATAAGGAGTACCATAAGAAAACCGATTCCTGAGAAGAATGCGTTTATTACTGACTGACCGAATGTGTATTCGTTGTCGATATTCAGAATTGTAAGTCCCAGTACAGCGCAGTTTGTAGTTATAAGAGGGAGATAAACACCCAGTGCGTTGTAGAGAGGTGGCATAAGTTTTCTGAGAGCAGTTTCAACAAGCTGAACAAAGAGCGCTATGATGAGGATGAATGCGATAGTTCTAAGATATGTTATTCCAAGCGGATCGAGTATAAAGTGGTAAATTGGATAGGTTACCACAGAAGCACATACCATAACAAATGTTACTGCTGCACCCATTCCGAGACTTGATGATGCCTTCCTGGATACACCGAGAAAAGGACAGATTCCCATGAACTTTGAGAGAACAAAGTTGTCAGTGAGAAGTGCAGCAAGCATTATAGCGAATATACCTTTCATTACTCAGCCCCTCCTTCACTCTGACATGATGAACAGCTTTCCCGTGAAGGGCAGCTGCTGCATCCGATTTCCTGCGGCGGTTTTTTGTCTGAAAGTTTGTTTACTGCAGCGATAACGCATCCTAAAACGAAGAATCCGCCTGCAGGGAGGATGAAGAGGGTGAGACTCTGCATATATGGAATCCTGATTCCGAACCAGGCACCTGCACCGAAGATTTCACGAACTGACGCCATGATTGTAAGAGCAAGTGTAAATCCGAGTCCCATACCGAGGGCATCCATTATCGAAGGGATAACCTTGTTTTTGCTTGCAAACATTTCTGCACGTCCGAGGATGATGCAGTTTACTGTTATAAGTGAAAGGAAGGTTCCGAGGCTCTTGTAGAGATCCGGGAGATAGCCTTTCATAAGCATTTCGATAAGTGTTACGAATCCTGCTATTATTACTATATAGCATGGAAGCTTTACTGACTTCGGTATTACGTTTTTAAGAAGTGAGATTACTATATTTGAACCAAGAAGTACAAATGTTGTGGCAAGTCCCATGCCAAGTCCGTTTATTGCTGTAGTTGTTACAGCGAGTGTCGGACACATGCCTAGGAGTCCGACCAGTGTAGGATTTTCCTTTATGAGTCCTTTGGTAAATTCTTTGAAGTTACTCATTTATAAGCTCCTCTCTGTGGTTTTCATATGCTTCAAGAGCCGTATTTACTGCATTTTTCATTCCCTTTGATGAGAAGGTAGCGCCGGTTACAGCACTGAATTCATATTCTGTATTTTTCACTCCGAGAAACTGTTTTAAAAAGTCCGTATCATCTCTGACTTTTGTGCCAAGTCCCGGAGTTTCGCCGAGTTCAATGAAACTTATGCCTTCAACTCCGTTGTCAGATACACCGACAAGAACATGAATTCCTTTTTTTGCATATCCGTCTGCAATGACCTCGAAGGATACCTGATTTTTATCGTTTACGATTACTGAAGTTATTCCGTCATATGTCAGTACTGTTCCGTCTTCGTTTTTGAGCATAGTGTACTCAGCTTCTCCATAAATTTCTGTAAGACCGGCTTTGAGGGAGTCAGTTATTACCCCTGTTGTGTCAACGTATGTTGCGTTGTAAACAAATATAAGAGCAGCTGAAATCACTGTACAGATAAGTGTGAGTACAAGGGGTGGTTTTATTTTATTTAGCATCTGCCTTAACCTCCTTTGCACCGAGCGGTTTTGTTCGTGTAAACATATCGATGTACGGCGTGAGAATATTCATAAGAAGAATTGAGAATGAAACACCTTCCGGATAGCTGCCGTAGTTTCTGATTACAAAGGTGATGATTCCGCATCCGAGACCGAAAATTACTTTTCCCTTGTTTGTTACTGGTGTGGTTGCGTAGTCAGTTGCCATAAAAAAAGCACCGAGGAAAAGTCCGCCGGAGAGAATCTGGTACAGAGGATCTCCGCCTGCAATCCATGTAAGAAGTGCAACTGATCCAATGAACGAAACAGGAGCAGCAGGAGAGATAACCTTTTTAAACATAAGGAAGAGCCCTCCAAGGAGAAGTGCCAGTGCTGAAGTTTCCCCGAGACATCCGCCGACATTACCGAGGAAAAGACTCATATAGCTTGCATCTCCTGAAACAAGAGGGGTAGGTCCTGTAAGAACCGTGTTTGAATTTACGATAACACTTGTATCGGAAACTGCTTCAGGTTTCCAGTACTCAGGAAGTGCCCAGGTTGTCATAGGACCTGTAAGTGAAATCATAAGGACGATACGGGCTGTTATTGCAGGATTTGCAAAGTTCTGACCGAGACCGCCGAAGAGTTGCTTTACTATTACTATTGCAACGAAGCTTCCCAGAACAGCCATCCAGAAAGGAAGTGTAACAGGAAGGTTAAGGGCAAGTATGATTCCGGTTACAGCAGCACTGAGATCTCCGATTGTCTGTTCTCTTTTCATTATTTTTCTGCACAGATACTCAAATACTACTGATGAAGCTGTACAGACTGCGATAAGTTCCGCAGCTCTCAATCCGAAAAATGTTACAGCTGCAATCATTGCAGGAACAAGCGAAACTATTACAAGTGACATTATTTTTCGCGTCGACATATCTGAACTGCGATGAGGCGACGGTGACATAACTAAGTTTTTCAAAATCAATACCTCCGGTTTATTTCTTTTTTGGCAGAAGTGCCTTTGCAAGCTGATTTGTTTCTGCAAGTTTTCTGTTTGCAGGGCAGACATAGGTGCAGGCACCGCAGTTCATGCACAGTCCGGTTTTCAGACTCTGCAGAGCAGCGATGTCTTTCCTTCTGAATGCCTTTTCTATTTCGAGTGGCATAAGGTTCATTGAGCAGGCTCTTACACAGCGTCCGCAGCGTATGCAGGCTGACTGAACCGGTTCCCTGTAGTCCTTTTCGGCAATAAATGAGTTGCTTGTTTTTACTACCGGAGTATCTGCACTGAAAAGGCATGCACCCATCATCGGACCACCGGCAATAAGCTTGTTCATATGTTCCGTATCAGTTTCCGCAAATTTCAGAACCTCACTTACCATTGTTCCTATCGGTGCAATAACGTTCATAGGTTTACCCACGGCAGAACCTTCGACAGTGATTCTTCTGGCGATAAGAGGCATACCTGTTTCTGCATATCTGTGGATAAATGCAGCTGTTGAGACATTCATAACTATTACCTTCTGGTCTGAAGGAAGCTGTCCTTCCATAACCACCCTGCCTGTAGTGGAATGGATGATAACCTTTTCCGCGCCCTGCGGATAGGTTGAAGGAAGTCTGAAAACCGTAATTTCCGGTTCATTTTCAGTAAGCTTTGTGAATTCGGAAATGGCATCAGGTTTATTTCCCTCTATTGCAAGAATGGCTTTCGGAACGGAGAGATATTTCATTATCATTCTGATTCCGCCAAGCACGTCCTCAGGGTTTTCCATCATCTGTCTGTAGTCGGATGTGATGAAGGGCTCACATTCGGCTGCGTTGATAATAAGCGTGTCAATCTCACCCTTCGGACTGAGCTTGACATGAGTAGGGAACCCGGCACCGCCGAGACCGCATATGCCGCTTTCGCGGACAGCCTTTACGAAACTTTCCCTGTCTGTAATTTCAGGCGGAGTAAACTCACATGTTTTCTGTTCCTCGTCGGCTTCTATCTCCACGGCCTTGCAGACTGTACCGTTCATAAGGCGGTAGTCGGATATTTCCTTAACTGTTCCGGATACGCTCGCATGAACCGGAGCGGAGAAAAATGCATCTGAATCACCGATTTTCTGACCGGCAAGCACCTTATCTCCTTTTTTTACAATCGGTGTGCACGGGGCACCCATATGCATTGCCATAGGAATTTTTACATATGAGGGAGCCGGGAGAGGTACTGTTTTAATTTCTGCTGTGTTTTTTGAATGATTAAGTCTGATACTGTTAAGTCTGAACATAAATACTCCTTTCACAGAAGCTTTATTCTGATTCGCTGAAAATCAGAGAGGCACTTCTGAAAATATTTCCCTGTTTATCAATAGCTATAACTCCGAACCTGCCGGAGTCAAGATATTTATCAAGATTATCCTTACCTTCAGTGAAGATAAGAGTTGACAGAAAGTCTGACATTATTCCGCTGTCACAGAATACAGTTACCGATGAAAGTCCGTTATCAGCAGGAAAACCGGTTTTCATATCAATGATATGATGATATTTTTTACCGTTTATTTCGGTAAATCTTTCATAGTCACCTGAGGTTGACACAAAGCACGGTCCTGTAGTCACAGTACCGGCTGTTGAATCTGCACCTGACTTTACTGCAACACTGAAAATATGGCTGCTGTCCCTGCTCCACAACAGTGTTGATGACCCGGTTGATACAATAGTGTGATCTGTATCCAGACTGCTCACATACGGAAAAATGCAGTCAAGGACATACCCCTTTGCAGCTGCACCCGGATCAATGCTTGTCCCGTTATTCAGTGAAATGCGGTTATCCGAAACAGAAATATTTTTCTGACCGGCGTACTGCATGTATTCTGATATTTTTTTTTCATCCGGCAATGTTCCGTTTTCAGTACTCTGCTTCCAGAGCATGCTGAGATTTCCTGCCGATATATCCACTCCGAATCCGTATTCATCATTCAGACTGAGGATATCCTTTACAAATCCGGTAAGTTCATCACTGCATTCCATATCTTTTACTCTGTTGAGTTCTGAAATTTCTGAGCCGGGACTGAAGCAGTCAAATATTTCTGACAGTGCTGTAATCTGATTTTTTATTTCTTCAGTGCACCTGATATCAGACCTTACTGATACAACGGTGTCCAGAGAAAAAAATGTACTTGTATAATCAGCTTTATTATGATAAAATAAATAAAGCAGTCCTGATATGAGTATCAGTATTATCGCTGATGCTGATATGATTTTTCTGATTTTTTCTCACTTCCTGACTGCAATTCATATACCTTATAATTATATCGCAAAATACTGATTTTGTAAAGATTATTTTAACTGATTTCGAATGGAGGAATTTAGCTTTGAAGGGCTACAGACTTTATATTATAAGACATGGCCAGACCGAGGCGAATGAAAAGGGAATATATATCGGGAAAACAGATTTTCCGCTTTCGGACAAAGGAAGAAATGAACTTGTTGAAAAACTCGATGAGTTTGAATATCCGGGTGTTGAGAGAGTATATTTAAGTCCGGCTGTAAGATGTGTACAGACTTCATATATTCTTTTTAAGGACCGCGAGAGCATTGTGGTAAATGATCTCAGGGAACTTGACTTCGGAGAGTTTGACGGAAAGAGTGTCGAGGAGCTTATAAACCGTGAGGACTACAAGGCATGGCTGAAGGGCGGAATGGATAATTCCCCTCCGGGCGGCGAATCAATTGCCGACATGATAACCCGCGTTTACTCTGCGCTTGACAGAATTATTCTTAACATGATGGACGAGGATCTTACAACAGCTGCCATAGTAACTCATTCGGGAATCATTGCAAATATGCTTTCATGCTTCGGACTTCCTAAGTACAAGCCTGATGAGATTACCTGCAAACCGGGCGAAGGATTTGAAATTCTTGTAACAGCACAGCTCTGGCAGCAGGCTCAGGCTTTCGAAATACTCGGAAGAGTACCTTTTCTGAGATAATGAAACTCAGCTTTAAAAATACAAAAGACTGCCCTGTCAATCTGAAGGATTTTCTTCAGAAGGAAAACGGTGTTTCGGCAAGACTTATCACAAAGCTTAAGCGTCAGTACCTGGGCATAACATGCGGGGGAAAACTTATACGTACTATAGATGATGTTCCTCCCGGTGCTGAGGTTGTTCTGAATATTTCCGATGAAAATGAAATAGTTCCAAACGGTGATCTTGATGTACCTGTTATTTACGAAGATGAACATGTTGTGGTTTTCAGCAAGCCTCAGGGAATGCCGGTTCATCCTTCCATGAATCACTATACAGATACTTTGGGTAATTTTTTCTCATGGAAGTTTCCGGATACTACGTTCAGGCCGGTAAACCGTCTTGACAGAAATACATCCGGATTATGTGTGGCGGCAAAGAACCAGCATTCTGCAGCACGTCTTCAGCGCTCAGTGGAAAAAACATATTACGCTTTAATCTGCGGAACTCCGGACAGGCTTTCGGGAACGATTGACGCACCGATAAAAAGGCAGACCGAATCTATGATAACAAGATGTGTAGCACCGGACGGACAGAGAGCTGTAACACATTATACTGTGCTTTCTTCATGCGGAAAATATTCATGGGTCAGGGTAAAACTTGAAACCGGAAGAACCCATCAGATAAGGGTACACTTTTCATATATCGGTTTTCCTCTTGCCGGTGACGACCTGTACGGCGGCAGCTGTGACGATGCCCTCGGCCAGACCCTCCACTGCGGCGAGGTTTCTTTTCCGGACGCTGACGGAACTGTGATTAATCTTAGTACTGGCCCTGGTGAGAATATACAGTCCATATTCAGAAAATATAATTTTAAAATGATACCCATGTAATTTTTGTAACCGATTCGTAAATAACATGGATAATTTATAATAACAGGTTAATTTTTCTTTATCAGTAAATATCGTTCATTAAATTCAAAACAATGTATATTATAACAAAAAAATTCTTATGTGATAATGCACTAAATATGGATTGCGAAATGTCGCATACATGTGAAGGTGTACAAAATTCTTTTTACAATGGAAAAAATTGGCTAAAACCCATTGCATTTTATTTATTTTCAGTTATAATTATTAACAGTGTTACTGGTTTGTAATAATTGAAGGGAGCTGTTATGATGAGTAGGAAACGTCATAATGACGTTTCGGAAGAAACAGTCAGAAAGCGTAAAACATTTTCAGGAGCGATGATAAAGCTTGGTGCTTATGCATCATACTGCGTTATCTTCCTTCTGAAAAAACTTAACCGAATACTCTGCAGCAGTGCTAAAGCATTTACTTCAAAAACAACGGCTTTAATTCTGGGCGTAATAAAGAAGTTTAAGAGTATCGGAAGAAAGATTCTTGTTCCTTTTATTTCATGCATTAAACCTGTACGCGGCAGATTTACAGCAAGACGTGCCGAAACAGATCTTACAGTAAGCAGTATCAGAACAACAAACTTTAAGCAGTTTATCAGCAGAACTGTGAACTACGCTGTTCCTGCTGCGGCTATTGTTGTATTTGCAGCCGTACTTGCAAATGCATCAAAGATTGACAAACAGATTTCTGAATATAATGCAGGTTCAGCAGTTGACAGTGATGTGTTTATCGCTGCCTCAAGGGATCTTGGATTTGCGGATGAGCTTTCAGATGAAGTCTGCAGCGAAGACGGAGAGATCATATTTGAACAGCCGTATGAGAGATTTTTAGAGGATGCCGGAACTGATAACATCAGTATTATTGACTCAGTCGGGGTTTTTTCCGATGGTCAGTTTATCGGGGCTCTGACAAATGAATCTGAACTGAAGAATATTCTTTCCTCAAAACTCGAAGAGGTTAAAAAACAGCCTGACGTAATTGATGCGGTTTATAAAAAGAATATCGAATACCGCCAGGGTGTTTACAGGACAGATACACTTACTGACACCAGCGGCATTATGGAGTTTCTGAACAGTGGTACTGAGGAAAAACGATATGTTGTAGAGGAAGGCGATTCACTTTATCTTATCGCTGAAAATAACAGCATAACTTTTGAGAAACTCCTTGAGATGAATCCGGAACTTGTGGATAATCCGGATTTGTGTGTAATCGGAACAGAGCTTGTTGTTGAACGCAGCAGCAGTAATCTTCCTCTTGTTATTACAAAGGAAGTTAAAGAAAATGCAGTTCTGCCGTATGAAACCCAGACTGTTGAAAGTGATTCACTTTTCGTTGGAGAAACTGAAGTGCTTGTTGACGGTGTAAACGGTGAATGTGAAAATACTTTTTATATCAGTTATGAAGGCAGCACAGAGGTAAGCCGTGAACTTAAATCTTCTTCAGTGATTACAGAAGCCGTGCCTGAGATGATAGCTGTGGGCGTTAAACAGAGGGAAGCTGTTGGTACTCCGGATTCCGTGGAAACTGTTCTTAACGGAAACGGAATGTTTATGTGGCCGGTAAACGGCGGATATATAAGCGATGTATACGGAAGCAACAGAAATCATAAGGGACTTGATATTGCTGCCCCTGAAGGAACGGATGTTTATGCCGCTGCAGAGGGAAAGGTAATTGCAGCAGGCTGGAATACAGGGGGCTACGGTTACTTTGTAATGATTGACCACGGAAACGGATATGCAACACTGTACGGGCACCTGAGCAAGGTTATCGCTTCAAACGGAGCTGAGGTAAAGTGCGGAGATCTGATTGGTGAAGTTGGTACAACAGGAGATTCAACAGGAAATCACCTTCACTTCGAGGTAAGATACCAGAATGTCTGCCAGAACCCGGCGTCATATATCAGTGTGAATTCACCTGTTTCTTCAGCCGAATAAAATACAGCTGCATCTGCTGACTGTGGATGCAGCTTTTTAGTGATATTATCAGGAGGATTATGAAACAAAACTATACTGAAAAGGCAGCAGGAATTATGGCTGCCCATCCATATCTTTGTACTTTTCTTGTGTGTACGGGATTAAATCCGTTTTTTCTTGGAGCTGCGGATAACATTCCGAATAATGTTCCGTGCATATTTGCATTTTTAATTCTTACTTTTTTATCAGCTGTTCTGATAAAAAAATATAAAAGCGGTAAAATAAGTAAAAGCAGGTCTTTGTTTATCGGAGGATGTTCATTTGTTGTTCTGCTGTGCCTTATGAAGCTTTTCTCTTATTCAGAACAGAAGGGCTTATGGTATTTTGCAGGTGGCTGTATTATTGTGTTTCTCCTGTATTATTTTTCTGACAGAAAAAGATTCAGAGAACAAATGAATGCCTTTCTGATACTTGGAAGCGGATTTATGCTGAAACTTTATTATGTACTGGAAACATCTGTATATACACGACAGCATGATGTTTATGTGTTTGACGGAGATATAGGACATGCCGGATATATTGAATATATAATTCAGAACTTTCATGTTGCTGATTTTGATATACGCGAGCGCTGGCAGTTCTGTCATCCGCCTCTGCATCATATTCTCAGTGCTGCATGGATATATATTAATGAAAACTTTTTCCTTGTCGGTCATAGTCAGGCAAGAGAGAGTATGCAGATGCTTACACTTTTCTATTCAATGTGCATAATGATATCAGTATATAAAATATTCAGATACTTCGGACTGAAGGGAAAAGCTCTGTACATACCCCTCGCAGTAGTTTCATTCCATCCGGCATTTATCCTTCTGTCGGGAAGTATAAATAATGATGTGCTCTCTGCAGCGTTTATGGCAGGGGCAATTGTCTGTGCACTGAACTGGTACAGGGAACAGAGTATGAAAAATATTCTTAAGACAGCACTTTGCGTCGGACTTGGTATGATGACAAAGCTTACTGCAGCACTGGTTGCTCCGCCTGTTGCAATAATTTTTGCTGTGGTATTTTTCAGAAACATCAAAACTGATTATAAGAAACTTCTTGTTCAGTTTACTGTATTTCTGCTTGTATGTGCGCCTTTAGGACTTTGGTACGAAATAAGGAACTATGTTAAATGGGGAGTACCTGTTCTCTACGTTCAGGAGCTTGATCCGGGTCTGCTTCAGTACATTGGAAATCAGGATTTTATCAGCAGAATTACTGACTTCTCATTCAGTCAGTTTAAGAGTGTTTTTGAACAGTGGGCAATGTGGGATGGTGAAACATATACAGTTTCAGGCTATAACGAATTTAATCCTCTTGTAGCTTTGTTTAAAACTTCACTTTTCGGAGAATGGATAAATGAAGGAAGTTTTAAGGGAAATATATTCATTATAAAAACAGCTGAAATACTTTTCTGGCTGACAGTAATAATGGCAGCTGTTTCTCTGATATGCATGGTGCTGATGTTTTCAGGAGACAGGAAAACTGAGAAAGCGGCGGTCATGGTTTTCTTTTTCTGTATGATTTTTAATTTTTATAAGATGTCGTATGATTATCCGTTTACCTGTACAATGAATTTCCGTTATATCACTCCAACAGTATTTACGGGTGCGCTGTGCAGCGGCATAGTACTAAACAGGTTTGAAGGCAGGAAACGTATTGCCGGATATATTTCCGGTGCTGCAGCGACTGTATTTGTACTCTGTGCAGTTATCATATATACCGGACTCTGCATTATAGAATAAAAAGAGAATGTTCTGCGAAAAAACGCAGAACATTCTCTTTTTTATATATTACTGTAAGCTTTTTTTACTGCCTGGATTAATCTTTCCGGCTTTAGTGGTTTCAGTATAAAATCGGCAGCACCAAGTTTAACTGCTTCGATAACAAGTTCTCTGTGACTTGATGCAGAACATATGATAACCTTTGAATCAGGATTTTTTTTCATCATGTCCCTCAGGGATTCCATTCCTGATTTGCCCGGAATGGCAAAATCCATAATAACTATCTCCGGAAGCTCATTTTCAAAAATCTCACATGCTGATTCTCCGTTATCAGCTTCCAGAATATTTGTAAATCCTTCATTTTCGAGTATGGATTTTATGTTTTCACGCATGGTTGAAACACTGTCAGCAATAAGTATTTTTATTTCCATTTGTTAAATCAGTTCCTGTTTCTGAGTGTGTCAATAAGATTTGATTTTATTATTTCTGTTATTCTGACTGCAAAATAGTCATCGACAACCACAACGTCACCTCTGGCAATAAGATGCCCGTTTACTATTACACTTACCGGTGCATCAGCAGGGGAATCAAGCTCAATAATGGTACCGTGTGAGAAAGAAAGTATATCATCTACTTTTTTCTGAGTTGAACCTATTTCTATTGCAAGTTCAAGAGGTACGTTCATCAGAAGCTGGAGATTGTTGAGCTGCTCTGCCGTAAGTGTTCCCTGGAATGAAGAGAACGGACCCTGTTCGGATAAAGCTGTGAATGCTGAAGGCTGGTTAAGAGCAGCACTAAATGCATCCTCTTCAGGTGATAAACCGAAAATTGACTGTGAATCGTCAGCTCCGGTTGTATCAAACGGATTGTTTTCCTCAGGAGAAGTGGAGAAGTCCGGCATATTTGTCACAGGCTCCTCAGCAGGCGGTTCGGCAGGTGTTTCCGGCACAGGAAATCTGCTTTCGGTTTTTTCTGCAATTTCATTTGCCAGTTCTGTTGAAAATACTGTTATGAATTTGCTGTTTATCGTATTATCAACTCTGAGAGAAGATGAAACAGTACAGATTGTATCGTCCGGATTAAGTCCCATAAGCTGAAAAATGTTCTGACTTGAACTGTTTGGAAGAACCTCAGCCGCCGAAATCATAACCGCACTTCCGATAAGTCCGGAAATTTCGGTGAAATATGTGTTCATCATCTGATTAATTACTTCGCTGAATGCAGAAGTGTTAATCTCATCAAATGCAAAGTCAGGAGTAGCGACAAGCGGCATGCCCATCAGCTGGCAGAGCATAAGCTGTGCATCTTCCTGTCTGAAGATAAGAACTGCCGTACCTTCCTTTTCGCCAGTATATGAAATTTTTACAAATACCGTTGGTGCAAGTTCGGCGTATATAAAATCCATAATTCTGTACATTTTTACTTCAGGATCTGTAATCCATACACTTGCATTCAGAAGAGAAGCAACTGAGGAGCCTGAGTTTACCATTGCAAGATTATGTGATTCTTTTACAGCATAAAGCTGGTTTTCATTAAAGTCATTTATATTCATACCCAATGTGTCTCACCTCTCATTATTATTGCAGACATCTACTATCTTTATTGCTTTTTTATTATTGCTTATACCCGGTTTGGCAGTAAACCACTTGACATTGTTTATCTTTACAACTGCATTCTGCGTAATAGGGACATCAAGTGGGATTATATCGCCTACCCTGAGTGAAAGTATATCACTAAGGTCAATATCTGTTTCAGCAAGAACAGTATGCATGGTAAGGCTGGAGTTCTTAACTCCTTTCATGATACTGCTGCGCTGTTCAAGTCTTCTTTCCTCGTCAACAACATGGCGGGAAGCTGCTGCGAATTTTCCGCTGAAGTGCGTAAGTATTTCCTCCATGTTAATCGCAGGTATGCTGATTGTCATAAGACTTTTTCTTTTATTAAGTTCAAGCTCAAGAGTTGCTATAACTATAGTCTCATCAGGTGCAATTGATTTTGTAAGTCTTGCATTTGTTTCAATTCTTGAGAGGGTAGGGTTGATATCAATATACCCCGACCATGCTTCCTGTAAAAATACAGCCATTTTTTCAAGTATAGTTCGTATTATTGATACTTCTATCTCTGTGAAGTCTCTTGAAATTTCGAATGTATTTCCCGGACCGCCCATAAGTCTGTCTATAAGGGAGAATGTAATTGCATTTGAAAACTGAATTGTACATTCAGCATCCATAATATCGTGGTCATCAAAATGAAGACCCACAACACCCATCATTACATAATCCTCAAGAGAATTATTGAATTCATAGTATTTTTGTTCCTCAACGTGAAGAACTTTTGCATGGCAATAAAGACGTGTGATACCTGTGAGATATGAGGCAACCAGACGTGAGTACTGTTCATAGATGTCACGAATAAGTTTAAGATCCTCTTTGGTAAACTTCTGAGGCATCTTAAAGTTATAGTTCTTTATTCGCTTTTCCTTGACTTCATTTTCGCTTTCTTCTTCTTTTCCTTCGTTATTAAGACTTTCGAACAATTCGTCAATCTGATGCTGTGAAAGAGCATCTGCCATTTGTTTTTCACCCCTTGCGAAATATTTTTAAAATAACCCAATATTTATACTGATCTCTGCATAGAAAACAGGAAAATCATTTAAAAGTGTTACAGAATTATTATATCATATAATATAAATAATTTCCATAGTAAAACAATTTTTTTTAAAAAAAACAAAAAAATTCTGAAAAAATTCCTGAAAATAAAAGTTCCGCTTGTAAGAAATCTCTGAATATGTTATTATATCAGTATCCGCTTTTCATGGAAAGGGAATCATCATTTTCAATCCATGAATTTACAACAATAGTTTTGTATTCATCCTTTGATGTACGGACATATACCGTTGATATTCCGGCGTTTATTATGAGACGTTTACACATTGAACAAGGTTCAACATCGCCGTAAAGCTCGTCTGTTTTGGCGTCGTGACAGGCAAGATATATCGACGCACCAATCATTTCGCTTCTTGGTGCAGAAATGATTGCATTTGATTCAGCATGAACCGAACGGCAAAGTTCGTATCTTTCGCCTTTCGGAATGTTGAGCTTTTCACGCATACAATAGCCGAGATCTGAACAGTTGGCCCTTCCTCTCGGAGCTCCAACGTAACCGGTTGAGATTATTTCATCATTTTTTACGATTATTGCTCCGAAGTTTCTTCTCAGACATGTACCGCGCTTCAGGACACTTTCAGCAATATCGAGATAGTAGTTAATTTTGTCTCTTCTGGTCATATTAACTGCTCCCTTCTGTTTATTGATTTTCCGGTTTTTATGTAAGCAATACTGTATTAATTATTATAATAATTTTTTATCATTTTTGCAATACCCTGCACAAAAAATATTGAAAGGTAAATACTTTATGAACAATCTCACAAATCTCGGATATATAAAAGAACTGCTCGGCAGACATAATTTTAATTTTTCAAAAGGCCTTGGTCAGAACTTTCTCGTAAATCCTTATGTCTGCCCGAAAATAGCAGAGATGGGTAATGCTAAAAAAGGCTTCGGAGTTATCGAAGTCGGAACCGGTATAGGAACTCTTACTGCTGAACTTGCCTCAAGAGCTGACAAGGTTGTTGCTGTTGAGATTGACAGGAGACTTCTTCCTGTGCTTGAGGAAACTCTTTCTGATTTTGACAATATAAAAGTAATAAATGAAGATATTATGAATGTTGATATCTGCCGGCTTATAGAAGAAGAATTTTCCGGAATGGATGTTGCTGTATGTGCTAATCTTCCTTATTATATCACATCGCCTGTTATTATGCATTTTCTTGAAAGCGGAGCTCCCGTAAAGTCTCTCACAGTAATGGTTCAGAAGGAAGCAGCTGAACGACTCTGTGCTGAGCCGGGAACAAGACAGTCAGGTGCCATATCTGCTGCAGTGAGTTACTACGGAAATGCCAGAACCCTTTTCAGTGTTTCAAGAGGAAGCTTTATTCCTGCGCCAAATGTTGATTCAGCAGTAATCAGAATAGACGTTGAAAAAAAATACAGTCTTGAACCCGATGAGGAAAAGTTCTTCTTCTCAGTTGTAAAGGCGGCTTTTTCACAGAGAAGAAAGACACTTGCAAATTCACTTTCTTCCATGCTTTCATTCAGCAAGCAGGAAATTTACGATGCACTTGCTGAGACAGGGTTCAGCGAAAATACAAGAGTGGAGCAGCTTGATATGGAATCGCTTATAAATTTTTCGCTTAACCTGAAAAAATACATTCACTGAGCTTTACTTTGACATTTTTTACGTTTACTGTATGGTAGAATAATAAGGAACACCCGAAACGGATAATTTCGGGTGATTCCTTATTTTTATTTTATGAGGGTTATATCCCTGAAAGGAATGTAAAAAATGCAGGAAAATCACCGTAAAACACCAATACCCGTAAAACTGATTGCATGTATATCAGCGTTTTTCTTTTTATCATATTCAGAATTTTCTTTTGCTGTATCACCGTTTCCGCTTGCATTTGCAGCTGCACTTTCTCCGCTCTACTCTCTGACAGCTGCTGCCGGAATTTTACTGTCCTATATTTCTTCAGGAAATATGCAGACAATTCAGTATGCATCCGGAGTCATACTGATACCATTGTTATCAGTATTCATAAAGAAAAATGATGCGCTTAAACGTGGAATCGCTGCTTCACTGTGTTTTATGTTATCTTTTATTTTTTTCTGCATTACAGAAAAATTTTCCCTGCGCAGCTTTGCAGTTTTCAGTACAGCCTCTGTGCTTGCGGGAATTGTCTGCGGCTATGCAGTTATCCTCCTTAATTCACCAAGGGGAATCATTGCAGAAGCAGCTGTAAACAAACCGGCTGTCGCTTTACTTTGCTTTTCAGCTGTTTCTGTTCTTTCCTCATTTTCATTTTTCGGGATAAATCCGGGGGAGATTGCTGCGGTATTTTTTATTCTTGTTTATGCAAGAAACTACAGGTTTGCCGGTGGTTCAACTGCCGGAATCACCGGTGCTGCAGCATTAATAATAAACGGAGCAGCGGATATACGTTCTGCAGTTTTTATGGGAATATCAGGTATGGCTGCAGGTACCTTTATAAACTACGGCCGTCCTGCGGCAGCTTCAGCTTACCTGCTTGTTTCAGTTATGTGTACTGCTGTTTCCGGTATCAGTATGTTTCCGGTTATGTCCTATGTGAATATAGTTGCAGGGATAATTTTTTTCTGTATGGTACCTGTTGAAAAGGTTCATAATGAAGAAAAAAGAATAAGCAGTACCTTTGACGAAGAGAGTGATATGATGAGGATATCATCGTTCAGAATGAGGCTTGTCGCAGATACCATCAGTAATGCCGCAGAAAAATCAGAGAACTTTACTGAACTGAAAAAAAGTTATGCAGGAAGTGCCCGGAGTATTGCAGATATAACAGAAAGTGAATACAGGACCATGTCAAAAAACATACTTGCAGAGCAGCTTACTGCATCTTCTGAAATAATACGCAGTCTTTCATCCGATGTTCAGAACAGATTTACAATTGACCGCCGTATTTCTTCAAGAATGAAGTCTGTGCTTAATGAAAATGACATAGGATTTGTTTCTCTCGTTGCTTATTATAACAGCAGCAGAAGACTGTTTGCAGAAATATACTGCCCGAAAAATTCCTGTGTAAGCGGATACAGAATTTACAGAACTCTAAGCGATGAATTCGGAATAAATTTTGAATGTACAAAATGCTATGACGGTGAGGAGATGAGATTTCTCATCAGCGAGCGCCCGGCATACAGAATAGAAGCGGACATATCACAGAAAAGTTCAGCGTGTTCTGAAGAAAACGGAGATACCTGCCTGTGTTTCCGTGACAGTTACGGGAAATTTTACATAGTAATTTCAGACGGAATGGGTACAGGTAAAAGAGCTTCCGAATATTCTTCGAGAGCTGTTGACCTGTTTAAGCAATTTATTCTTGGAGGAGTTGATGCCGAACAGAGCATCAGAATAATAAATACAATTATCCGGTCGGAAAGCACTGATGATTATTTTACTACTCTTGATGTTGCAGCATTTGATCTTGATAACGGGAATATGACTGTTTACAAGTCAGGAGCTGCTCCCACTATTTTCCTTCACGGAGGCAGTATATTCAGCGTAAATTCACCAACTTTTCCGATTGGGGCAGCTGACACTGCCGGAATGTTTAAAAGGACTTTTTCTCTGAAAACAGGTGATATGGTCACTATGATATCGGACGGAGTCCCGGAAAAAGCATACGGTGTAATCAAAAGAGAACTGACAGAAAAATCAGATGTAAGTGAGATATCGGAAAATATATGCAGGATATCACGAAAAATCAGTTATGATGATGTAAGCGTTGTCACAGCAAGACTTGTTCGTCAGCAATAGTTAAGTATACAAAAAAACAACAAAAAAATGCGGATAAAAATACGAATTTACCAAATAAAAAAAAGTAAAGAAATTTCGCTGAAAAAAATTGCACTATTTCTCGGGATATTAATGTAGCATTTCGACAAAAGTATAAAAAACACATCGAAAGACTTGATTAATTTTTGATATTCTGTTACAATAAGAGTAGTTATGGGAGGGTGATTTGATGCATAATAGTATAAAAACCGACAAATCATATGATGTTCCGATATACCTCTTTCAGCAGGGTAAAAATTTTGAATCATATAAGTTTTTTGGTGCGCACCGAGTGAATGAAGACGGAAACGAATATCACTATTTTCGTGTATGGGCACCTAACGCAGTTGATATTTCAGTAGTAGGTTCATTTAACAGCTGGGACCGTGAGTGCAACCCGATGTATAAGATATCTGAAGAGATATGGGAAGCAAAGATTCCTGCTCTTGATCAGTACGATAACTATAAGTACAGTATCAGAACCAGAGACAACAGAATTATCATGAAGGCCGATCCGTATTCAAATCACTATGAAACAAGGCCTGAGACAGCTTCAAAAATCTTTGAATCCGACTATAAGTGGAGAGACAGCAAGTGGCTCAGCAAAAAATCAGACCGTGAGATTTACAGAGGACCGATAAATATTTATGAAGTACATCTGGGTTCATGGAAGAAAAATTCTGATTCAACATTCAAGAGTTACACTATGTTTGCAGAGGAAATAATTCCGTATCTCAAGGAGATGTCATATACTCACATAGAGTTTATGCCTCTTACCGAGCATCCTTTTGACGGATCGTGGGGTTATCAGGTTACTGGTTACTATGCTCCGACTTCACGATATGGAACACCTGATGATTTCAGAAACATGATTGATTTGTTCCATGAAAACAACATAGGTGTTATTCTTGACTGGGTTCCGGCTCATTTTCCGAAGGACGGCTATGGACTCTATATGTTCGACGGAGGCTGCTGCTACGAATATGAGGATCAGAGAAAACGTGAACACAAGTCATGGGGAACACATGTATTCGATTACGGAAAAGGAGCAGTAAGATCGTTCCTTATTTCAAATGCGTGTTACTGGATTAATGAATTTCATCTTGACGGACTCAGAGTTGATGCAGTTGCATCGATGCTCTATCTTGATTACGACAGACGCGACGGAGAATGGGCACCAAATATCTATGGCGGCAAGGAAAATCTCGAAGCCGTTGAGTTTTTCAGACTGCTTAATGAAGCAGTATTCAAAAACAACCCTAATACACTTATGATTGCCGAAGAATCGACTGCATGGCCAATGGTTACAAAGCCTACGGATATTGGCGGACTTGGGTTCAATTACAAGTGGAACATGGGCTGGATGAACGACATGCTCTTCTACATGTCACTCGATCCGATATACAGAGCATTCAATCACGACAAGATTACATTTTCATTTTTCTATTGTTTCTCTGAGAATTTTGTTCTTCCTATTTCACATGATGAAGTTGTACACGGCAAGTGCTCGCTTCTTGAAAAGATGAGTGGAAATGAAGATCAGAAGTTTAGTTCATACAGAGCATTCCTGTGTTATATGATGGCTCATCCGGGCAAAAAGCTTCTGTTCATGGGACAGGAATTTGGTCAGCGAAAGGAATGGAACTACGAAGAAGGTCTTGACTGGGCTATTCTTGATTGTGACAGACACAAGCAACTTCAGGACTTCAACAAGAAGCTTAACAAATTTTATCTTAAAAATTCACCTATGTGGGAAAATGATAACTCATGGGGTGGATTCAAATGGATTTCAAACGATGATTACAAGCAAAGCGTTATTGCTTTCCGACGTATTGATGACAGCGGAAATGAAATAATTATTGTATGTAATTTTGTTCCGGTTGAGAGACAAAATTACAAGATAGGTATTCCTGAGAGTGGACGTTATAAACTTGTATTTGATTCAGATGCAGTCGAGTTCGGAGGAACCGGCAGGTCTGTAAAAACATATAAAACCTCAGATACCCCTATGCATGGATACGATCAGAGCATTTCACTCACATTACCTCCTCTGTCAGTACTTTATCTGCAGCATGAGAAAAAAAGTGTGACAAAGAAACGTACTACTAAAAAAGTTACGGCAACAAAGAAAAACAGCAAATCTTCAATGAAATAGGGAGGAATTATAATATGAAAAAGGAATGCATAGCTATGCTTCTGGCCGGTGGCCAGGGAAGCAGACTGTATGCTTTGACACAGAAAATGGCTAAGCCGGCAGTCCCGTTCGGCGGAAAATACAGAATTATTGATTTTCCACTGTCCAACTGCACTAATTCCGGTATTGATACAGTAGGTGTTCTTACACAGTATCAGCCGCTTGAACTTAATGATTACATAGGAAATGGTCAGCCATGGGATCTTGACAGGCTTCGCGGGGGCGTACATATTCTTCCTCCGTACCAGACAGCATCAGGCAGTTCATGGTATGAAGGAACGGCAAATGCTATTTATCAGAATATCAGATTTATAGATCGTTACAATCCTGAGTA
The DNA here is from genome assembly GCA_030533325.1 of Oscillospiraceae bacterium. Taxonomy (GTDB): domain Bacteria; phylum Bacillota; class Clostridia; order Oscillospirales; family Ruminococcaceae; genus HUN007. The sequence continues at coordinate 26,623 of JAUNJJ010000021.1, forward strand.
TATAATTGTCCTTGGCGGTGACCACATATATAAGATGGATTACTCAAAGATGGTTGAATTCCATAAGGAACATTCAGCTGATGCTACTATTGCTGTTCTTAATGTCACCCTTGAGGAAGCATCAAGATTCGGTATTATGACATGCGACAGTGATTTCCGTGTTGTAGACTTTACAGAAAAGCCTAAGGAACCAAAATCTACTCTTGCGTCAATGGGTATATATGTGTTCACATGGGAAAAACTCAGAAAGTACCTTATTGAAAACGAAAACGCAGGAGGTTCAAAGGACTTCGGAAAGGATATCATACCTGCTATGCTTTCAAACAACGAAAGAATGTTTGCGTATGCGTTTGAAGGTTACTGGAAGGATGTAGGTACACTCTACAGTCTCTGGGAAGCAAATATGGATATTCTTAATGCATCAGATCTCAATCTCTATGATCAGAACTGGAAAATATATTCACGTAATATGAGCCTTCCGCCTCAGTATATCGGACCTGATGCTGATATTCAGGATTCACTTGTCTGTGACGGATGCAGCGTGAACGGCAGCATTACATCATCAATTATTTATTCAGGTGTAACAGTTGAAAAAGACGTTGTTATTGATCACAGTGTAATCATGCCGGGTGCAGTAGTAAAATCCGGTTCAGTTGTTAAGTACGCAATTATCGGTGAAGACTCAGTTATTGAAAATGATGTCAGAATCGGTGCTTCAAAAGAAGAAACAGGAAATGATACAAAGTGGGATATCGCTGTTATAGGTCATGGTGAAGTGATTTCTTCAGGTGTTTCCGTAGCTCCTGGTCAGATGATACCTGTTGTTTAATGATTAAGGGGATGTAACGAATGATTTATAATAATATTTTAGGACTTATATTTTCAAATATGCATGATGAATCTGTATCAGAGCTTACCCAGGTAAGAACAATGGGTTCAATTCTCTTTGGCGGCAGATACAGACTTATCGATTTCCCGCTTTCAAATATGACTAACTCAGGTATTCCTGAAGTCGGTGTAGTTACGAAGTCAAACTATCAGTCACTTCTTGATCATATCGGTTCAGGAAGAGAGTGGGATCTTTGCACAAAGAACGGTGGAATTCATCTTCTTCCTCCGTTCAGTCATCACAAGAGCGGCCTCTACAGAGGAAGAATAGAAGCTATCGAAGGAATTCTTCCTTTTATTCAGCATTCGGATGCTGAATACGTTGTAATGGCTGACTGTGATGTTGTAACAACTATAGACTTCCGGCAGGTTATCAGAGAACACATGAAAAATGATGCTGATATCACTGTTGTATATGCAAAGCATAACTTTACAAATAATGGTATTGGTTCAACAGCTTCAACAATACTTGAGGTTGATGACGAAAAGAGGGTAATCAGTGCGACAATTAATCCTGATATTCTCGGCGAAGCGAACAGATCACTTAACATGTTTGTTATCGGCAGAAGAATTCTCGAAAAGATTGTAAGCAGATATGCTCCGGAAGGATTTGCAAGTTTTGACAAGCAGGTTCTTCAGCAGAATAAGGCAAATTACAGAATCTGCGGATATGAACACAAAGGATATTACGAAAAGATTGAAGATATTATGTCATACTACAATGCAAACATGAATCTTCTCAATCCTGAAAATATGCAGAAGATGTTCTTAAACAACACACCGATTTATACAAAGGTAAAGGATTCCGGTCCTGCAAAGTATGAAGCGGGTTCAGTAGTTCGCAACTCTCTTATTGCTGATGGTTGTGTTATCGAAGGTGAAGTAATCAATTCAGTACTTTTCCGTGGCGTTAAGGTAGGAAAAGGTGCTGTTGTAAGAAACTGCATTCTTATGCAGAATACACAGATTGGCGAAGATGCAGAGCTTCATGCGGTTATCACAGATAAAAACGTTAGGGTAGGTAAGAATAAGCTTCTTACTGCTTCAACTAAAAACGCTCTCTTCATCAAAAAGAATCAGAAAATTGAAGATGATTAATTACTAATCTGAATAAGAGTTTTGATGCAGGGCTTTGTATAGTCCTGCATTTTCTCATATAATATAAAACGAAAGTGAGTTGAACAAATATGAATATTTTATATGCAGCAAGTGAAGCTATGCCGTTTGCGGCTTCAGGCGGACTTGCGGATGTTGCAGGTTCTCTGCCGGCAGCGATAAACAGAAAGGGACATGACTGCCGGGTTGTAATTCCTCTTTATAAAAATATAAAACCGGAATTAAGAGCCAGTTTAACCCCTCTTACAAGTATTACAGTAGATGTATCATGGAGAAAGCAGTACTGCGGAATACTTACTACAATATATAACGGGGTTGTATATTATTTCATTGATAATGAGTATTATTTTGGCAGGGACGGTATGTATGGTTTCTATGATGACTGTGAGAGATTTACATTTTTCTCAAGATCAGTTCTCGAGATGCTCAGATACATTGATTTTAAGCCGGATATTATTCATGCAAATGACTGGCAGACATCACTTGTTTCAGTTTACTATCAGGTACTTTATAAGTATCAGCAGGGGTTTGAAAACATAAAAAATCTTTTTACCATTCATAATATTCAGTATCAGGGCAAATACGGTGTTGAAGTTGTAAATGAAGTAATGGGAATACCTATGTATCATACAGATCTTCTTATGTATGATGACTGTATCAATATGATGAAGGGTGCTTTTGAGGCAGCAGACAGGATTTCAACAGTAAGTCCGAGTTATGCCTGGGAAATTCTTGATCCGTGGTATGCATACGGACTAGACAGAATTCTTATTAACAAGCAGTACAAGCTTTCAGGAATACTCAATGGTATCGATACTACCGTTTATAATCCTGAAACAGATCCGCTTATTCCTGCAAATTTCAGTGCCTCTGCCCCTGTAAAGGGAAAGAAAGCATGTAAGGATAAGCTTCTTGCAGACCTTGGTCTTCAGGAGGGAAATGAACCTGTTGTTGGCATTGTATCAAGATTTGTCGGTCACAAGGGACTTGATCTTGTAAAATATATTTTTGAAGAGATGGTTGACCGTGGATTCAAGTTCGCTATTATCGGCAGTGGCGAAAAGATATTTGAAGACTTCTTCAGAGAGATGTCACTCAGATATCCTGACAGAGTAAGTGTTACTATTGGATTTGTTCCGGAGATTGCAAGAAAAATTTATGCAGGTGCAGATATGTTCCTTATGCCTTCTCAGAATGAACCGTGCGGGCTTGCACAGATGATTGCCATGAGATACGGTACTGTTCCGATTGTACGTGAAACAGGCGGCCTCAGAGACTCTGTAAAAGACTGTGGCGGTGAGAACGGTAATGGATTTACATTCAAGACTTACAATGCACACGATATGCTTAATGCATGTCTGAGAGCTCAGGCGCTTTACAATGATACAAAGTCATGGAGAAAACTTGTAAAGACTGTAATGAAGTGTGATTTCAGCTGGGATAAATCATCTGAAAAATACATTGATCTCTATAAGGAACTTTTAGGAAACAGATAATAAAAAATGAGCAGAATGTGATTCTGCTCATTTTTTTATAATCTCATTTTAAAATCATCATACCCGAATTCTTTAAGCGTTTCAAGCGTTCCGTCTCTCCGGCAAACAATTATTGACGGGAGTCCCATTCCGTTAAATGTATTATTTTTCACCATTGTATAGATGGCCATGTCAGCAAAAACAAGTCTTGAATCAGTTTCAAGCGGGGTATCAAATGAATATTCGCCAATAAAGTCACCTGAGAGACAGGTTTGAGAACCGAGTCTGTATTTGAACTTCTTTTCATCAGGCTTTCCTGAATCAATCAGAGGCGGTCTGTACGGCATCTCAAGCACATCAGGCATGTGACATGCGGCAGATGTGTCAAGTATTGCGATGTCCATATCATCCTTGTTTATAATATCAAGTACCTTTGTTACAAGGAAACCGGCATTGAGCGCAACTGCTTCACCGGGTTCAAGGAACACTTCAAGTCCGTATCTTTCCTGCATGCGATTAATGCATCTTTCAAGACGCGGGATATCGTAGTCGTCTCTTGTGATATGGTGTCCGCCGCCGAAGTTAATCCATTCCATTTTATCAAGATACTTTCCGAACTTTTCTTCAACTGCATCAAGAGTGGTTTCAAGGTCATCAGAATTCTGTTCACAAAGAGTATGGAAGTGGAGACCGCTTACTCCTTCAAGATCATCGGGTCTGAAGTTTTTAAGAGTAATTCCGAGACGGGAAGTCGGGGAGCACGGATCATAGATAGCATGTCCTTCCTGTGTTGAGTGCTCAGGATTTATGCGAAGCCCGATTTTCTTTCCTGAACGGAGAACACTGTCTCTGTAACGGTCAAGCTGAGTGAAGGAATTGAAGATGATATGTCCGCAGTACCTGATAATCTCATCAATCTCATCCTCGCGGTAACCGGCACAGAATACGTGATTTTCCTTGCCCATGCATTCGTATCCAAGCCGTGCTTCATATAGCCCGCTGCATGCTGTTCCGCTTATATACTTTGATATAAGCGGATAGAGATGATAGCAGGAGAATGCTTTCTGAGCAAGCAGTATTTTGCATCCGGTTCTTTTTTCAACACCGCTGAGTATTTCAAGATTTTTTATCAGCTGATTTTCATCGATAATGTATGAAGGAGTTTTTACCTTCGTTATATCAAATTCAGGCTTCTTCATGGCTGTTGTCTACCGGCACTGGTGCAAAGTTTTCAGTCCACGGGAGGCCCCACTTACCCAGTTCTTCCATAAACGGATCCGGATCGAATTCTTCAATATTGTAAACGCCCGGTTTCTTCCACTTGCCGGTCATAACCATCATAGCACCAATCATTGCCGGTACACCGGTTGTGTATGAGATTGCCTGTGAACCCACTTCTTTATAGCATTCCTGATGGTCGCAGACATTGTATACATAGTATGAAACCTTTTTACCGTCCTTAACACCGTGGCAGATACATCCGATATTTGTCTTGCCGACTGTTCTCGGACCGAGTGAAGCAGGATCAGGAAGCACAGCTTTGAGGAACTGGAGAGGTACAATTTCCTTTCCTTCGTACATAATTGGTTCGATGGAAGTCATTCCGACGTTTTCAAGACACTTGAGATGTGTAAGATAGCTCTGACCAAAGGTCATGAAGAATCTGATTCTCTTTATTCCCTTTATATTGAGTGCAAGTGATTCAAGCTCTTCGTGGTGGAGAAGATACATATCTTTTTCGCCAACCTGGTCAAAATTGTATACTCTCTTTATTTCCATAGGTTTTGTTTCAACCCATTTACCGTTTTCGATATAGCTTCCGTTTGCAGAAACCTCTCTTATGTTGATTTCAGGGTTGAAGTTTGTTGCAAACGGATAACCGTGGTCACCGCCGTTGCAGTCGAGAATATCGATATAGTGTATTTCATCAAAATAATGCTTCTGAGCATATGCAGAAAATACACCTGTTACACCCGGATCAAATCCGCTTCCGAGAAGAGCCGTTATTCCAGCCTTTTCAAATCTTTCTCTGTATGCCCACTGCCACTTGTATTCAAACTTTGCAGTATCAAGTGGTTCGTAGTTTGCGGTATCAACATAGTCAACCTTACATTCGAGACAGGCATCCATGATAGTGAGATCCTGATATGGAAGTGCGACATTGATACAGATGTCCGGCTTGTAGTTCTTCATAAGAGCAACAAGTTCTTCCACACTGTCTGCATTTACCTGAGCAGTTGTAATCTTTGTTTTTCCTCCGTCAAGCTTAGCCTTAAGTGCATCACACTTTGACTTTGTTCTGCTTGCTATGCAGATCTCCTCAAAAACATCACTGTTCTGGCAGCACTTGTGAACAACAACACTTGCTACACCGCCTGCACCGATAATTAAAGCTCTACCCAATTTTTTAGTCCTCCTTAAAAATTATTTGTATATCATCAGAAGTATCTCGCGAAGAAGTTTGCACGCAAGAGCAGTTGAAGCACCGCTCTGGTCATATACAGGGCAAAGTTCGTTCATATCGAGACCTACTATATTGAGATCTGAAACAACCTTTACAGCATTGAGGAGTTCTCTGAATGAAACTCCGTCAGCTTCAGGTGTACCTGTTCCGCAGAATATTGAAGGGTCCATTACGTCAAGGTCAAGTGTGAAATAAACAGGCCTGCCCTTTAACTGTTCAGCAATTTCCTCAAGGGTATCGAAGTTGAATCTGTTGGTGTAAACATGTTCCTTACCCCATCTGAATTCCTCACGGTCACCGCTTCTTATTCCAAACTGAAAAATCTTTCCGTCTCCGACGAGATCGTGACATCTGTGCATTACACACGCATGTGAAAGCTTTACTCCAAGGTAGCTGTCACGAAGATCAGCATGTGCATCAAAGTGTACTATATGAAGATCAGGATATTTTTTTACAGCTGAACGGACAGCGCCGAGTGTTACAAGATGTTCTCCGCCTATCATAAAAGGAATCTTTCCGTCTTCAAGTACCTTGTCAGTAAATTCTTCTATATCCTTAAGTGCGAGTTCACTGCTGCCCATGCAGAGTTCAAGATCACCAGCATCAAATATCTTAGTGTCCTGAAGGTCCCTGTCTGTATACGGGCTGTATGTTTCGATTCCGAAGCTTTCGTTTCTTATAGCTGAACTTCCGAAACGCGTACCCGGTCTGTATGAAGTTGTGCTGTCAAACGGAGCACCGAAGAGAACGATCTTACTCTCATCGTATTCCGCATCACATGAAATAAAAGTACTGATGTTTTTATTCAACTCTTTTACTCCTTTCGGTTATTTGTATGTTTCACGAAGCGTGTTTCTCACATTGTTCGGTATTGCAAAGCATCCTGTATGAAGAATAGTGTTATAGTATTTTGTAACCAGTCCGAGACTGTTCCACCACTCTGCATTCAGGTCAGCTCTTGGGTCGTATTTTTTTGATGCAAAGCCAAAGAGCCAGTGTCCTGACGGGTAAGTCGGGATATGTGCCTGATAAACAAGTGCCGTACTGAAGAAATCTTTTATTCTGCTGTGAGCGCGCTTCATTGAGGTTGCATATGAGTCGTAAAATGTACTCTCATGCTGATTTACAAGTATGCCTTCCTCAGTAAGTGCTCTGCAGCAGTTTCCGTAAAATTCCTTTGTGAAAAGACCTTCACCGACCCCGAAAGGATCCGTTGAATCAACGATAATCAAATCATACTTATTATCCGGAGCATTTCTTACAAATCTCATTCCGTCTTCATAGTGGATTGTTACTCGTTTGTCATCAAGTGAGCAGGCAAGGGAAGGGAGGTATTCCCGGCATGCCTCCACTACCATCCTGTCAATCTCAACAAGGTCGATATTTTCTATTGTATTGTAGCGGCACAGTTCTCTTACAGTACCACCGTCACCGCCACCTACAACAAGAACATTTTTTATGTCCGGATTTGTAGCCATCGGAACATGTGTTATCATTTCATGGTAGATATATTCGTCCTTTTCAGTTACCATAAGATATCCGTCAAGAGTGAGAATTCTTCCGAATTCATTTGATTCAAAAATATCTATTCGCTGAAATTCGCTCTGCATTGTTACAAGCTGTCTGTCAACTTTTATTGAAAATTTTACATTTTCGGTATGGTTTTCTGTGTACCAGAGTTCCACAATAAATCACTCCTCTACTACAACCTGGAGAGTATTTACTTCCATATCCTGTGTACCGGTAAGGAAGCATCCTTTTTCCCTGGCGTATAAAATATAGCTTATAATTTCCTTTGTAATTTTCTCACCCGGAGCAAGTATCGGTATTCCCGGAGGATAACACATTACAAATTCACCGCATATCTGTCCGTCACATTTTTCAAGCTCCATTTTTTTCTTGCTGCTGAAAAATGCTTTCTTTGGAGTAAGACTCACAATAGGATTGATGTATTCGTGATCGAACATTCCGGTTTTGTCCTTTGAGTATCTGCGCTTTATTTCTGCAAGTGCTGATATCAGACGTTCAATTTCAAGGGCACGGTCACCTGCAGAGATATATGCAAGTATATTGCCGAGATCGCCGAACTCAATCTGAATATTGTATTCATCACGGAGGATGTCGTAAACTTCTATTCCGGCAAGTCCTGTATCAAGAGTATTTACCGAAAGCTTCGTTTTATCAAAGTCGTAAAATGCATCTCCGTCAATAAGTTCAGAACCGAATGCATAAAATCCACCGATACTGTTTATCTCGCATCTTGCATACTGTGCATATTTTGTGGCCTTGTCAAATATCTCCGCACCGTTAAGAGCAAGATTTTTTCTTGCTATGTCAAGAGAGGACATAAGCAGATATGAAGCACTTGTTGTCTGGGTAAGGTTGATAACCTGCCGGACATATCCGGCATTTACGTTTGGTCCGAGCAGGAGAATGGAACTCTGTGTAAGTGAACCGCCTGATTTGTGCATACTTACAGAGGCCATGTCAGCACCTGCTGCCATTGCATTTACCGGCATGTTCTTTCCAAAGTAAAAATGTGTTCCGTGTGCCTCATCGACAAGAGCAAGCATATTGTGTTTATGAGCGAGCTCAACAATTGCTTTAAGATCTGAACAGACACCGTAGTATGTAGGATTGTTAATAAGTACAGCCTTTGCATCCGGGTTTTCAGCGATGGCTTTTTCAACATCAGCTACTGACATGCCAAGCGGAATTCCGAGTTTATTATTTACACCCGGATTTACATACACCGGCTTTGCACCGTTTACAACAAGTGCATTGATAGCACTCCTGTGTACATTTCTTGGCATGATAACCTTGTCGCCTTCTTTTGTGGCGGACATAATCATAGCCTGTACCGAACCAGTAGTTCCGTTCACAATGAAGAATGCCGCAGCGGCGCCAAATGCTTCTGCTGCAAGTTCCTGCGCATCCTTTATTACAGATACCGGATGACAAAGATTGTCAAGCGGTTTCATGGAATTAACATCAGCTTTCAGACAGTTTTTTCCGAGAAATTCTGTGAGTTCTTCATTTCCTCTGCCGCCCTTGTGTCCCGGTACGTCAAACGGAACAACTCTGTTCTGCCTGAAGTTTATCATTGCTTCGTATAACGGAGCATTGTTCTGAGTATAATGCATCTTTTAGGAAATCCTCCGTTTCTGTTATAGTATTACAGATTAATAAATATTTGCACCGCTGAATATTTCAATCATCTCTCTTCTGAGACTGTTGGAAATATCAAGACGCTGCTTAGGCGGCAGTTCATATACATCAGTGTTAAAAAGATAGTTCTGAAGCTGCAGTTCCTTTATCAGCATTTTTGTGTGAAAAATATTTGACTGATATACATTAACGTCTATGGCATCATAGCGCTGAAGTGTACTTTCATTTATATAGTCCTGTATGGAAGTGATGTCGTGGTCGATAAAATATTTTTTTCCATGGACATCACGGGTAAAACCACGCACTCTGTAGTCTATTGTGATTATATCTGAGTCAAAGCTTGCGATAAGGTAATCAAGTGCGTTAAGAGGTGATATCTCTCCACAGGTTGAAACGTCAATATCAACACGGAATGTTGATATCGCATTGTCTGGATGGGATTCAGGAAATGTGTGAACTGTAAGATGACTCTTGTCAAGGTGAGCATGAACCATCTTACCCTGATTGCACGACTTGTCAATACTGTCCGGCGGAACTTCACCTTCAGCAATAAGGATATTTACAGAAGCCCCCTGCGGCTCATAGTCCTGTTTGGATATATTGAGAATAGTTGCACCGATAATATCAGTTACGTCACAGAGAATTCGCGTAAGACGTTCTGAATTATACTGCTCGTCGATATACTGCAGATAATCATGCTGTTCACGTTCAGTTTTTGCATAGCAGACATCATATATATTAAAACTAAGTGTTTTGGTAAGGTTATTAAATCCGTACAGTGAAATCTTATTGTTTTCCAAAATTATGCACGACCTCTCGTATATAATGTATCAACTTATTCTATCATATTTTTGTAAAAAAATCAATGAATTTTTTATTTTTGAATTCAGTATAATCTGTAAAATTTTTCTTAGCTTATTTAAAAGAACTGTCAAATTCTTTCTGTGCATTTCACAAATGAAGATGTTTATAAAAATCTTTTCTGTAAAAATTTATTATAGTAAAAATGCATAGTTTTTTTATTTGACATACTTGAAAATTGATAAATAATATGTTAGAATATAGTTGATATCAGAATATAAATAAAACTGATACAGAAAGGAGAAAGGAACTTATGGATAAAGAGATGATTCTGTGGGCAATAGTTTTTGGTGCTTCTGTCCTTCTGGAAACGGCTTCGATGCAGCTTATTTCCATCTGGTTTGCTGCCGGAGCTCTTGCAGCCTTTATCGTATCGTTTTTTCAGCCGTTTGGAGTTCAGATTGCTGTATTTATTGCAGTAACCGGAATCATGCTGATTGCGACACGACCACTTGTTAAAAAGCTTCGTAAACCTGCAGTTCCGACGAATCATGAGCTTGATCTTGGGGAGAATGCGGTTGTTATTGAAGATATTAATTCTGCAGAGGGTACCGGCAGGGTAAGGCTCAAAGGAGTAGACTGGAGTGCGGTTTCCGCAGACGGCCGAAACTTTAAAACCGGTGAGACAGTTACAGTGCTGAAGGTTTCAGGTGCCTGTCTGACCGTAGGCATTAGGAAAGAAAGCATTGAGTCTGATAAGATTCATGCAAAGTAAAAAAATTATCTGAAAAGGAAAAGGTGAAAAGACATGGGTGGTTACATTATTACAGCGGTTATTATTTTCATATTTATTATTCTTATTTCCTGTATCAAGATTGTACCTCAGGCACAGGAATTTGTAATTGAAAGACTGGGTTCATATTATGCATCGTGGTCAACAGGACTTCATTTTCTTGTTCCGTTCATCGATAAGGTGGCAAAGAAGATTTCCATCAAGGAACAGGTTGTTGATTTCAAGCCACAGCCTGTTATCACAAAGGATAATGTTACAATGCAGATTGATACAGTAGTATTCTTTCAGGTAACAGATGCCAAGCAGTACGCTTACGGGGTTGAAAAGCCAATGGCTGCTATTGAAAACTTAACAGCCACAACACTTCGTAACATAATCGGTGAGCTTGAACTTGACGCCACACTGACATCAAGAGACTTTATCAACACAAAGATTACGGCAAAACTTGATGAAGCTACTGACAGATGGGGAATCAAGGTAAATCGTGTTGAGCTTAAGAACATTCTTCCGCCGCGTGAGATTCAGGATGCGATGGAGAAGCAGATGAAGGCTGAACGTGAAAGAAGAGAAAAGATTCTTCAGGCAGAGGGTGAAAAGAAATCTGCTGTCCTTGTCGCAGAAGGTGAAAAGGATTCACAGATTCTCAGAGCTGAAGCTGAAAAGCAGGCACAGATTCTTAAGGCGCAGGCGGAAAAGGAAGCAATGATTCTCAGAGCTGACGCTGCCAGAGAACAGAAAATCCTTGAAGCTACCGGTGAAGCAAGGGCTATTGAACTTGTACAGCAGGCACTTGCAGACAGTATTGTAAAACTCAACAATGCATCACCAAGTGAAAGAGTAATTACTCTCAAGTCACTTGAAGCATTTGCAAAGGCTGCTGACGGAAAGGCAACGAAGATTATCATCCCAAGCGAAATTCAGGGTGTTGCCGGTCTTGTGTCAAGCATAAAGACAATTGCAGAAGACGATAAAAAGTAATTTATAAACAAAAAAATGCTTTCATTATTATGGTGAAAGCATTTTTTAATAAACGACATTGTTTTTGACGTTCATTATAGTATATTTATAATTTCATCATATACCTCATCGGCCACAGCCAGCTTATACATAAGCCTCGACTCCTGATGAGGTATTTCTTTGAAAAATGCATACGTAACGCCCTTGTATCTTATGGAAAAATATACCTGACCAGGTACCGATGATTCCGGATTAGCCGGATCAGCGTTTCCCATTGTCCCTGTTACACCTATCCCGATATCAGCATTGTATGAAAATGCGCACGCCTCAGCCATTGCAGCAGCTGTTTCCTTTGAATAGACAGAGTATTTTTCTATTGTATCTGCAGGGACTCCGTTCATTATTTTCGCTTCATTACTGTAGGTGATAAATGCTCCTTTTATAACAGCTGATGCACCTTCTGTATCAGTTATCAGAGACGCTATCTGACCGGAGGTAGCGCTTTCCATAGTTGATACAGTAAGATTTTTCTGAATTAAAACTCTGGTGAGATTTCTGTATTTCAGTCTGATTGATTTTTCATTGTATTTATCTGACATAATAACTCTCTTTTCATATTAATAAAAATGCAGCGGGCTTTTTCAAGTCAGCTGCATTTTTGGGTAACAATAAATTATTAGAATTTTTCTATTATTTTTGAAAGGTACTGTCTGATTCTTGCGAGATCGCTTAGGTATACGTTGCCGTCTCTGTCAACGTCAGCGTTTTTCTTCTGCATACCGGATACAGGTTTATTGTCTGCAAGAATAATGCTGAGTGTTGAAAGGTCGGTTACGTCAATCTTTCCGTCAAGATTTACGTCGCCGAGCATTTCCTTTTCAGGAGTTGTGTTTTCGGTGGTGACAGGATTAGTTGTTTCTGCAGGTGTATTTTCAGTTGTTACGGATGGTGTTGTCTGAACAGGAGCCGGTGTAGTTACAGCAGGGGTAGTAACTACCGGTTCATTATCACCAGGAACTGTTCCGTCCGGTTCAGTACCCCAGACAAGATTTCCGTTTACATACATAGTGATGTGGTCGTTAAGAGAATCAGGGCTCTTAAGACTTGTTGCATCTTCAACACCCTTGTATGACCAGTCGTTTGAAGGATCCCAGCAACCCTTTGTAGGTTTTCCGTCAACAGCATCAGGAATAGAAACTCTGAACTGAACTTCGTCTCTGTGTTCACTCTGACCGGTTGGCTGAATAGCTCTTGCATCTTCAAATTTTATTTCAGCATAGTAAGTATTACCTGTTGAATCTCCTTCATATTTGAAAGGACCTGAAACAGTAGCAAAGCCCTGTTCACCTTCAGAGTACTGCTGTGATTTTGCTTCAATTTTTATATCATCTACTGAAAGACCACCTTCAATTACTTCCGATACATCGAAGAAGTAACGGTAGCAAACATCTTTTTCAACTCTTGCAGGCCATGCTGTGTGGTTCATTGCCCATGCCTTGATTTCTGTGTAGCTGTCACCGCTTCCATTGAGAACAGCAGCAACTTCCCATTCTGCCCACTTCGGAGTTTCCTTAACAGGGAAGTCAGCGAGTTTTTCGCCGCCGAAGTCATCTACCATAGCACACAGTGCTGCAGTATAACCTGCGTTATAGTCAATTGCAACTTCAGAATATTCATACTTTGCAACAGCATTTTCATATTGTCCGGCCTTGTCAGGACCACCTACCAGTGCTCCGTAAAGGGTATGTGCATATTCTGTCTGCCATCCTTCAACACCGCCGGATTCCTGACCGAGTTCATTCCAGTGGTCATCGTGAATGCCTGAAGCTGTTCTGTGGTGGAAAGCTGTAGGCTGGAGATCACCCATACCCAGTACATAGCTCATACCAAGATCGTTGTCTCCAAAGCAGTAATCAAGCTGAGATTTTGCCCAGTCATTGTATTTTTTTGAAAGAGCCGCGTCATCTTTGAAAATGGTATCGCTTGAGAGTTTTGCAAGCCAGGCAGTAGTTGTGGCATGACGTGCAGAACCCCAGTTGAACAGCCATGCAAGACCGTCAGGTGTATAGTCGACTTTCTTTCCGCCGTAACCGTCAATCCAGTAATCAAGATGGTGTGAGACATGTTCAATCCATTCTTTTTCACCTGTATTTACTGCATAGAGATATGCAGCTGCCTGAGATGTGTCATCCCAGCAGAGACCCCAGGTGAATTTTCTGTCTGTTGACTGGTTTTCTGTAGGAAATTCAGGAATATATTCATTTTTACATTTATCGAGATATGACTGATCACCGGTAGCTATATAGAGCCAGTTTGCAGCATACATAAGATCATCAATCCAGGACTGAGTATTGTACATACCTGCCATACCGCCAATGTCCTTAACATCTCTGATCTTATCAGCATTCTCGAAAAGATCTTTTGCATGTTTAAGATATTCTGCAGCCTTTTCCGGTTGTTCATCTTTGAAAATAATATATCCTTCGGCGAGAGCAGCGGCACACAGACCTGCTACGCTGGCATTTTCAATAATGTCATAAGGACGCACCCAGTCATCGCTGTTTAAGTGATGTTTTCTGAGATATACTTCAGCGCTGCACCAGATGTTGTGGTCTGTAGAACCACCGGTAAAGTCGCCGATAGTTCCAACTACCTTACCGTCACCCTGATCACATCCCATAACATAATCAAAAGCCCACTGAATGTTGTTTCTGTATATCTCACCAAGACCAGCCTTGTCAACTGCGTCTTTATACTCGATATATCCCCAGCCCATAATTGAGGCAGAGTAAGCATTTGTAAGTGCAAACTTAAAGTGGTCACCGGCGTCAAACCAGCCGCCAGGTACAAAATCAGTTTCCTCACCGTCTTCATTTACCATTGAGTCACCGCGCCACTGAACACTGTTCCATTCAGGAAGCTTTCCTGACTGCTGAACTTCATAGAAGAACATTGATTTCTGAAGTGCTTCAGTATAGTTGTAGTTGCCAGCGGCATTTACTTCGTTGCTGACAGAGCCTGTCCCGAAAGCAGACATTCCCGTAGAAGCAAGTACGATAGCAGTAGCAGCTGAAACAATTCTCTTTGTTAAAGAATTCATTTAAAATACTCCTTTCAAATTAAAAAATGCATTTTTCCGGTTATCGTATATAACGATAATGTCTGTATAATATTATACCAATTAATTATAGAAAATTCAACAGAAAACAGGTATAAAAATAATAAAATTAATACAAATAATAATACAATAATTTTGTTTCGAGTTTAAAAAGATGATGTTGATTGTATATACTGGCGAAAATTATAAAATAGGAATATGTGATGAAGCTATTCATTTTCAGGATCAATTTCATTTATCCTGTGATAAATATCTTCCATACGCAAGTCTGTATTGTGTATGGTTTCAGAAAGAATTCTTAGTTCCTCGGAAAGTTCCGGAGGAACATTATTTTTTGACTTATAATGAAGCTGATGTTCAAGACTTGCCCAGAAGTCCATGGCAATAGTTCTAATCTGAATCTCAACAGGAACAATTTTTTTGCCTGTTGAGAGAAAAACAGGTACGGTAACTATAAGATGAAGGCTTCTGTAACCGCTTGGCTTTGGGTTCTTTATATAGTCTTTCTGTTTTAGTATGTGTATATCATCATGAAGTGAAAGGTAACTTGCTATCTGATATATGTCTTCTATATAATGACAAATAACGCGGACACCGGCTATGTCATGAAGATTTGCAAGTATGGATTCAGCTGTAATAGGTATATTCTTTCTTTTTAATTTGCCGGCAATACTTTCAGGTGACTTAAGCCTGCTTGAAATATTATGTATAGGATTTCTTGAAAAATTGCACTGAAATTCACTGTCGATGATTTCAAGCTTGGTTTCTATTTCATGAATTGCGGAATCATAAAGATGATTAATCTGAATGAAACCGTAAAATTGTTCAACGAACTTTTCAACATCAATATTGAAAGGATTCTGCTCGTTTTTTACTGATAAATTATATTCCATTTTTATATGACTCCTTTATTTTATATCGACTATTATATCATAAAAAAAAGCCTAATTCAATAATTACTATAGTTATATGATATGGGGTAAAACCGCAGATTACAAAGAGTTTAAGAGAATTTTCAAAAAAATAAAAAAAATTCAAAAAAAGTGTTGACAAACTGATTTTGACGTGATATAATAATAAAGCTGTCGGACGAGAGAACAGAACGAACGACAGAAACAAGTATCTTGAAAATTGAACAATGCACTAAACAAAACCCTTGAAGATTCCGAGAG
>JAUNJJ010000121.1 GCA_030533325.1 Oscillospiraceae bacterium
AAGTCCGATGCAGCCAGCAGCGCCGACAATGAACGGCTTTGGAACAGTAAGTCCGGTACAGCCAGCAGCTTCTGCAATGAACGGTTTTGGTACAACAGCACAGCAGAATCCATACTCTCAGACAAATATGTTCCAGCAGCCTGCAAATCCATATGCGCAGCCACAGGCTCAGACAGTGCAGCAGGGTTATGGTCAGACACATCAGTATAATACTGCTGCAGCGCCATCACCTTTATTTGCTGATAAGAACGGTACAGCTGATTCAATAGAAGAGGCACTTCGTCAGCTTGGCGCTGAAGTAGCTTTACCAGAGAATCAGATGCCTGAAAAGGAAGAGATTATTCCTGACTTTGTTGCTTATGTACCATCATCAAGTAAGGTTCTTCATTCAGCTCCTCCGGTGAATACTGCTCAGAATACTCCAAAGCGTCCTATATCAGCAAGAGAAGCAAAACAGCTTGCAAAGATTGATGCTAAGTTTAAAAAAGACCTTATTTCCAGAGGATTTAATCCTAACGAATTAAAAAATCAGAGAAGAGGAAAGTAATTTTCTGATATAACAACTATAAAAAAACTAATCCTTCGCTATTTTAGCGAAGGATTAGTTTTTTTAATTCTTATGAGTAAATCCAGGCAGAATAAAGTTTTTATCTGCTTACTGCATTTCCAAGGAAGGCAGCACCGATAATACCTGCGTCATTACCAAGTTTTGCAATGACTATTTCGGTGTTCTTTGCAAGTGATCTTGTGTAAACTTCCTTTTTAACGATTTCCTTAACAGGAAGAAGAAGCGGATCACCTTCGTTACATACACCACCGCCAATACAGAGTACATCAGGCTGGAATATATTGATGATATTTGTAATACCTGCTGCAAGGTAAGTAATGTATTTGTCGACAACTTCCTTTGCGGATTTGTCACCTGCACGCATAGCGTCAAATGATGTTCTTGCAGTAACCTTACCGTTCTTTTCGGCAGCCAGCTTCCACATTATGCTGTCCTTGTCAGCGTCCATTGCTTCCTTTGACATTCTGATGAGACCGGTAGCTGATGAATAAACTTCAAAGCAGCCCTTTCTTCCGCATGTGCACTGCGGTCCGTTGAGTTCAAGAACAGTGTGTCCGAGTTCTGCACCAGCCATATTTGAACCTGAGTAAATCTTTCCATCGATAATAATACCGCCGCCAACACCTGTTCCAAGTGTGATGCAGACTGCATTTCTGGAATTCTTTGCAGCACCGGCAACAAATTCACCGTATGCAGCAGCATTTGCATCGTTTTCGATGTAAACCGGCTTGTCGATATACTTGTGAATATATTCGGCCATCGGAACATTGTCAAATCCGAGATTGTTTGAGTATACGATAGTTCCGTTTGCATTATCTGCAATACCCGGAGTTCCGATACCGATCCATTCAATCTGATCCATAGAGAGGGAAGCTTTTTTAACGGCTTCTATAGCAGTCTTTGCCATATCCTCTGCAATTTCTGAAGCAGGACGCGGACAGTTTGTCTTTGTTGACGCCTTTGCAATAATTTCGTAGTTTTCATTTACTACACCGGCAGAAATATTTGTTCCGCCAAGGTCAATGCCTACATAGTACTTCATTGGTAAAAAACCTCCATAAATAATTAGTCAATTCGTGTTTTTATAATAAGGCAGTTACCTTTGACGGTAAATCTGCCATAACCCGCAGGAATAAACAGGCTGTCGCCTTTTTTCAGGTCTGTATGGAAATTCTGACTTTCGAGAGTGCCTTTTCCTTCAATAACAAGCAGATGCTCAAATGATGTACTGTCAGTATCAAAGCCGGCTTTTTCTGTAATATCCACAAGATGTACAGTGAAGTATTCGCACGATGAAAGCAGGCGTGAAGAATAACCTTCAAAAATACACGGTTCGTTAAACGGACAGGGTTCAGCCGGACACAAATCAGTTACTTCACATGCTTTATCTATGTGAAGTTCTCTTTCGTTTCCGTTTTTATCTTTTCTTCCGTAGTCATATATCCGGTAAGTTGTGTTTGAATTCTGCTGAATCTCAGCAATAACTATGCCTTTTCCTATAGCATGAAGAGTTCCTGATTTAATAAAAAAGACATCTCCTTTTTTTACAGGAACTTTTTTTACTTTACTCAGCAGAGTATTGTTTTTTATACTCTCTGAAAATTCCTCTTTTGTAATATTTTTGCTGAATCCGTAAAGCAGAGATGATCCTTCCTCGCAGTCGACAATATACCACATCTCTGTTTTGCCGTATTCACCTTCGTGTTCAAGGGCATAGCTGTTATCGGGATGTACCTGAACTGAAAGATTGTCACTTGCATCGATAAGTTTGATAAGGACGGGAAAACTGTCAAAATGTGAACAGTTAGTTCCCAGAACTTCTTTACCATTTTCTTTGATATATTCTGCAAGAGTCTGATTACTTCCGGCGATAACGGAAGGACCGTCTTCGTGACAGGAGAGTTCCCAGCTTTCGGCAATTTTTTCAAAACTGCAGGATTTGCTGAACTGCTCCTTTAATTTTGTTCCGCCCCATATATAATCTTTAAATGCAGGATTTAGCTTTTGTGGAAGAAGCAAAGCATATTCAACCCCTTTTTGTGAGAAATCTGTATTAATTCTATCACAGATGATAAAAAAAGTCAATGAAGTGTGATAAAAAGAAATTGCCGACTAAATCAATCCTGAAAGGCCGTACGATTTAATCAGCAATCTCCTGAAAGTGAAAATTAGAAATTGAAATTTTAGAATTAAGAATTTTTTTGAAGAATGTTTTTGGTTTTTTCATTAAGGTTTTGGAAAATTTGTTTTTGAAATTTAAGAAAGGATGTATGTGAAAGAATGCTTTTTGATGACCTCCGTCATCGTGGAATAAAGGAATCCGAAACATCCGCGACATAACGTCCGGGGAAGAAATAAACCGTAAACTTCCGTAAAAAGTCGAGCTCAAAACTTCTTTAAAACAATGCGGATTGAATAGTGAAACAGTTTCAAAGTCTGCTGTTTTTTTACACCGGCTCATCCAGTAAAACAACAGTTACGAAAGTAGGCAACTGGCTGACATTTGCTGAACTTTGAAGAGACATATTGGTAAGATGGTGTTCAGTTTAGCCCCTTTAGTTTTGCGTCACTGCCTTTCAGCAGCTTTGCCGTTAGTCAAACGTTTCATTTCCTTCAATGATGTTAGTATACCATAGATATTTAATTTTGTCAATAGAAATTTGTTAAATAATTATCGAATTGTATAAATTATATATAGATATAAGATAATTATACTGCAGTGTGCACAAGTATTGGCTCCGGATACTGAAAAATATTTTTTTGTGCATCAATTATTGTCAGTGAAAAGTATTATATTCAGCAGAATATTTCAGTTGAAATAATATCTGTTAAATGGTATAATAGTAATGATTGTTTGTATATCAGATTAGGTTAAAATCTATATATCATTTATTATAAAATACGGAGGTTGGAATATGGCAAAAAAAGAAAAAAAGAATACTGATGTTTCTGAGGAAAACAAGGATATTTCTCTGGAAAGTTCAGCGTCGGAGGAAGAAGTTTCCGATTCCTCTGAAAAAATTCAGAATAATAATTCTGAACCCGAAAATGAAGAAAAATCCAGTGTTTCACAGGAGAATGCTGCTACTGAAAAAACTGATGAGAGTTCCGCTGCTGATGAAACTCAGGGGGAGACAGTAAAAAAAGTAAGCTTCAGAGAGAGAATTGATTCCGTACAGAACGCTGCTGCAAAGTTTATCGCGGAAAACAATCTCATGGCGAGATTTATCGGTCTCTTTATGATGTTTGCTTCGATAGTTTGTATCGGCAATTACAACAGCGACCCGAGGACAGAACCTTTTACGCTGGATTCGGATAAAAATTTTACTGACCGCTGGAAAGACTACAGTGGTACTGTCAGTTTTGCAAAGATGTTTTTGTTTATCGGAGCGATTTTTATCGGGGTTTCACTTCTGAGAAAATTTATTCCGAAACTGAAACAGATAAGTATTGACGGGTATATTCTTGTGGCAGGTGTTATGTCATTTGGGATATCTTCGCTGTGGAGAGTGAATAATGAGCTTTTCAGCTTCAGCATAATTTTAGTTTCAGTTATTCTTTTTTCATGTTTCATAAAATCCGATGAATTCAGAGAACTGAAGAAAGTACCGAATAAAGTGTATATAATTATTATGTGTTTATGTGCTGTTCTGGTAGGTGTATACGTTGCCTGGACAACCATCTGCAAGCACAGGATATTCAATACTGCGGTATTTGACCTTGGTATCTTCACTCAGATGTATTATTCGATAATAAATGATTTTACCCAGGTTACAACCTGTGAGAGAGGATACCCGCTTTCTCATTTTGCAGTGCATTTTTCACCGATTTACTATGTTCTTGCACCGCTTTATATGATTCACCCTTCAGCTGAAACACTTCTTGCTGCTCAGGCAGTCCTCGCTGTAAGCGGCTTTATACCGCTTTATCTTATCTGCAGAAAGTATAAATTTTCTGATACAGTGTCATTTCTGTTCAGTCTTGTTTACATCTTCTCGACTTCAGTAATGTCACCGTGTTATTACGAATTCCATGAAAATGCATTTCTTCCGCCGCTGCTTATGTGGCTTTTCTATGCAATAGAAAAAGAAAAAAAGATTCTCATGTACATCATGGTTGTTATGGTGCTAATGGTTAAGGAAGATGCTGCACTTTATATCATGTGTATTTCTCTTTATCTTGTTTTCAGCGGGAAGAACAGAAAACACGGTACGATCATTTTCTTAGCTACAGTTGCTGTATTTGTCAATGTACTGACGCTGATGTCCAGATATGGTGAGGGAGCCATGACAAACAGAACATTCGGGAACCTTATGATAAACTATGACGGTGGCTTTGGCGAAGTAATAAAAACCGTTCTTTCAAATCCGGTTTACTTCTTTGCCCAGTGCTTCACACAGGAGAAGTTTATATTTTTAATTATTATGCTTCTGCCGCTTATGTTTATGCCTTTTATAACAAACAAGCCTTCGAGAATGCTTCTTGTGGTTCCGTTCATTGTTATGAATCTTGCAAGCGGTTATCCGTATGCATTCAAGTATGATTTCCAGTATGTATTCGGTACTGCAACATGCCTTATATATGCAGCTCTTGTTAATGTGGCTGATCTTGACAGAAAAGCGGTACGCAGAGTGGTACCTCTTATGGCTGCAGCTTCCGTGCTTATGTTTACAGCCAATGACTCACGTCAGCTTTACTATCCGGATACCTATAAGAGTTACCGTGAACAGAACGACAGAAAAGCTGCCTATATAGAATCCATTCCTGAGGACGCTTCTGTTCTTGCAACATCATTTATTATTCCGCATGCAGCAAACAGAAAGGAACTTTATATACTTGATGAGGGTTCATCGGTAAATCCGGACACATGTGATTTTGTTGTGTTTGAGGACGGAAACGACGAGTGGAAAATCAACAAGCGTGCAATGCTTGAAGAAGAGGGATATGAGGTATTTGTGGACGTTGAAGGACTGATTGTTATATATGTAAGTCCGGACTATGTTTTTGATTGATTTTCATGCGCAGGGACTTTCAGTTCCGGGTGTGAATCCAATAATTTTTCCTGAAAGGAAGTGAAAAAATGGGATTTAATCTTGAAGAAATGGCTGCAGGCATGGGTATTGATGCTGAGGCTGTAAAGAATGCAGCTGCATCAGGTGATATTACAGGTGCACTTAACAGCATATCCGGCGCATTTGCTGACAAGGGTATTGATATCAATGAGCTTATGGGCAAAATTGATATGGATGCTGTAAAGGAAATGGCTAAGGACATCGATCTTAAGGACATGTCTCCTGAAAAGATGAAGGAAATGGCTGAAAAGATTATAAAATAAAAAAAATACTGCTGAGCAGACCAGGAAATGCTCAGCAGTATTTTTTTATCTTTTGTTTTTGATTTTGTATTTCCAGTGGTGAATTTTCATTTTCAGGAGACTGATAAAGTTTTCTCCGAAGAAAATCATGAGGTTTATAAGCGATATCAGTATGGCTATTTTTCCGACAAAGTCTGAAAGAATTAAACTTACCAATAGAAATGCTGCATCGAGATATGCTATATATTTTATTTTTACCGGAATAATAAAGAAAAGCATAATCTGGAAATCAGGTGCTATAACAGCAAATGCAAGGAACATAGAGAGAATTATAAGGGAGTTGCTTGTGCCTCCTGTTATAAATCCGCCGATTACAGAGCCGATAAATCCGGAAAGCATGAATATATTGAACCGGAATACACCCCACTGGTTTTCCATAACCTGCCCTATAAGCCAGTAGAAATAGAAGGTAAATATCAGGAAAAACGGTGTGGTTGATATAGGTTCAAATATGAATGAAACTATTCGCCATACCTGTCCTTCAAGTATCAGGTCACGTGAGAAGGAAATGAGGGGCGACAGGGGAAATTTTCCGGAAGCCGGGGAAATGATGGCGTCCCATATATAAACAATGACCATTCCCGTTATGAGAATATTCATTATCCCCGGAACTGCATACCGGCCAAATTTTCTTTCGAGTTTGTTCAGCCATTTTTCAGTATTCATTTTGTTCTTCTTTCTGAATATCCTGTGCTTTCAGATATTCTGTAAATTCTTTAAGATTTTTTATTGTAAGGTCAGCACATCCGGTGATTCTGCTCCAGTCTGATGACGAGCTGTCATATACACCCACAGTGAAAAAGCCTGATTTACCGGCAGCCTTTATACAGTGCAGTGAATCATCAAGAACGGCAGTTTCTTCTGCCGGTGTTCCGAGAAGGCTACGCACGGTTTCAAAGAACAGCGGGTCATCTTTTTTTATACCGCTTTCCTCACTGGTGAATATAAAGCGGAACCGGTTGTATATGCCGAATCTTTTAAGTATAAGGTCGGTAAGTGAACGGTAGTTTGCAGTGGCTATGCAGCAGGGAATATTCATTTTATCGAGAATATCAAGTGTTTCTGCCGCATATTCTTTAAGAGGAATCGAAGAGGCATATTCTTTGTAAACAAGTTCTTCAATACGTTTTATGATTGTATCATGAGGTTTATTCACACCGAGATCCCTGAAAAGCTGTGCCGCCTCCGGTATGCTTAGTTTTTTGACGGTATCTGTGATATCCGGAGGAGGTGTTATTCCGTTTTCAATGAGAAAATTTCTGTCGGCATTCTGCCAGCACTCCACGGAGTCGATAAGTGTACCGTCCATGTCAAAAATTACTCCCGATATCATTTGAGGTTAAGGCTGTCTGAAAGACTGTTCGTGAGAGTGTGGATGACATTTATCTTTGCTCTGTAGTCAGTGCCGACAGCACCCGGTTTGTCAAGAGCAAGATTATATATATCAGTTGAGAACGATTCAAGTTCGGCAAACCTTTCTGTAACAGCATTTATCTCACTGAGCTTTGCAAGAGATGTTGACATATGGAGACGGGACTTTTGTTTTGCTATGGCAAGAATATCCGTGCCTCTTTCGTTTACTGCAAGAATACGTGCGTATGCCGGCGGGGTTTTAATATCGTCCTTTGTTATGCCGAGAAGTGCGTTAATGAATATTCTTCTTATTCTTGACATGGTGTATCTCTTGGTCTTGATCTGTTCCATCATTTCCTGTACTGTTGATGCTGACCGTGCTTCGTAAATGCGATATTCAAGTCCCTGACCAACATCAGGAACATTTCTGAGCTGAGCCGGTGTTATTGTACGCATCCTGTACATGATTGCTTTTTCAAGATTGGCTATTGAAGCAGTTTCTCCGTTTGCAACAGCGGCAGAAAGCGTCTGGAACATTGACTTTGGCATAAGATCTGAGTATGTGATATCTTTTACGTTCTGTCTTATAAAAGAAGCACTTGCAAAATTTTCTATAACATCTGTCTGGTCATGTCCTGCATTTTTCCGTTTTACTGTAAAAGGTTTTATCCTGGAATTAAGGTTGGAGATGGCTTTAATATATTCGATAGCGAGAATATTGTTTGCAGAGCCGAAAAGATCTCCCAGTGCTTTTCCGTATTGCTGTTCAGCAAGCTCATGTACCGCTGAAGGATAGGAGTAACCGCTGTCCAGAAGTTTTCTCAGCTGCGGTGATTCCGAACATGCCATACTTGCCTTTGCCGCTTCAACAAGTGTGTCAATATTACCGCATTCGCTTCCAAAGGAAAGTTCGTCAACACAGCCGATGGAGTTAAGAATATAGAGGGCTGCACTGGCAAATCCCTCTGCACTTGAAAGAGCATAGGGAACAGGAAGTTCAAGAACAAGGTCAACACCGTTCTGTACTGCAGCCTTTGCTCTTTCGAATTTGCTGATAACAGCAACATCACCTCTCTGGACAAAGTTGCCGCTCATAACCGCCACTATATGTGTAGCGCCGTTTTCTCTTGTTTTTTTAATATGATAATTATGTCCGTTATGGAAAGGATTGTATTCGCATACGATACCTGAAACTTTCATCAGATCACTCTCCTGTAAAAAAATACTTGTACTAAAATTATAGCATAAAACTGTTTATATGTAAATATATTCTGTATTTTTTTAAATCCTGATGTTTATTGTTTCACATATGAAAATATCTAAGCTTATCATAGAAGAAAACGTGATTTTTTTTGGTAAAAAAGCAGATTTTAAAAAAAAGGACTTGAAATTTAGTGTAGTAAGGTATATAATTAAGAATTGGATTTTGACTGTAATTTTAAAATATAATTTTATATCTGAAAGGAACGAATCAAATGAAAATATTAGTAATCAATGCAGGAAGTTCATCACTTAAGTATCAGCTGATTGATATGACTGACGAATCAGTTATAGCAAAGGGTAACTGTGACAGAATCGGAATCGGCGGTCATATTTCACATAAAACATTTGACGGAAGAACAGTTGATACAGACTGCAGTTTTCCTACACATACAGAAGCTTTTGAGAAGCTTGTTGAAGTACTTACAACAGGTGATGCTTCAGTTATTAAGTCAATGGACGAGATTTCAGCTGTAGGTCACAGAATCGTGCAAGGTGCAGAGATTTTCTCAAAGACATGTATCGCAACAGACGAAGTTATCGACCAGATTGATGCTCTCTCAGAACTTGCACCTGTTCACAATCACCCTCATGCACTTGCTCTCAGAGCATGCAAGAAGGTAGTTCCTGCAGATGTTAAGCAGGTAGTTGTATTTGATACAGGTTTCCACCAGACAATGCCAAGAAAGGCATATATGTACGGTGTTCCTTACGAATGCTACAAGGATTTCCACGTTCGTAAGTATGGTTTCCACGGTACATCACACCGTTTCGTTACAGCAAAGCTTGCTGAAACACTTGGTAAGAAGCCTGAAGACCTCAAGATTGTTTCATGCCACCTCGGAAACGGTTCTTCAATCACAGCTGTTGACGGCGGCAGATCAGTGGATACAACAATGGGATTCACACCGCTTGATGGTCTTATCATGGGTACAAGATGCGGTTCAATTGATGCTTCTGCAGTTACATATCTCCAGAACAAGCTCGGCCTTTCAGCTTCAGAAATGAGCGACTACCTCAACAAGAAGTCAGGATTCCTCGGCCTCTCAGGCGTTTCAAGCGACAACAGAGACATTCAGGCTGCTATCCTCGAGGGAAATGAAAGAGCAGAAATCACAGCAGAAATGCTCACATACCAGATTAAGAAGTACATCGGTTCATTTGCAGCTGCAATGAATGGTCTTGATGCAGTAATCTTCACAGGCGGTATCGGCGAAAATGCTCCTGAAGTACGTGAAGGTGCATGTGAGGACATGAGCTTCTTCGGTATCGAACTTGATAAGGAACTCAACAAGTCAAGAGGCGAACTTAAGAAGATTTCCACAGAAAACTCAAAGGTTCAGGTATGGGTTGTTCCTACAAATGAAGAACTTCTCATCGCAAGAGATACACTTGAACTTGTTAACGCTGAATAATGCAGTAATTCACAGACAAATAAACAAAAATGCAGTTTCCCGGATTTTCGGGGAACTGCATTTTTGTTTACGGTAATTTTTGGAATAAACTGCTTCAATGATTCCTGACAGGTTGACATGCCTAAGATAGTTTCGTCTTAATTTATTCCTGAAAAAATATTTACTCTGCGAATTTCCATATTATGAGAAAAAATTACCTCTTAGGGCGAACAGATTA
>JAUNJJ010000317.1 GCA_030533325.1 Oscillospiraceae bacterium
TTATGCGTTTTTTTATGGCATCATCCAGAACATTTAAAAGACAGCGAATATTATCTTTGACAGATGAGGATATAAGTAAACAGCTATATAGTATTATTTCTTTTCCACAGTTTGTTTGGGTTTGTGAACTTTACGATTTAGATTATTATGAAAACAAGAAGCAGCCAATAGGAGAGATAGTTCTTGATGCTACAGCAACAGCTACAACCAAGTCTGTAGATAGTATAATTTTAGTTAATTATCCTGGAAAATATTATATTCATTTTCGTTCAAAAGTGCCTGACAATTTAATTGAATTAATTTTTGAAAATGTGACAGTAGAAGATAATACTTTCAATAATCATAATTCAATTTTTATTATTGATGAAGAAAATAAAATTGATTCGTTTAATATGTTTGATGAAAATCTTAGAAATTTAGTTGAATGATATCCTATGTCTATAAATTTTTAATATTAAGTAAAGTGAAGTGAATTGAATAAAAATATATAGGTATGAAATATAATAAACAATAAAACAAAATCTATGTTATGAAAGTGGTTTAAAAAATGAAATTTAATGAGATTATAAATAAGGATTATTCTAGTGGTACTCTGATAAAAAAACATTCTTGTAATGGTAGAGTTATCAGAGTTGAAAATTTGGATGTGGAAACTGCAGATCGTATTAACAAACGAGTCTATGTTTCAGTAAAACAGAATGAAGTTGAGAAAAGTAATGGTTTAAAGATAGCATCTAAGTTGTATACACATTAATTATAGTAAACGCATAAATAAAATTGATTTTGATTTACTACAATAATGCTTTATTTAAGCAAATCTGTGGCATAATTTTTTTGAAATTCAAAAACTTTACTGCGTTTACTATAAAATTGAATTAACCAAAGCGAATGGCTGACCCTGTATTTGTCGGAGCAGCGGTTGAATCGGGGATGCAGTCTGGTGTGAATGTGGTATCAAAGGCTGCACCGGAGGAACGCGTGGGTGTTATGTGCCTTGAAGACGGAAAGCCGTCAATCGTTGAATATTACGAAATGACAGATGAAATGCTTACCAGCCGTGAAAATGACGGAACGCTTTTATACAACTGGGGAGTAATCCTCAACTATGTGTTTCGTATAGACAAGCTGAACGATATACTCGGAATGCACCTTCCGCTTCACCGTGCATTCAAAAAGGTGAAATGTCTTGACGCAGAGGGGAATGTTATTACACCGGAAGAACCGAATGCCTATAAATTCGAAACACTGGTCCTTGATATGGTAAAACTTCAGGACAGCTGTCTTGCATTTGAAGTGGACAGAAAAAGAGAATTTGCACCTGTAAAGAATAAGGAAGGCGTGGATTCGGTTGAGACGGCGAGGGAACTGCTGGTGTTTAACGGGGTTGAGGTGTGATTCGGATATATGCAACATATTTACAAATAAAAAATCATCCCACCGAACAGCGATTATGCTGAAACGGTGGGATGTGTGTTATTAGGTTAAGTAAATTTAAACCGGTACCTTATTCAATTCCAAATTCCTCATACAGTTTCTGACGGTATTCGACATCTGATGTAACCTTTTGTATTTCATCATTTCTTCCGGCATCAATAAGAAAATTGATTAAAGCGCTAAGCTTATTTTCGCCGTTTGCTTCGCTTTCAGCAATAATCTGTCTGAATCCTTCGCTCATTTTTTTCACCTCGTTTTCTTCCGGAACCTCCATATCGACTCCAGTAAATTTATTTATTAACTGTGTTTCAAGCTGATTGAATTCTGCACCGGATTCGGCAAACTTTATCAGCTTATCCTTGTCATTGGC
>JAUNJJ010000122.1 GCA_030533325.1 Oscillospiraceae bacterium
CAATTCGCTCAGATAAATATTAACCCGATTCTGAATTGAATCAATAACAGCATCTGATTCTGCATTTCCATAAATATAATTCTGTATTTCTTCAACAACTATATCTTCAACATTTTTATCTGTTTCAAAAGCATAATCAGCATCTGCTATAAATTTTTTTATATCTTCAGCAATCACTTTTTCATCTGTATTATCCTGAATCATTCTAAAATCAGCATCAAAAACTTTTTTATTTACGGAAAATGATGCAGTATCAAGTCCGGAGTAAAAACAATCCCTGACAATTTCCCAGGCCTCTTCTTTGCATTCACTTTTTTCAGATATACTGTAACAGATATCAGGCACTACATACATATATGGTCCTTTATCTCCCGGATAGCCTGTAAGTGTGAATTGATTATCCATTTCATTCATAAGTTTGGATATTGAGTTTTCACTTGTAAACATTACATTTCTTACCAGACAGTAATTATTATTTAAATATAAACTTCTGAAGTTTTCATCATAAAAATCAATATTTTTCACTCTGTTTTTTAGTATTTTAATAAATTCCCTGAAATTCTCTGTCTTGAAATTAATAACATTTTTATCACTGGATTCGTAAATATATACAGGAAGATAAGCGGAAAGCATTTTCTCCATACCTTCACTTTCAACCAGAAAACAATTATCACTGGAATTTACTCTTGTACAAAAGGAATTCAGATTTTTAAAGTCATTATTATTGAATATTGATTCTCCGATTACGCCGAAAGAACTGACAGAAAACGAAGGGAATATTCTGAATATTCCTTTATCATTACTATAAAGTGATATCAGATTTTCGAAATAATCGTCTCTGTTCACTTCTGAATCCTTATTCCAGAATTCACTCAAATCAGCAAACATATTCATATCAGCATACCTTTTAAGTGACATATCACCATCTGAAATCAGTATATCAGGTATATTATCCAACGATATATCATAGTTTAATTCTTCAATATTTTCATATTTATACGTGTTTATAACGTACTTGCTGCTGTTCTCATTATATTTTCTGATAACATCAAAAGGAACACATGTAATTTCCCCAAAATATGCAACATTAACAGCAATTCTGTCATTTTCATAATTCAACGGAGTGAATATATAAACGTTATTAAAATCACAGCATACCATATTACCATTTTCATTTAATACTTTTATTCCACTGCTATTAAGAGATATGCCGGAAGTATCGCTTAGTAATTCCTCACATGTTTCCCGTTCGATATCATAAATATACAGTTTTGAATTATCCAGAAAATAAAAATCATGCACAGAACCATCGAAGTACACTCTGTATTCAGAGTCGGTTATACACTCAGAAATATCTATCTTTTCTTTTGTTTCCAATTTAACATCATAAAACATCAACTCATTTTTAGAATTAACATAATACAGTTTTTCATTTCCTTCTTCAGATAAAAATGCGACAACCTCACTGCAATCCAGCGTAAACTGACAAAT
Source organism: Oscillospiraceae bacterium (assembly GCA_030533325.1). Lineage (GTDB taxonomy): Bacteria > Bacillota > Clostridia > Oscillospirales > Ruminococcaceae > HUN007. The sequence goes on from JAUNJJ010000122.1 coordinate 1,492, forward strand.
CAAAGCGCCATTAGAATCATATAACTCAAATTTGTCATCAAATTTATAAAGAAAATTATCTGCTGCTGCGCATAATTCAAAGCCTGGTGATGCCGCTATCTCCAGATATTCAACGCCATTCGTATTATTATGTATTAAGCTATGATTATTTTCAGATTTTGAATAAAAACCACCTTTTCCATCAAAGATATAATTTCCGGATATTTGTTCACCGGTTATTTCATATTTATCTGTAAAATTTCCATTATAATCCATAATTACAGCTACATCTGATATATAACTTCCAGGTAATTCTATACAGTAAATATTTTCAGAATTATAGCTGTACGTCCTCCACGACATTAAATCACAATCATCAAACATTACAGTATTAACCTTTTGATTATTTTCAAGATTATAAAGTTCAAAATATCCATCTGATAACATAATATAATCTCCGTCATTGGATGCATTAAACAACATTTGATTACCATTGTTTTCGATTTCGTAACGCTCAGTTGTATCTGCAGTTTTACTGTCTATTATATTTACATACCAATATTCAGCATCACATGAATATAACGCTACTGAACCATTCCTGAGAACACCAATTTCTACATAGCCCGGAAATTCTGCTAATTCTTCATCAGTGATTATCCACTCAACATCAAAATCTTTATTAAATTTATATACAGAATTTTTTCCCGGTGCAACAATATCAAGATAAACAGAACCATCGTAATCCATCACAGATGTAGTCTGGTAATAATCACAGCCAGATACATATTCTGAAATAATCCCACCGAAATCTACTGATGACAGCATATTCAAATCCATATCATAAACGCAAAAGCTTTCATCAGTCTGATATATTAACTGATTAGAATCTGAATTGTACATTATTTCATCAATGTATCCGTGATTTGTGACTTTTATTTTATTATTATTGGTTTTTAAATCATATAATCCTATAAAACAATTGGTGAATATCTTTCCGAACTCATCACTCATTGACGAAACACCAGTATATACAAGTAAATCGCCGTACTGTTTTAATGATTTAATTTCGTTATTGTTGTATTTAGCCAACTCAGTAATATCAATATTTATTTTTTCTGTGTTTTCAGTTGAAGTATTATACACCGAAATATACGAATCATTTTGTTCGCAGTTTTCTATATAAGTAAAAATACATTTTCCGTCAATGACATTCAGATTATTTGCATTATTATATTCAAACGCATCAACTTTATAATCTGTAATTTTTTTACTCAATGCTCTGTTTTCTGTACTAATACCTGTACTAATTTCGATTCCGGCGTCTAATGATTTATCTGAGCAGGAACATAATGAAATCAGTACCATAATAATTGTTATCACGCTTAAAATTCTATTATTCATATTATTTCTCATCTTTCTTTGTTAATGAACATTAAAAAAATTTTTTCTACTTATAATAATATAGAAACTTTATATTACAAAATCGCTCAGATTACATCTATATATTTCATTCCACTTTACATTATTTTGACGTATATATAGAGTAAAGCCTTTATCTATAACCTCTGTAAAAACTTCATGTTCCGAGCCCATGTATAAAAATGGAACTATTAATGTACCTGTATGGTGCGGCAATATTTGCAAAACATAAGATGAGTGTTCACTGTTCAGAGGCTTGTTCTTGTTTTCAACCGGACACAAAAACAACACTGTAATAAAATACACAGCAAACTGTCAAATCCATAGTGATAAACATTTCTGTCTTCTTCAGAAATCACACCATGCCTTATTGCCGAATCTGTCAGTTTTTCTGCAAATGACGTTATCATATTCTCATCACCTGCTTTTATTATAAATTATCAATTTTATGAAGTCAACGATTTGGGAAAACTGGTATCATTTCAGGGAAAATTTACACAGAAACATCTGCATTCCATTTTATTCCATCTAAAAGCATTATGTTTACAGCAAATTTACCTGATTCTTCATAATACTCTGACATGCTATGATATTTGTTTATTATTTCACTTATACTTTTCGTACCGATACCATGAACCGATTTATCATTCTTGGTTGTAAAAAGATGCGGATTATTTTTCAGTACTTCATATTTTACTGTGTTTTCTATTAATATGCAGTAATAATTATTTTGTCCTGACATATTCAGGGTTATTTCCGGTTTATCCGTTTCCGCACATGCTTCAATGGCATTATCAATCAGGTTTGAAAGAAGAATACAAATATCAGTATTTTCAATCTCCGGGACATGATTATCTGTTTTAATAATAAACTCTATTCCCTTACTCATACATACCTCATACTTTGCTGTCAGTACTGCCTGAACTGCTGCGTCATAAGACGGAATACTGTAGGATGAAAACAAAGAAACACTTGTAAGTTTTGCTATATAATCACGGGCATCCCCGTATTTTTTATCATCGATCATCTTCTGAATACAAATCAGATGATTGTTTATATCATGACTGATTATCTGCATTTTTTTCTGTACTGTAACTACCTCATCTATTTGCTTTTTCTGTGTCTCAATCTTCATATCCATAAATTTTATCATTGCATTTTCCTTGTTCCTTTCAGAAAACACCGGGAGCATCGTCAGCATAAACACTATTATACCTGCTGATAATACCAGAATAACAGCATTAATCTCATTGAAATCTATACCATTATTCACAAAATATTCAATCATAAAAGTATTTATCAGAAGCAGCGAAAACGATACATATATAATCATACCCCATTCACTTCTGCTTAACTGAAACTCTTTCCTTAATTTAAATCCTGTAAATCTGATAAGTGCATAAAAAATCAGCTTTGATAAAACTATCCCTAAAAATCTGACATAATCCTGTACAAAATATATTTCGGTCTGTGATCTCTGAAAAGCTCTTGATAATGCAAGCCCCAGAAGAACATTTATAACAAATATTACAAAAAAAAGCAGCAATGGAACAAGGACTTTGGTGAACAGCTTTCCTTCAAGAAATATTATTCCATAAACGATAATAATCCCCACACTGATCAGTGCTGTCATACCGCTAAAGTATGTATAATTCTCTGTCAGCATACTAAATAAAGTAAGAAAAAATACTATGAATACACTCATAAGTATATTCTTTACTCCACTGTACTTCATACCATGAAATTTGCTGTAAAAATCAATAATTATTATATTCTCTGCCAGACTCGCAATAAATTCTGTAACATCCCACATAACTAACGACATATGTTATTTCTCCTGTAAAGTAAAAATTTTCTTTCCAGTTCCTTACTGTTCCCCCTGCTAACAGAAAGTTCTTTTTCACCGTCCACAATAACTTTATTTTTTAAAACAGCCAGAATATATCTGCAGTTTACTGCTATACTTTTATGAATCCTTACAAAATCATTTGACAGATATTTATCGCATATATCATCCAGTTTACATCTTATTTTATATGATTTTTGCGATTCGGCGGAACTGAGATATATCGTACAGTAATTCTTTTTACTCTCTATGTAAACAATGTTTGAGAGTCTTATATTATATGTTACTTTATTGCTTACAAACGATAAAGTCTTACGACCGGATTCTATCTTCCTTACAAGCACCCTGATTACTTCTTCTATCTCATCATCAAAAAATCTTTTTCTGATGAAACCAATAGGCATATATTTAAGCATAACAAAAACGTCATCTGAATGATTAGTCACGTATACAATCAGTAAGTCCGGATCTGCCTCAGCCAGTTTTGAAGACAGCTCATCTCCGCTGAGCACCGGCATCTCAAGGTCAAGAAATGCAGCATCAAACTTTCCTGTTGTATACTCGTTCAAAAATTTCACGCTGTCTGTAAAAATATCCACACTTACCCGAACACCCATTTTTTCTGAGTACTCATGTATGGATTCAGAAATATATTCGGCAATTATCTTTTCATCATCCACTACCGCAATCCTTATCACAAACTCACCTCAGTCATTTTTAAAAATAATCCGCAAAAACCGCCGGCAACATACTGTTATGTCAGCGGATTAATTTTATTTATATTCAAATCACTCTGCTGTTATATTGCATTGTAAACGCAAAAATCTTTTTTGCTGTCACTGTAATTTACCGGTACATATCTTCGAGAGTAATAAGTTTTACTCCCTGTTCCTCAGCCGCAGATATAAGTTTATCTGTAAAACCTCCAAGGGAAAATATATAGTAATAGTATTTTTCTCCCTTACCGAATACAGATGCATATTTTTTCAGAAGTTCAAGTTCATCTGTGTCAACTTTGCTGTTTTTGAATTTACATGAACCGATAATATACTGTGATATATTTACACTGTCATCCTGCACCGGAACTCCGACAATATCAATCTGGATTTCCTTTTTTTCAGTTTTGTCCGTTCCCCACCACTGACCGGTTTCTGCAATGTCAAAAGGAAGGTCGTCTGAATATCGCATAAGGTAATCACGGCACATTTTTTCAAAGACAAGTCCCATGTAATCGTGCAGCTTTGATTTTACCGAGCGGTCAAAGCTGGTTTCTATTTTTCCGGAAACGATAGCAGGAATATTTTTCGGAATAAATCTGTACCAGAATCTGAAAAAATTATCTTCTATCTGATAGATTGTTTTTTTTCCTTTTTTCTCTGTAACAGGAGTTTCCCGGGTTATTATTCCAAGTTCGGTGAGGGTTCTGATATATTTTATGCAGGCTCCGCTTTCAAGTCCGTTTTTGGTTGATATTTCATTAAGTTTTGTATATCCTTCTGCTATAGATGTTATTATGGAATTGTACACGGCTGGTTCTCTCAGTTCCTGTTTCAGGAGATTTTCCGGTTCCTCATAAAGATATGCTGAACAGTCGAAAAAGTTTTCAAGCAATGCGGAATTTATATCATTTCCGGCATCAAGCTTATTTATATAATGCGGAACACCACCTGTTATCCCGTATAAAAGAGCTTTTTCTTCAGCCGGTAAAGCCGGGGCGAAAACAGCAGTTTCCCTGTATGTCAACGGTTCTATTCTGAACTGTGCTGTTCTTCTCCCGTAAAGCGGACTCTCATATCCAAGTACCTGATTCTGCATAAAACTCATCGATGATCCGCATAAAATCAAAAATAAACTGCTGTTCTGCCACCTGTGGTCAATAATGTGCTGAAGGCGTGAAGAAACGGACGGTTCTGATTTGGCAAGATACGGGTATTCGTCTATTACAAATACCAGTCGTTCTTTTTTGCCAAGCATTTCAATTGCCGAAAAAGCATCATCAAAAGATTTGTAAACAGGAAAAGAATCCGGATTTTCATTTTTATATTCCCCTATAGCCGATGAAAGAACCTCCAGGTTTTCCCGTGAAGAAGAATTCAGTGCGGAAAAATATACCGCCGGTTTCCCTTTGCAGAATTCACTTATAAGCGCAGTTTTTCCTACACGACGTCTTCCGTATATAATAACACATTCCCAGTTTCCGTTTTCATAACGTTTATTAAGTTTCCCAAGTTCATTTTCTCTGCAGTAAAATTCCATTGTATCACCCTTTCAGTAAACTAACTCGTAATCTACTAACTTATGTTTTAGTTTATCACAAATATATTTTTTAGTCAACCGATTTATTCAGATCTATGCTCTTATATAAATAAAGCAAATCCGCCCCTGCAACATAATGCACAGACAGGCGGATTCTGTATATTTATAGTTTCTTCTGCATTAATTATAGTGAACGTCAAAATAAATTTGACTTTCACTATAATTATTTTATTAATATTGCCTTGCACATCCGTTCCCTGCGGTCACTCCGTGCATATCGGCCAATAGTGAACGAAAAAATATTTTTTTCGTTCACTATATCTCTGTTTCGTTTTTTCTTTGATGACACTACAGATAATACTGCAGCTGAAATACCAGGTGCGATAATACCGTATATATTCTTTTCTCCGGTTTTATATCCTATTCCGGAATTTGTTAAATCGATGGTTAATGGCAATATTATCATCGCATTCTGCAATTCGCTCAGATAAATATTAACCCGATTCTGAACTGAATCAATAACACCATCTTATTCATCTTATCTCATCAAGGTAAAGACTGACTTTATTCTGAATCTGTTCAGCTGCTTCATTTACTTTAATTTTTCCATTAAAATACTCATCAAGTACATTGGTCATTATTTCCTTAATTCTGCTGTTACAGGAATAGGTACGGTTCACTTTTTTTATAATACTTACAAATTCGAAAACATCTTCTTCTGTAAGCGGTGCAGTGTCGTAAAATGTTCCGTCGGTTCTGAAACCGAAACCGGTACGGCGTGAATTTTCGATAAGAGAATTGAAAACTGATATTTTAACCGGGAAAGAAGCTATGGAAGAAGTCTTTGTCTGGTATTCATCAGAGAGCAGCATTTTGATAAACTTCCATGCACCTTCTTTGTTTTCTGATGCCGAACTGATTCCGGCTGTATTTCTTGAATATACAAGCGGTCCGGATTTTGAAACGGAAGGTATGCCTTTTAATACAATTTTTTCGTTATTCAGCGTACCATTCTGCAGTGATGCAAGAGCTGAAAGTGAAGATATACCTGATAATTCAGTATAGCAGAGATTATCTGAAAATCGTCTGTAATAGTTTCCGTATTCCTCACTTTCAGTCGGATAATCGTAATACGGAATATATTTATCATCCGGAATGCCGGTAGTATAAATATACTCAGCGATTTTTTCAAATCGTCCGTCTGTGAAACTGCATTTTTTATTTTCCCAGTCAATATAGTCACTCAGGTCTGCAAACAGAAGTGATTCACAAAGAGAACTTACAGAGGAATCGTAAAACATATTTTTCCCTTCAGCCGTTTTATAAAATTCATCAGAGGTCCATCCTGTTCCGGAGCCGAGGAATGTTTTTTTACCGGTCAGGGCATATATATCAAAATTAACCGGAACACATGACTGCTTTTCTTTTGTTTTATAGCAGTCAAATATGTTTTCAAGAAAATCCGTCCTTCTGATTTCCTCATCTGACTCAATAAAACTGTTCAGGTCACAGAACATATCTTTTTCGGCATAAAATTTCAGGTCAAAACTGTCACTGCCGATAAATATGTCCGGTATCTTCCCGGAAACAATATCAAGATTCAGCTTTAAAATACAGTCTTCAGGGTCTCTGCTGTTATATTTCAGATAATCATTTATACACACCCTGTATTCAGGATTGTCGTTATTAAATTTTTCTATGGCCTGAGTAAAATCGGTACTGCTTATACTTACACCGCCAACGGTTATTATTTTCTGATTTTTCATTTTTTCAGCCGTTTGTTCATCTGCACGTTCAAGTACAGTAATTGTGTATCCGTTTCCTGAAGTAAAGCACACTGCTCTGTCATCCTCCGGCATACACATTGCTTCAACTTTGTATATGATTCCGGAATTACTCCAGTTTATGATTTTTTTACTCTTAAAACTTTTTTCTTCGGTTTTATAGACGTTATCCGAATCAAAATAACAAAGTCTTCCGTCACTGCAGCTGAAAATTTTTTCAATATCAAGTTCCGGATACGAAAAATTCTCAGATTCATCAGCAGTTTCATCTCCGGCCGGACAGATTTTTGTATCACCGGAGTCATCTGTACAGAGAATATAGTCACTTCCGTTCATGGAGAAAACCTCATTAATACTTATGTCTCCGCTTATTCCGGATAAATTTCTTATTTTCCGGGCGTCACTGTTATAGACTTCGATTGAATAAACGTCATTCTCTTCATCGTATCCAAGGCAGTAAAGTTCATTATCGGTTCCTGCCCATATATTCGGAGAAGAAAGATTTTTTTCATCAAAAACTGAAACTTCTCTGACTGTATTTCCCTTAAAATCAGACCAGAGTACAGAGTATTTATCACTGCTGTCTTTATAAAGAGTGCATACATTTCCGTCGGAAAGAACGTCGGATTTTAATGCCGTTCCGGTTATATTCAGAGAATCCGGATGAAGTTCATCAATAAGTTTTCCCTCAGTGTCATACTGATAAATAACCGGACTTTCGCTGTTCGTAAAAACATTTGAGCACATAAGAATTTTATTTTTATTATCGGAAGAGCAAAGAAGTGTTCGGTTCTCTCCTCCGGTATTCAGTTCAGTATTTTTCTGCTCTTCAGCTATATATGAAAAAGCTTTTTCTGACTGGATATAAACAAAACCAGAACAATCTGAAATTCCATCTGTCTGAACAAGACTGTCAAAGCTGAAATCATCATAGTAACTGTTTATAATACTGCCCCCTGACAGCTTCATTTCATTAACAGTTATCTGAGCTGTATCCAACTGAGTACGGCTTACTATGCATAAATTTCCGTTTGAATTAATATATGAAGACACATATGTTCCGTCAGAGTCAGGAACAGCATCAGCAAAAGACTCATTTATGCTGCCATCTTCAGAAACTCTGAAAATATTTATTTTACTTTCTGAAACGGAGGTTTCTTCAGCAACCACATAATAACAGCTGTTACAGTAAAGCATATTTAAAATCTTCATATTCTGATTACTGATCTGTTCATATATTCTGATTTTACCTGTCATTGTATAATCAGGACTGCATTTTTCAATATATCCGTAACCAAACGAATCCCTGATATCTGCAATGATACTGCCATCCTTATCTTCAAAAAACGCAG
>JAUNJJ010000123.1 GCA_030533325.1 Oscillospiraceae bacterium
ACCAATAATTTTCCATCGGCTTGATATAATCTACTTTTTTATTATTCACAATGAACAAATTCCTGTGGCTGTCAGGTTATCTGTTACGCCTGCTGCCACAACCAAAACGAAAGGAGCATTACCATGAGAAATCAACATAAAAATCCAACCATCAGTTTCAGAATTACTGACGCTGAACGAAAACAAATCGAAGCCCGGATTCTTGCCAGCGGAATGATGAAGAAAGATTACTTTGTCCGTTCCTGCATCTATAACCGCATCTGTGTTGTTGGCAAGAAAGAAACTATATATCCACTGGTGCAGACCGTGAATGCATTATATCTGCAATTACTTGAAATGCATAAGACATTTACCACAACCGGGAACACTTCCGATACACTGCCTTCTTCGGAAGACATTAAGGAATTGCAGACAGAATACACCAATATGCTAACAGCCATTATTGACCTGTTGGATGGTGCCAAATATTTGTGGGAGTGATACTGTCATGAACAATAAACTTAATTTCCGGTTCGGTATGTATAATCCTGCTACGGACTCTATTATCGTCAATACCGGAGAGAACTCCATTCTCGTTATCTGTTGCAAGCAATGTAATTCCTCTGTCATCTTTGATGACCCGAATGATATTGTATATTTGTACTGGCTAGCAGAGGAATCGCCTCTGCTGTATGCAAAACTGGCATTGAGAGAAAACGGATTGCAGGATTATGTGGATGCGATGAATATAATTAATTAACTTGTTTTCATCTAAACTGTGCACAATTTTATCTATATTCTTTGTGCACAGTTTTCTCTAAAATGTCTGCAACAAATACTCTTTCATCTTCTCCTTTTGAACATAATTCATTTCACACCTACACATATGACATTCTTCCTCTATCATATTTATGTATTCGTCTATATCCATATTACTTGCGATAAATGCGTTTTTTACAATTTCCTTTATTTGTTTCTGCTTTTGAGTCTTATCAGACAATTCATGCAACTTTACTAATAAATATGACCCAATGACATCACCATAAAAATAACGATTTGCATGTACATAGTTTGCAACAATTACAACATTTATATTTGTAAGCAAAAGACTTCTGAGTGTAATATTAAGTTTTCCAGGAAAAGAATTTTGCGTAGCAAATGTATTATATCTCATATATTGTACCCAAGTATGTATACTTTCACATCCCATCAATTCATCATGCTTTGCTAATTCATTAATAATTGCTATTTGAATATCAATATCTAAATTATCTTTATATATTGAATACATTAAATCGTCTTGATTGATAACGCTTGTTTTTATAACCCAAACATAAAATACGTCCAATATTTTATCATTATAAACCATATTAAATAGTTCACCATCAACACTCGCTTTAATATACTCCATGAACTTAAAATACATTTTATCCTCAAAACGATGTCCAATATTCGAATTTCTTATCTTTTCTATCACTTCTTCAGCGTCATCTTGCATACTACTATGTTGCTTCCACAGAATTCTCAATACATTTATATTGATATATTCCCACTCAAATCTGAATCTATAAATTGAATAATACAGCACTATATACGAAAATAGATATGTACAATTTTTTCCACTTAACTGACCTATGATTTCTCCTGCATCAAATCTATTATAATAAATAATTTTATCCCTTATTATTTGCGAACAAATATCATTAAAATGTTTATCTTTTATTATTTGACCAAATATTTTTACAAAATCCTTTTGTTTCCTTTTTTCTGAAAATATACAATCAAATTCCACTCTAATCAAATCATTAATACATTGTTTGCAATACTGCTCATAAAAATCCTGCTCCTGATTTAAACCTCTTTGTAAAAGGCGAATTAACTCTTGCTTCTTTTTATCAGACAGTTTTTGATATATTTTCAATGTCACATCTTTCCATTCACTTACATCAAATATTTTTTCCTCCGCTTTCATAGATAAGCCATCATACCTATTAAATCTTACTTTACTATATCCTGCCAGTTTAGCCCTAATAAGATTTAGCCTAATTAAATCAATATAAAAATTCAAAATTGACCTTACATTTTGCTCATCCAACTGAAAATATATTTCATCTATAATTTCTTGCAACAAATGTACTTCACAGTTCGAATTATATATCCACGGTACTTGATTTCTTAATATTCTCCCACTCTTTTCTATTTGGGAAATTTCATATTGTTTCCGCTCAATATAGTCTGTAAAAATCAAATAAACCAAATGATTATATTTGCCTTGCAATTCAGTATTATCATCTTCTTGAATTGCATCATGCAAATTTGCAAAATCTCGTCTCAACAAATCTATGGCATTTTTGCTTATTCGTTCTTTCATTGTCTTTTTCAGAAATTCTTTATTAATTTCACTAATTATATAACCATTTCTTTTTACATCAGAACTCATTTTTATCATTAATATACTTTTTGTGCATTGTATGAAGAGCATAACGAACAATATAAAATACCCAATAGCAAATAAAAACCATACAAAATTTATTATACTAATTGTTGAAGCACCAAGTGTCTCTCCGTATATTGTCATAAATGGTTTATAAAGAATTTCCAAAATCAATAACACGCCAAACATCTTCTTAGAGATGATTTTATTAAAAATCTTTATCTTTTTCTTTACAAAATACTCAGTAATGTTAATTCCCAAATAGCGAGTTGCAGCTTTTTCACCACCTTGATATGATGCTACAAATTGATAAAATGTCAATAATATTCCATATATTGTAATTTGCCCGATTATCACTGTAAAAAATGTTGCTTTATCAATACTCAAATTATTATTTAACATATAATCCATAATTATTTGCAACAAATATGATATTCGTTCCACTTGTACCTCCAAATGCAATTCCACTACTTTTTTAACACTTCCGCAAAATTTGCCTTTATCCTCTTCTTTACTACATCAATTTCTTGATGATACAACTCCCCTATATACTTGTATATCTCATCATTAAAATCAATTGTATATTTCTCACTTAGCCCTTTTGTAAAAGGAGCATCACTTTCAAGCAAAATTCTATCTACCGGAATATTTCCAACAATATTTCTTCCATTTACACTCTGCAACATTTGATGATTAATAGAAAAATAACAACCTTGCTCTATTGCCCTCCTTAAATCAGTTATTCCACCAGAATACCAGTGTAAAATGACAGTTCCTTCAAAACCATTAAGTATATCAATCACTTTCTTTGCAGCAGACCGACTGTGAATACTTAATATTTTATTTTTCCCAGAACACCACTCTATTATTTTTTCAAATATTTCCGTTTGACACATTACATCTTCTTTTGACTTTTTTGTATAATCCAAACCAATTTCACCAATAAATCTAGTTTCATTTATCAGTTCCTTAAAAAGCATCTGCTGATTGCTATATTGATGCACCAATTCTGGATGAAATCCCAGGGCTAATTGAAAATATTTATTTTCCACATATTGATGCTTATACTTTTCAAAGAGCTGTGGCAAATTAGTTACTGCTATGGTATAAGACTCTTTTTGCGCAACATATCTTAATATTTCATTTCTATCATCATATAAATCAAAATGCATATGTGCATCCATATAAAAATTAAACATTTATTTTCTCCAGACACTCTCTCATTTCTTTCATACCACGCACATATAAATCTGCAAATTGCTCTATGTTTTCTATAATCGGCCCTGACTCTTGAATTCTCAAAAATGCATTATTTTCATCAAAATTACTAAATGCACATTTATAAGTTCTATATGCTTGTCTTGCGATAGGGAGTTTCTTATACCTACTATCAAAGTATGTACTTGTGTCGTGCAATCCCCCCTTTTGAATGGAGGCTCTTCTAATAGTACATGGTAAGCAATATCCGCAATGCATGGTTGTTTTCATACCTTGATGTCTTCCGACATCCGGATGTGAACATGACATAGTTTTATCTAATATTTCTTGCAAAAACACTCTGTCTTTACACTCTAAAATCATTTCACCTTTTGTCTTAAACTGAAACGGATTCTTGATTTTAACTTGAAGACCTAATTCTGCAATCAATTCCTGTAGCATTTTCATATAATGTGGATGTGTTGTTCTTGTACTACTTGTTCCCGTTCTTGTATATGCTAACGGAATATTTAACGAAATTAACCCATTTTCTGGTATTATTAGCTCTATCTCTTTACCCATAGCACTTGCATATGCAATAGCATGAGAGAAAAACATAAAGGAACGGGAACGTGTGGTATCTTCTTTTTTGTCTTTCTTTTTTGTAACAATAGCTGCATAATTTTGAACAAAGTTACTTTCATCTACATTGAACCGGTTAATGAATGCATCTTTTAACATTCCTTGATATTCTACAGTTCCTTTTCCTCCACCATAATGGCTCACAAAAAACGTATCAGAAGCATCCTCTTTATCACAGAGTAAATTCAACGCACCTATACAAGAATCCAAGCCACCAGAAAACATACAGATTCTTGATATATTCACATTCTTCTCAGTTGTTCTTTCCCACTTTTTCTTCGCTTTCTTCTCTACCTCCGTCAATTCCCTTTCCCTAAAACAAATTTTCCACCTGTCTCCTGTAAGAAAACTTAACATTTCATCTACTAAAGACTGACATGAAATCCATTTATCAACACATAAAACCGGCATATATAACTCAATTTCTCTACTCCATGCATCCTCTCCATTTTCGCGAAGTATCAGTCTGTCTGCTGCAAACACAGCTAACGATAAATATAACATATCAATTGCTTCATCTTTGTAGAATTCGGCATAAATATTATTTTGTTTCCAAAATGTATATTTGAACGCCTTTTTACAATTCAAATTAATAATTTTGCTTTCTTTCACTTCAAATTCATCTTCCGAAAGTTTACAAACTATTTTCATAACTACATATCCTCCAATACAGAATAGCATTTTTCATATAGTGCTTCTATTCCATCTTCTATTGAGTGGTGCCCAAATATTTTGTCTCTAATTTCTTTTATTTGAAATGTTGTCTTAACTTTACTGGAAACATAATCCTTCATTTCTTGCTCAACTTTCATAGTTCTGTCAATGTCATCAGAATATTTTTCTAGACAATATTGTAAATCATTTAAAATTCTTCCCCAAATATAACATTCAACATATGTACCAAGAACCTGTTCCATTAGCTCATTATCAACCTTATCTAATGACTGCAGCTCCAGGTTATTATTCTCCATATATTCATACATTTTCGACATTGCATTTACAGCTGCAATCCTTGCCACTGAATCTTCCTTTGAATCCGCTGAATCTGAAATATAATTTACCAAGCCAGAGCAAATCTCTTTTGCGCTCTTACCTTGATATTCTATCCCTAAATCATCAAAGGTTTTCTGATAACCTTGTTTCTGAATATTCGAAAACAACTTTCCAATATTTATAGCACCTTTAATTCCTGATTTTGAGCTATTAACCAAGCCCGCAGTACCACCTGCTGCCTTCACATAGTTTTTAGCAGTTTTACTAACGCTTCCTCCGTGACCATTTATATATTTGGAAAACCCTGTTTTCGTTGCTTGCCAACTAACTTCTGGCTTTGATTGCTGTCCGTCATAATCGCTTGGTAAAAGTCCTTTATTATCTTTATTTCCTGAATGACTACTTGATGTTCCCATAATTTATTACCTTTCTGTACTTTCTATAGAAAATCCTCTATCGCTGTTTTAAGTGTTGCATTTTCGCTTTTCCATCGCTCAAGTATAGTCTTCATTGCTCCCTGATTTTTACATTGAGCATAAAAGCCTTCAAAATACGGAATCTGAGATACCGAAATTTTCTGTGCTGATAAATCTGTACAATACTTAATTGTATTTTCTTGCAACTGCTCGTTTAATGCACCCCATTGCAAGAAAAATCTCACCTTTTCTTTTTCATAGCTTTCATCACTAACCATATCTTGATACAAACCGTCTAAAATTTGATGTTGATCAAAGACCGACATTTTATCAACAGCCATTTTAGCCTGATTAAAAGCTAAATCTGAATGTTTTAAAAGCCCTTCAAATATTCTCTTTGCCTCTTCACTCATTTTCTCAACACTCGTAAATATATTATCTTTAGCAGATGCTCGCATAAAATAAAAATAGTTTTCTAACTTTTCCTCTGACAACATTGGTTTCGCCTTCATCCATTTTTTAACCCACAATTCGTTTTTCCATGGATCCAATGCACTTATTTTATCTTCTTGATCTGTTTCAAATCCTTCTAATTCTGTTTTTAGCATATTGTCACCCAGTAAGCTAACCATTTTTCTAAATAAAGGTGTTTGAAAATACTCGACTTCCATTATTTTCGCTAAGACACTGCTCTTTAACGTAACATTCTTATAATTCGCCATCTTTTGTCGCATATCCAGTGTATTTAGAAAACGTTTACATTGCCGAGGATTTCCATTCAGCCCTTGGGTCAATATCCCTGATAGTTGCTTTGATAAAACTAAGCTATCGTTTAATCTTGTGGCAATTTTTTCATTATACTCCCTAAGAATTTCCATTGTTATAGAAAATTCTAATGGATTCTCTTTTCTCTTTGCTTGCAAAAACTTCAACAAACCATCAAATTCTGTTTCATTCAATTCAATTTCCGATAACAAACACATTATATAAAATTCTGTTTCATCCATATTCATGCAAGGAATTCTTATTGGATACTGAATAAGCTTTTCTTGGTACTCTTTTCCAATATCCATATTAATACCTTCAATATCATTAAATTTTGATCTGATTGCATATGTAACATGTCTCTCATCAGCTCCTATAACAAAAGATACATCTCCATTAAACAAAAAGAGTCTCATTGCTTCTAGTGTATCTAATATGGTAGCCGGATTGCATCTATCCAATTCATCAACAAATATTACTAGTTTTTTAATGCCTGCTTCTTTTATTAATCCCGCAAACTTTTCTCTAAACTCCCGTATATCCTCACGAACTTCTTTATAGTCCAATTTATCTTTTATTGCTTGAAGCATGGTTTCTTCATCAACATCTTCGGCAACCTTTTTGGCTTTCTTTGCAATTTCTTTTATTGCGAGATTGGTTATAGCGCCGAGACCGCCTGTAATCGCCATATCCATACCAAATTTTATACCACCTTTTATAACTTTAAATTTATCAATACTATCATACAAGGCTTTCAATGTTAGTTTTGCTGTCCCAGACAACTCACGACCTTCTTTTATCCCATCTAAAATTGATGCTAAAATAGCAGTTTTTGCATCATCATAGCTCTCATATAACCAGCCATTAAAGAGTAAACATACAGTTCCATCCTTTTGCTCTTCTAATTGTTTCTTACACATATGCATCAGACTTGATTTTCCGCTTCCCCAATCTCCATACAAGCCAATGCACGAAGGCAACAACTTTTCATCATTTATCGTATCTTTCATAATTTCAACAATGTATGAAAAATCCAAATAGTCAATTTCTGTTTCGCTATCCTTCCACATTTGTAAAAACACCTCTTTCTTATCCTATTTATCATCCGGAACTCTTACTTTTCTATATTTTCATCATTTGCTATAACCTAACCACATTGGTTAAGATGTGGTTAGGTTATTTTCTCACGAAAAATATTTCTGATTTTTACTTGATGGCTTTTCCGGTATAGTCATCTTTAACACACCATTTTTCAGCATAGGTGTTAAATACTTTCTTCTAAAACTTGTCCTGCTATCAAAATAAAATTCATCCATTATTTCTTGGACCGATTTCGGTTCTTTACAAAAATCAATGATTTGCTTGTTCAAATCCTGACCATTTTGGTTAGGATAATGGTCAGGATGCTGACCATCATTCCTCAACAACCCCAAATACTTATCACAAGCCTTACACAGAACCATAATTCCAGCCTCATTAATCTCGTATTCCGGCAATGGTCCATCATACAACACACAGGCTTCCCTAATCTTCTCAAATCCTCTTCCCCACGCTTCAATCATACCGCTTTTGAAAAAGATATTTGCCAATTTCGGATTATAAGGCTTTGATGAATGCTTCATAAACAACTTGTCAGTTGAATCCAGATTTGGAGGCATCTCACCATCATTCCAAATATATATCTTGTCCTCGTAAACGCTAATCTGGATTGGATTGCAGCTACTGTAATCCTTATGAACAATGGCATTCAACAAAATCTCACGGAATGCGTCCTTGTGAAACATAAATTGTTCAATTCTCTGTACACCCTCATAATCAATCAATGCCTTCATATATTTCGTGTATACCAAATCTACAGTCTTATCTACCTGCTCTATCAAAGGTCCGTGCACCTCATCCTGATACACCAAATCCGAATCTGATTTTCCAAAATAGCCGATTTTGATATAAGAGCCTGTTACCCACTTCTCTGGATCTTTATAAAATGCAAGCATTGCTGCTCTTATCAAATACCCATCCTCATCAATTAAGTGAAGGTTATCCATCAAGATAGTATCTTCCACGCTGACTTCTTCCTTTGTAAGTCTTCCTCTTTTCACTGCCTTATCTTTGAATAGCTGTATTGCATCCTGCTTTAAATCAGATACTGTCAGTTTTGGTAGAGGCACACCATCCCATGTTCTTCCCTGCGTTTTTAACAAAGCTCTTTCCAATTCCTTTCCAGTAATCTCACGCATGGTACTTCCGGAACGATAATAATATTTCCCACGAAAACTTATTAAAGATGGATATTTATCAACAATTATCTGCAGATACTCAAGTTCGCCTTTATATAACAAATTCACATCTGCAATGATTCCCATTGTATCAGTAATCTTATTAGGAATTCGCTCTAATAAATCTCTTGCATTATCAATACCTACAACATTACCATCGTCATCCGTACCTATGTATATTGTTCCACCGTAGGCATTGGCATATCCACAAATCCATTTCAAATATTCATCCTGCCATGATTCCTTCCACTCTATGGATTGATGTTCTTTTTCTTTCATATATGCACCAACTTTCTTTATTTCTAAAGCATTTTACCGGTTATCATTATCTTCAACTTTTACTGACACTTTGACCAATTTATTTCGTTCTTTAATCCAAATAAATATTTTTACAGCTATAACAACCGCCACAATACTACATATACCAATAGTGACTTGTATTTTATGTGCCATAACAAATTTACCAGTCCAAATCACTCCATATGTAACAGCCCACATAACGATAAAATAAATAGTTCGAATAATCCAGTGAAAAAATGATCCTGCTGCTCTCCCTGAAATAAAATCCCCATGATATAAACTTCCAACTTTATCATACGCAATCAAATATGCAATATATCCGATTACTCCTAATATAATCCATTCATAATACCAATCAATCGGTAATCCCAATGGTTCTGTAGCTAAATCAAATACAAATTTAAACATTTAACTCCTTTCTTTGTCCACTTCCGTAAAGAAGTACTCCAACGTCTCTACAAACATATCAGCATCAAATAATTCTTTAATCTGTCCCCTGTTCATCCAAGCAACCTGTGCTACTTCATCCGTTGTGGCATTGCCCAAATCAACTTCTCCATCATATTCAAACAGCCAAACATCCATAATATCATTATAGATTTTTCCCTCAATGATTTTTCGTGTCTTTGTAAAAAGAACTTGTCCATTTTCCGGCATTAAATCAACTCCAACTTCTTCCTTTGCCTCTCGGATTGCTCCTAATAAACTATCCTCACCTTTTACAACCGAACCACCTACACATTCCCACATCAAAGGGTATGTTGGTCTGTTTGCAGAACGCTGCGAGATAAGGTACTCTCCCTTAGAATTACGAATCCAGACATGCACCACCAGATGATATCCATCTATCGGTAGCTGCTCTCCTCTTACATGTTCTTTTCCCAGAAGCTCTCTGTTCTCATTATACAAATCCCATATTTCTGCATCCGGTACATACTCTACAATATCCCCAAAGTCTGCATGTAAAGTTTTGCAGATTTTGCTAAGAATTGTAAGGCT
>JAUNJJ010000318.1 GCA_030533325.1 Oscillospiraceae bacterium
TCTCGCCTGTCATTATCATAGAAGATCTAATTTACAGACTTTTTTTCATAGTCTCTCTACTTTTCTTAGGAGAACCAATATCTGCAATTAGGAACCGCTGGGGGTTAACTTTGTATTCCTTTACATACTGAATATCGTGATCATATTTTGCACAAGCCTTATAATGTCCTTTTCCCCTCATTCTGTTGGAACATCCAATAAGGAGTCGTACAATTGTTTGTGGCTGCATTAATTCTAAGTCAATAATTTCGGCCAAAATAGAGCAACGTGTATTGTCGGATAAATTGTCTTTCTGGTTTACATTATATCCAAAGATATGAAGTAAAGATTCTTCATTTAGGAAATCAGAGCGCCCTGTATTGTACGTTGGCGGGTAAATCTCTATTCCAGGATTGCCATATTTGGAAATAAAACTCCGGAATATAGAAATGTCGATAAAGCATATATATTCCATTTTATCATATGTTGCACATATTAATTCATATTTTTGTGTATATGGAGAATACATTAATACGTGAATTAGTTCATACTGCTTGTTTTTAATACTTCTATGATAACCTCCACCAGATTGAATAACAATGCCATCTGGTACTATATCTGCGTATGAATCTTTCGTTTTCATATAATACACATGATATGTATTGTTAGAATAAACCACATCTTTTTTATCTCGTTTGAAAATATCTGTTAAAAGCTGTCTTGCCTCGTTACCCTTGTAATCAATTATTTGAACATCCGGGCAAATTTCGCGTTCTTCATTGCTAATGATTACAGCTATTGCATTTGTTTTTTTGCGTTCCTTGTTTAGGCGCTTCATTAGAAGTAAAATGAAATATGTTTCGCTTTTGGAAAAGACTTCATTAGCGAACAAATAATTTCTGAAATAGTAATCAAAATTAGGTTTAATATGTTTGGCGTATGGATTTCCGTCCAAGAGTTGTTGCATTTTTTTTGATGGTTTTGTTAAAAAATGTTCTCCACAAAAATCCCCTTTAAAACGCACGCATAAAGACTCACTAATCGGAATGAAAATTGTTCGTGGGGTTAGTTTTTTGTTGCATATAACACATTCTCTGTTAAAATCGTTCACAATATGAACATCAATATCCATTGCGTTTCCTTTTATCGAGTATGCATCGAATCCTGGATGCGGATGCTCGGTTTTTTTATTCTTCTTATTTCTTTCGTAATTGTTTGGGAAAGTACTTGCTTTTTCTATTAATGCCTTACGTCCTGATTTGGAATTGAGCATAAATCCAACAGCACGGTATCCTTTGTTATTAAGTCTAATCTGAGTGAAAATATTTGCGTTGGCGTATTTAATCTTACAAGATGGGCAATATAACAATTCTACAGATATTTTTTTGGAGTCCATTTCACTATTGTAAATATATACAACTGCTGTCTTGTGTTGTGATACTGTCTTTTTGCACAACCGACATTTTCCCTCTACTAATTTAGGAATCTGTTTATACTCAATCATTTCTTTTCCCTGCCGTTAAGTTTATTATAATTTTAGTTTAAGAACTATATTTGATATTAATGCCGAAAATAAGAGTCATAAAAAGTCTGTGAGACTCTCTTCAGTGTAAATGTGCTAATGGGATGGGATCATCAAATAAGGATATGGACGGGTATGAGCAAATGTTTGCAAAATCAAACGAAATAAAAACGATGTACTATGGCTTTTCAGCTGTGATATAGCTATTTTCGCTTATTTTTTCAGCTTTTCTTTTTCAGCATTTAGAAGCTCTAAATTCAG
>JAUNJJ010000319.1 GCA_030533325.1 Oscillospiraceae bacterium
TTACTGTAAATATGCTCTTCCAGTGAGCAGGTTATGTTTAGCATTTCGTGATACTCATCGTTTGTGACCCTTTCATCTCTCAGCAACGAATCCATGGTGTACCTAATATCTTTGCACATCTTCTTAAAATCACTGAGAAATTGTTCTTTCTTTTTATCTGTATAACTGTCATAGTTATTAACCCTGTTATACATCCTGATAATCTGAAACGGCAGAAGTATCTCAAGGTCGTTTTCCACAAGTTCCTGCGGTGTGTAGCTGAGTGCCCTTACTGCTTTGACTGAATACTCCACTTCCTGATCATCCGGAAGTATTAGTTTTATGTACAGCTTATCGTGTTTTCTGTTTTTTCCCTTCAGAAATACAACAGCCTGCTTCGGCATACGGTATTCAGCATGGCATTCATCAGTTTTCTCATATCCGTCTCCCGGGTTGCTCACAGCATATTCAAACAGCCGGAACATCATATCGTCCCAGTATGTCTGTGCCTCTATCTGAAATCTCTCTCCGCATATCTCAAAGTAAATATCCTTTTCGAGTATCGCATTTTCTTCGTCTTCGCTGTTGGGATCCAGAAATTTTATCTCCGAATCAAGCGGAAAGTTCTTTTCAAATACCTTGTTTACAAACTTAATCAGCATCCTGCCGGATAAGCGGAACATTCTTTTGAATGTAACATCGTAGATTTTTCTGTTTTCTGACATAGTGTTAATCTCTTTTCTGAATTTATTCTTCCTGTAAATAAGAAGTTGATATGACTATATTTTACAGTAAAAGAGAATAAATGTCAATTAGAGGAATTTACAAATTTTACTATCCATAATATGTATTTATTCCATATTTCGACAGAAATCAGTTTATCTTCTGACTACATTATAACATATTTCAAAAATCAGTTCAATGCAGAAAAATCTGGTATTTTATTAAAGTGTGGCTCAGTCATAACATCTCAGTCATTTTGAATCCATAAAAATACTGCCGGATTCAAGTCGTTCATCCGGCAGAGTTTACATCATTGACATCAAGCAATATACACCCGCAGTGACCTCTGAAAGTCGGAAAGCATATTATTTTCAGATTGGTATCTATCTCCGGACTGTAGTCAGTTATCTCCATAGTTTCGCCATAAAGTGCGGCACGCTCATAACACCTCAGCCATTTTGAGTCCATATTGGAAAAAAGACTGCCAAATGAACTTCCGATAAGTCTTTCAAGAGGCACCTTTTCAAGCTTTGCCAGTGCTTCATTTCCGTATCTGAATACCCAGTCAACAGCACGCTTTTCCTCGTTAAATATCATCTCGATATCTGTAAATGCAAAAGGCATATTTTCAAAGCTGATATAATGACTGCGGTATTCTTCTTTAGTTTTTGGTACGTCATCTCTGTAAAAACTACTGATTATGTTCCGCTGTTTTTCATGCAGAGCTGCAATGATACTTTTTTTCTTCCGTGCCGTATAGTTCAGCGACTCGCCGTTACTGAGATTTATCCTGTCTGTGACATCATATACCGCCATTGCATACACAAGACATCCGCGGCGAACCTCCGCAAAACCTTCACCGAGCTTTTCTTCCAGTTCGGATAAGGTCATTCTTGTTACATAAACATCACCACTGGAAACATGTATTTCAGCATTGTTGCGTTTCATAAGCACATAAAGGATACTGTCAATGCTGACTGAAACATTTTTTCTTTTAGATCTTACAGTTATAATTTCTGATTTCTGCAAATTACAACACCTTCAATTTCTGACTTT
>JAUNJJ010000320.1 GCA_030533325.1 Oscillospiraceae bacterium
TAAATAATACTTGCAATTAAAGTATTTATGCAAACGCTCTTTCCAGAACCTGTAGAACCTGCAATTAATACATGTGGCATTTTTGCAATATCTGTTACTACTTCTTCTCCTGCTACATTTTTTCCTAAAGCAAAAGCTAATTTCGATTTGTCATTCTTAAATGCTTCTGTATCAATAATGTCTCTTAAGTGTACCATTTCTTTTTCTTTATTTGGTATTTCTATTCCAACTGCTTGTTTACCTGGAATTGGTGCTTCAATTCTAATGCTTTCTGCTGCTAAGTTTAAGGCAATATCATCTGCTAAATTTGCAATTTTGCTAACTCTTACTCCTTCTGCTGGTTTTAGCTCATATCTTGTAATAGCAGGACCAACAGAAACATTTTCTACTTTTGCAGATACGCCAAAACTATATAAGGTCTTTTGTAATTTAGTTGCAGTATCTGTAACTGCCTTTTTTCCTCCTTTCATTTGTGTAGGAGTTCCCTCACTTAACAATTCTATTGGAGGAAATTCGTAGTTTTCTTCTTCTACAGTTAATGTATGCTCTAATTGTAATACTTCCTTAGTTTTTTCTTCTTTTACTTCTTGCTCTTGTTTAAATAAATTTTCTAACTCATTTGGATTGTTCTTTTTTTCTGGAATTAAGTCTGCATCATGAGTATATTTTTTTGGTTCTGTTTTCGTTTTCCCTAAATTAATTGTAATTTGATCTTCTAGTATCTCTTCTGGTATTATTTGCTTTTTATTCTTTTTTTGCTCTTCTTTTAACTTTAATTTTAATTCTTTGTTTTTTGTTTTTTCTTCTTTAACTTCTTCTTTCTTTTCTTCTGCTCTTTCTATTATTGAAGCTAAAATTTCTGAAGGTTTTATTCCAAATATAAATACAAATAATGTTATTAAAATTCCTATAGATACTATAATTGCGCCTACTGGACTAAACATATTAATTAATGGTATAGCAATTATTGCACCTATCGCACCTCCTCCAATAGTTTTACTTCCTAATTTATAACTCTCTTCTATTGCATTAGAAAATCCATTGCTAGTTGTAATATTTCCTTTAGAGATTTGATAAGTTGTTAAAATTATAGATACACACATTAAAAATACTGCACATTGTATTAATTTTGAAATTATATATTTTTTATCATCACAAGCAATATATATTGCTACTACAAATGTGGCAATAGGTAATAAATATTTAATATACCCCACTAATCCGCCTAAAATTGGATTTATAGTTTTTCCAATTGTTCCCGCAGAACCATATATTAAAACAGCCAGCAATATGCTTATAACTATTAATATTACTACTGTTATGTCTTTATTCATTACTTGATTTTTCTTTTTTCTCCTTTTTGCCACGTTTTTTGATCCTCCTTTAAAATTGACATTTATCTTATTGAAGTATATTACATTAAATGCTTTTAAGTCAATCTTATTAATAATAAAAACCAGAAATCGGAGAGAAAATTCTCTTATTTCTGGCTTCTTCTTGGCACCGACTATTATTTTAATTCTCTTCTATTATTTTGAATTGTTTTTAGAGCTTCTTCTAAAGTAGTTTCTAATTCTAACAAAACATTATCTGCATAATCTTTAGTTCCTTTAGAAATTTCTCTAGACATTTCGTTCGCAGTTTCTATAATTTCTGCTTTTTGTTCATAAGCTTTTCTTGTTATTTCGTGTTCATCAATCATAGCAATAATTATATTTTCTGCTTCTTTTACTATACCATCAGCTTCCTTTTGTG
>JAUNJJ010000321.1 GCA_030533325.1 Oscillospiraceae bacterium
ATATATTTTTTTACCAAAAAAGGGAAGTCCCTGTCTCGTAAAAATTACGGACAGGCCAATAAATCCCCATACGAGCCTGTGTACAAAAATAATCCCCGCCGCATAAATCGGTGGGGATTAGTCGTCGTGGATACGCTTAAACATTTTAAAATAGTCCTGTATCAATTTTCGCTGGTCGGCATTGTCCGATCGTAAAAAATCCATAATGTAATCCGGCAGGTCAACGGCATGTTTCGTAATATCATTCCCCCGTGTCAGGTATTCCATGTCCGTTTCCAGAATGTCGCACAGCAGAAACATTTTTTCCAGTGAAAGGCTGGTAAGCCCCCTTTCACATTCTGACAAATGTTTATCCGTGATGTCCAACTGTTCCGAAAGCTTCGCCTGCGTTAGACCACGCTTTCGGCGCAGGTGAGCGATCCTCGTACCAATACCTAAAAAAATCGGGTTTATAGGCCGTGTCATGCCGCCATCCTCCTATCACGTATAGTATATCCATTATTTAATTTTCAAAGCACAAGATATTATGTTTGATAATCCAGCAATTGTATTGATTATTAAACACTATATGTATATAATGGATTCTGAAAAGAGATATGTAGACAAAAAAAGTCGTCAGCTATGCACATGAATAATATTTTATTTTCCGAATTAATTTGCGTATAAGTATTTGTCTTAATTTGAGGCTATGGAAAAAAGATCATTAAACCAAACTTATTTTACAGCAGAAACGAGGTGTACGAATATGAGATGCCCGAATTGTGGGAGCGAAAATACGCAATACATGACTAACACAACATTAAAAGGCCCATCTATCTCAAATGGATGTTGTGGATGGTTGATTTTTGGACCGGTTGGCTTACTGTTTAGCTTTTGTGGGATGCGCTCAAAAACGGAAGAATATTGGATTTGTCATTCCTGTGGGAGTAAATTTCAATCGGGAGATTATGAATCTAAACTGCAAAGTAAGGTTAGATATATTGAAGATTTGCAGCGAAAAATCGAAAGCCTGGAAGAATCTCTGAAAAATAAACCGGAGGATTTCGATAGACAGTTTGAAGAAGCAACACAAGAATATCACAGCGCAAAAGAGCGCCATGATCAATTCCAAAAATCATTTTTCTCCACATCAATACTCTTGAGGACACTTAATGTACTTTATTACTTGCTTCCTGGTACAGCAATACTATTTACAACTATTTGCGTTCTGGCTATGTTATCATCGCTGGAAATCATCAATGGGATCGTGCTCCTTGCCATAGGTTCGTTCATAACATTGGCTTTGATTACAATCTTAGAAACTTTCTTAAAAAAAGCTCAAAAAAGGATCGATCCAGAAAAGGCTTCCGAGTTAAACGTGCTTTGGGACATTTACCAGGATAAAGAGAAGTCATACAAAAAGCTGAAAAAGTTCAAGGATAATATGGTTTCATATGAGAAAACGAAAAAAGAATTGTCCAACGCAGAGCACAGCTTAGAAATATATAAAAAGAATGGAGGCACAGATTGAATATAAATAACAAACTCATGAAACTAGGTAACGCACTCGGTTGTCATCAGCGTCCAGATAGGAGTTTTTTTTATAAAGGACACCAGTTCCCATTATGTGCCAGATGCACTGGCGCAGTATTAGGACAGTTTTTTGCAGTCGTCTTAAGGTTTGCTATAAAGCCGAACATGATATTATGTGTTATATTCTGCGGAGTCCTTTTTCTGGATTGGCTTATTCAGTATTTAGAAAT
>JAUNJJ010000322.1 GCA_030533325.1 Oscillospiraceae bacterium
ATCTGTTATCCAGATATATTATACCACGTTTTTAACGTTATTTCAATGAAAAAACTAATAGGTATGGATATTTTTATTTGGTTAAAGGGATATTTAAAGCAGTAGTTACAAATTGATAAGGCTAGGGACTCACTTTAAGAACACCAAACGGAAACGGCGGATGGTATGCCTCAATGGTTAAATCAGGAGTTCTGAAAACATTAAAGGACTGCCGAATTGAGTGGCTGAATGTATTTGCAGTTGACAATGTACTTCAGCGAATGGCTGATTCTGTATTTATCGGAGCAGTGATTGAATCCGGAATGCAGTCGGGTGCGAAGGTGGTATCAAAGGCAGCACCGGAGGAACGCGTGGGGGTTATGTGCCTTGAAGACGGAAAACCGTCAATCGTTGAATATTACGAAATGACAGATGAAATGCTTACCAGTCGCGAAAATGACGGAACGCTTTCATACAACTGGGGAGTAATCCTCAACTATGTGTTCCGTATAGACAAGCTGAACGATATACTCGGAATGCACCTTCCGCTTCACCGTGCATTCAAAAAGGTGAAATGTCTTGACGCAGAGGGGAATGTTATTACACCGGAAGAACCGAATGCCTATAAATTCGAAACACTGGTCCTTGATATGGTAAAACTTCAGGACAGCTGTCTTGCATTTGAAGTGGACAGAAAAAGAGAATTTGCACCTGTAAAGAATAAGGAAGGCGTGGATTCGGTTGAAACGGCGAGGGAATTGCTCAGGTTCAACAGAGTGGATATATAGGTTAAAATCTCTTACTGGCAGCAGATGAATCCGAAGGTGAATAAGAAATAATATTATATACAATTGAAATATCTGATCTAAATATCAGATGATAATTGATTTGTAGCATATTTGATTCGTACAAAAAGAATCCCTTTAGGTTGATTTGTTGGATGTGATATATTCGGGTTGGATTTATATTGTTTATTTATACAAAAATATAGTTGAACTTTTTTTGAAAATAGGATATAATAATATGTATGAATTTATATTTTTCTAATAAAAGTTATCATTGTTGAACTTGATAGTAGGATAATGGGACTATAAATTTTTTATTGTGAAGCTTTGAATTTAAATGATAGAAGAGGTTTGTGATGGAACGGGAAATTTCTTATGAAACTCTACCAAGTGGAGTACCAAAAATACTTCAGGATGATTGGAATGTAACTTTCCAAAATGAGACCGAAAAGGAAATAGTAATAAAAATATTTGAATGGAAGTTCGGACCGCAAGATATATATTCAGATATGAAACTTGAACCATGGCAGGATGGGTTAAAGGTGAATTTTACTAAAGGTCTTTTTAAAGGAAAAATATCTTTTTCACTTAATAGAGAGAAAATAGATATAATTAATCTGATGAAGATAATAATTTTGGTTACAATAGGATTAAAAAATGGTAATTATGATGTTGAAAAATATATTGGAACTGGTCTTTCTATGGCTGATTTTTTTAGAAGTGCAACAAATGTTTATGCATTGCCGGATAATGTACAACGATGTCTGTTTTTAAAGATAATCAAATTATCAAATAATAAAACAGATACTCCTGTAAAAAAGGATCGAATTTATGAATTGTTTGATTCAGAAAATCTATGTTGTTATCGGGATGTATTTCGATGTGTTGATTATAATCACAACGAAAATGCTTGTGGGATAAAAAATGAGACGATAGATAAAAAATTATTAGAATTAGAAAATAAGAAAGTAATTCGA
>JAUNJJ010000323.1 GCA_030533325.1 Oscillospiraceae bacterium
AAGGATAGGTTCCCGCTGATTTATTTCCATTTTCTGTATACATTATGTATGCAAAAAATAGTACGAAAAAGATTATTAACATCGTCCTTGTTACTTTCTTAATCTCTATTTTTTTTATTGGTAAACCACTCAAAGCATTTGGAACCAAATTTATCAGTGCTGGATAAAAGAGCCTCATCACTCTCTCAAACATTCCTAAGTGTAGCGCAGCAGCGTTAAATAGAATACTTAACATCATCATATCGAACCATATTTTTTCTCTTTCTATCATATCATCATCCTTTTTTTTCCAGAAGAAAAGAAGAAATGTCAATATAACAGAAAAAAACAACATACTTTCTCCAGAACCGGCTCTTCCGATATACCACGCAAAAGAGGTCTGTGCAATAATCGGATTTAGTAGTTTATCTCCCCAAAATGCCATCACCAACGTGCTACCTAAAACAGCAAGTACATAACGAGCATCAAGTTTTGTGAGTTTAACCAATGGATACAGCACTATAAAAACAACGGAACCCATATGTATTGTAGTTGCTAATAATACAAAAAGAGAAAATTTGAAAAGCTTATTCTGTTCTATATAATCTATAGATTTAAGCAAAATGACAATAGCCAAATACTGTCTGACTACGTTCATCGCTCCAGTTCCCATTGAAAAGGTAAAAAATATCAAAAAGCTAAACAACACATCATTCGAATATTTTTTTATATATCTATAAAATCCAAAGGAAATTATAGCCCCAGTAACTATCATAAAGAATAATGCCGAATCCGAAATATATGTCAAAATCTTGACAAAAACGGAAAATCCATATTCAAAAGAATAATGATCTGCTAATTTAAATATTTCTTTAAAAGGAGTGATTGCAAAAGCATGATATCTGATAAGATAATTTTTTAAATCAATTCCTACGGTATAATTTCGAAATGAATAAATGATAAAATAGTATAAAAAGCAAATAATAAGAGCCAAATTATCAAAACTGATTTTTCTTTTCCTATTGTTTATTCTAAAAGATATTTCCTTTGTTCCGTTAGAATTGATATTATATTTAATAGTCAAAAGGATCAATATCAATGCTATTAATAAATTATATTGCCACATATACTATTACTCCTCTGATTTCATGTATGTTATTTTTAATACATATATTTTCATCATTAATTTTCAAAATTCTAACAAATGATTCAAACTAACATGATCTGTTATCAATTCTAAAATTCAAAATTCTCAAGCTATTTTATAACTAAATCAGAAAAAAAATTCTCCCATTTTGTAAAAATGACATTTGGATTAAATTGATCATACACTTGAAGCGCAGCATTTCCCATTTCAATAGCCTTTTGCTGACTATTCAACATTTCTTCCATAGAATTAGTAAGTCTTTTAACATCACCACAGGGAACGATCACTCCATTTATCCCATCTTTAATTAATTCTCTTGCACCTCCAGGTCTGCAGTCAGTTGAAATACATGGCAACCCCAATGCCATTGCTTCCAACAATGCGTTAGGCATCCCCTCATAATCAGATGTTAGAACAAAAAGTGCCGCATTATAGATTCTCGAGTGGATATCTTTGTATGTACCTTTGAGAAAGATTCTATTCTGAAATCCATAGTTCTTAATTTTATCTTGAAGTTGTTCTTTCAACTCACCATCTCCATAAATTTCCAATATATAATCGGAAAATTCAGCTGACAACTTTGAAAAAGCATCTATTAGCAACATTTGATTC
>JAUNJJ010000324.1 GCA_030533325.1 Oscillospiraceae bacterium
TGAGCAGTTATAATACAAAAAATGGAACAAATTTAGTATATACAAGTTATCCAACGATAGATGGAGACTTATATATACCAGACACAACTTCAGCTGCAAATAATACATGTGGTGGCTATTGGTTGTCTACGCCTGAATATAGGAATCCTGATACTGTGTTATATGTGAACAGCAACGTTTCTTACGACTATTATAACGATCCTAATAAGTGCGCTCGTCCTGTAGTTGCTTTATCATCTGATATCCAAGTAGAAAAAATAGATGGAGTATGGACAGTAGCTGTTCCAGAAAAAACACCAGTACCAATATCATCAGTAAATTACTCAAATATTGGAGATTATATTGATTTAGGAAATAACATAGTAGGAACAGAAGCAACAACAGATGATTGGAGAATATTCTATAAAGATGGTGATGGTACAGTATATGCAATATTAGCAGATCATTTGCCAGCAAATCAAGTACCATACTTAGATGGATTAGTAACAAATCCGACAGAAAAACCATATAGTGTATGGTCAACAAATAGAGATATATTAATAAATGAACTAAAAAATACAACAGCATGGAACTCATTTGCAAATGGGATAGGTACAGCAACAGGAGCACCAACAGGAGAATTATTAATGAATAGTTATAATGCAAAAAATGGAACTAAATTAGAATATACAAGTGGTCTATCAATAGGGGGGGATTTATATTATTCAAAAGAAAATTATGGCTATTGGTTGGCATCACCTTTTGCGGAAGACGATAATAGACTTATGGGTGTTTCCGGGGGTACCTTTATTGCTTGTTACCCTAGTTATACTAGTTTTTCTGCCCGTCCTGTAGTTTCTATACCAATGTATAGGCAAGTAGAAAAAGTAAATGGAATATGGACAATAAAGAAATAGAATGAAAGTACAAAATTTGAATTTAAGTAAAAATGAGCAGGCGAGGCCGGCGGTTCGCCTGCTCTAATTGTATATAATCTTCTGAATAAACCAGAGGATTTTCATTAACAAAAGAAGAAATATTATTTAATGTGATAAGTTTTCATGCTATTAAGAAAAAAATATAATCCTAATTGTTAAAATTATGTAAAATTGTTCTATAATAATATTGTATCAAGTATACGAGAGCAATCTCCCACTCATACAAGCTACTGATTCTGAGAGAGGAATTGGTGGAGAACGAGCTGGAGGACATCTTCGACAGGATGTATGCCCAGGCATACTACTATACAGCAAGAGAGTTGTAACGAGGAAACCTATATCTCAAACAACACGACTGTTGGTGTACCAACAGTCGTATTGCAATTTATATATTATTCTTGTGTTTTAGAAGAAAAGATGATAAACTAATTTTAGTAAAAAATGTTTTTGAGAGGTGTATATGAACATATCTGAAGTTTTAAAAGAAACCAATGAAATTTTAGAGAAAGAAAATGTTATTGATAGTAAACAAAAAGCAAGAAGATTATTAGCATATTCATTAAATAAAAGTAAAGAATATTTAATGATTCATGAAAAAGAGGAAGTTCCAGAAAAAATTTATAAAAATTATTTAGAAAATGTAGAAAGATTAAAAAATCATGAACCCATACAATATATATTAAAAAATCAAGAATTTATGGGGTTTGATTTTTATGTAGATAAAAATGTTTTAATTCCTCAACCAGACACAGAAAATTTAGTTGAAGAAGTTATAAACATTGCTGAAAAAAATAATTTAAAACAACCTAAAATTTT
>JAUNJJ010000325.1 GCA_030533325.1 Oscillospiraceae bacterium
TCACTTTCAGAAACCATGATGAAAAAATCAGCAGAATTAATCGGAGAAAACTTTGTGGACGATTCAGCAGAAATTAATGACGGCTATCCGGTTTTCAAATGGCAGACAGCACAAGCTGAACCTGAATTCATCCCCGGCGATGCAAACGGAGACGGAGAAGTAACGTTAAGGGACGTAGCAGCAGTGAGAAAGTTTATCATGGGAGAAAAAGAGATAGACGAAAAAGCAGCTGATTTAAACGGAGACGGTGAAGTAAATCTCAGGGATGTCAGAATTATCAGGAAGATTATTTTAGGGGAAAGTGTAGCTTAATGAATAAAAAAAGTGTGCAGAAATAAACAGTATTTTTGCACACTTTTAATACAAAGAGGCAGGGTGATTATCAATGAAAAAAAAGAGTAAAATACACGTGATTATTTCGGTATTTATATGTTTGGCTATGCTACTGGGGAACATGAGCGGTCTGTCGTTTATATATCCGACCGAAATACAGGCTTATGACAGCATGGAATACGGAATAGATGTTTCAAAGTACCAGGAAGAAATAAACTGGAGTAAAGTAGCTTCTACTGGTATTGATTTTGCAATTTCACGAATAGGAACCACTAATTTCAATCAGGAAACACTGTATAAGGATCAGTATTTTGATTCGAATTATGAGGGTTCAAAGAGTAACGGATTAAAAACAGGTACATATTATTTTACAAGTTCATATACTCTTGAAGGAATGAAGCAGAACGCAAGAGACTGTATAAGTTTTCTTGACGGAAAAAAATTTGATTATCCGGTTTTCATAGATGTTGAAATGCCTGATAAATCAACTAAACAGGTTGCGCTTGGAAAGAATACCTTAACTTCATATCTCCTTGAAGCATTGGATATTTTGAAAGACGCAGGATACAGTGCGGGCGTATACTCAAACAAGAGTTTTCTTGAAACCTATATTGACGTAAGTCGTATAAAAGCGGCAGGATATCAGATATGGATGGCACAGTATCCTTCAGGAACAACGGCGGTTGATCCGAAAAATTATGACAAAAGCGGTCTTTGTGATTTCTGGCAGTATTCGGACAGAGGAAAAGTGAACGGAATAAACGGTTATGTGGATATGAATGTTCGATATACGTCATCAAATTCATTCCCTGGTGCAGAAGACACGAGCTACAGTGTTCCGGTACAAGCAACTGCAAATGCAAAGTGCAATACATATGACGCAAACGGAAATATCGAAAGTAACAGATGGATAGATGCAGGGGATGTATGTACAATAGAAAAAGTGTACATGAACGGATTTGTATATGTTGAGTATCCGTCATCATCAGAAGCAAGCGGAAAGAGAAAGGCATTTGCTGAGAAGAAATATTTTGATATAACTCCGGCAGCTGAAAATACATTTCCGGGAGAAGAAGACACGAGTTACAGTGTTCCGGTACAAGCGACTGCAAATGCAAAATGCAATACATATGGCGCAAACGGAAATATCGAAAGTAACAGATGGATAGATGCAGGGGACGTATGTACAATAGAAAAAGTGTACATGAACGGATTTGTATATGTTGAGTATCCGTCATCATCGGAAGCAAGCGGAAAAAGAAAGGCGTTTGCAGAGAAGAAATATTTTGATATAACTCCGGCATCTGAAAATACATTTCCGGGAGAAGAAGACACAGGTTACAGTGTTCCGGTACAAGCAACTGCAAATGCAAAGTGCAATACATATGACGCAA
>JAUNJJ010000326.1 GCA_030533325.1 Oscillospiraceae bacterium
GTGTACTATTCCCTGTTTGCACAGAAGACCACTGATATATTCTGCTTCACCATTATTTCTGCAAAGAATTGCCGTTGGACAATCTGGAAGGCCATGTAATGTTTTTATATACTTTTCAATTTTAATATCCTGAGCATAACGACTTATTATACTACTTGCATATTCATTCTGCTCACGAATGCTTTTATGTAAAAGAACTTCTCTCATTGCTGCTGAGTCAGAGGCTAAAGCTGAAGACTGTCTTCTGTTTACTGATATTTCATATCGTTGGGTATCCAAAGGCAGCAAATCTTCAACCAGTTTATAAAATTTCACTGAGTCAAGAGTCGCATCCTTATCTGCCTCATAATCGTAAATTGACTGACAGCGATCTCCTGCAAGTAAATAACCACATTTTAGATTTTTCAATATATTCAAAACCATCTGTGCACGTTCATTTACTAAATCCTGAATTTCATCAACAATAAAATAACTAATTCCTTCAAAATCTTCCTGTGTAATATTTTTATTAAAAAGGTTTATACGATCGTTGTATCCGCAATTATCATAATCAACTTCTTCAAACTCCTGTAAAGCCATAAGGAAATAAGTCGCATATGAATCAAAAGTCAATACACAGATATTTTTAGCTGAAGCAGGAATTGTTCCGTTCATAACTGCTTCATCAAGTTTATCCTCAACAACTTTCTTCGCTGAACGAGTATAGCAAAGTATGTATATTTCTTCAGCAGGACATAAATTATTTTGAAGGATATAAATCAATCTCTGAATAATTGTATATGTTTTACCAGTACCAGGTCCCGAATTCAGAATAATGTGGGAATCAATAGGTGCATTTATAATGCAATCTGAATTTTCAATAAGCTGGTACTCGTATTTCTTTGGCGAAAGCGTTACAGGTTCTTCTGGTTTCGTATATTCCTGATTAATATTTTCTTTCGGCAATTCTTCAGTAATATTTTTATTCCTTTTGATTTCAAATTTAGTATCAGTTATTGTTATTCCTAACTGTTTAAGAAATTTTTGAAGCTCATCATCATTTTCTTTTGGCAAAGTCTCCGAAGTTGTATCGCGTTTAATTCGTTTAGAACCTGGATAGCTCATGCACCTCTCAAAATATGGACATTCCTGATATTCACATCTGCATAAATAATCAAGACCATATTCTGTCATAACCGGACCAAATGACGTCTGACCATCTTTGGCATTAGCACATTTAGTTGACTGCTGAACTATACGTTTCTGAACTTCAGTCAGTTTGGCAGCAGACAGCGCATCAAGATTTTTTCTGATTTCTCCAAGTCTTTTTGGACCTGTAACTCTTTTTACATATTCAACGTCATTTGACACAATATTAGATGTTCTAACATATATGTTAGGAGAGATATTAATATTTGAAATCCCCATAAGATCACTCCTCAATTTCACTCATATCATAATAAAAACGTAATTTATTAAGTTCACAATTCGCACAATATGTATCGCTTATCATTGAGCTGCCAATTTTTATTTTGGCAATCTGATCTGTGTCTATCAAAGCGGATAAAACAAGTTTTTCATTATAATATCCTTTTGTCTGTACACTTACACTTCCATACTTGTTTTTTCCAGTAGAATCAGTAAATATAAAGTGAGCATCTGTAGAATCATCAGTTAAAGAAAATGTTATCTCTTCACTGCTGTCACCAACGCCGTTAATATCTTTTCTTAATAAAGGATATGCAGAA
>JAUNJJ010000327.1 GCA_030533325.1 Oscillospiraceae bacterium
GCTAACATATTGAATTTTGTCAATAATATTGATGATGCACTAAGAATTCTTGAAAAAGCAAATGGTGAGACAGAGTTAGCTTTGAAAATTTTAGATTATGTTGACAATAATGTAAATGAAGCAATAAGTATTATAGATAATTTAAAAAGCAATGTTGAAATTGCAAATGAATTTCCGGAAACATGGAATAGTATTAAAGAAAACCCATCAGAAATCATTGAATTTAAGTTACTGGAATTTGAAACAAGAAACGTAAGGCAATTAATAGATAGCGGAGAAGCAACATTTGAAGAATTTTTATCTATAAAAAATTGTCCTGAATTCAATGAATACATATCCGGCAAAGGTTTTGAAACAGATTTGCAGATAAAGCAAAAATATACATTTTTGAACGAATCGACTTCTGCTGATGTTTTAGACAAAATACGTTATAATGATTATCGTTTGGAAAAGATGCATGAAACAGCTGAAAGTAATTATTTCTTATTTAATAAAGAAGCACAAGTGATAGACATACTTGAAATTATTAACGGTACATTAAATGCAGAAGAATCATTTTTCATATCGTATAAAGATATATCAAACTTGCTTAAACTGGAGTCCTCGGCAGAAACATTTTCAAAGATGGGTATAGATGTTAGTGCCGGTAATATTATAAAAGCATATGGTTCAGATGCAGAAATGATATCCGCATTATCGGAGATATCACAAAAAATTGAGGTTTCAGAACTTAGTAACTACATAGTATATTCACAGCTTAATGAACAGATGATGAGTCTGGGATTGACAGCAGAAAAACTGAAAGGAATTGAAGGATTAAATCAGTTTTTTGATGATCTTAATGAATTCAATGAAATCAGAAATAGGCTTAGCCCTAAATATCGTGATAATGATAAGATATGGAGTAAATTGTATAACAAGTTTGTAGAAATGCCGGTAAAATCAAATACATCATTGCTTGAAACAGGTGAGAGTTTTAAACAAACTATATTCAATCCTTCTGGAAGCAAAAGTCTTGTCAATACTGCTAAAAGAATAGAAAAAATTGATAACTTTTTCAAAGGACTTAGTAAATTAGGAAAAGTTTTGGGTCCTGCAGTTATTGTAATAGATGCGGCGTTTACTACACAAGAAGCCTTACGTATTTATAATGAAACCGGTAATATTGATGATGCAATGGATACAGTTGAAATATGGGGATGTGAATTGGTAACCGGACTTGCAGGATCAGAGCTTGCTTTGGCAGGTTTTAATGCTACAGGTATACCGGCAGCAATCGCAGCAGTTGCACCGCCGATAAGTGTTGCAGTAGCCGGAGCTTTAGAAATTGTTGTTGGTATTGTTGGATATTGTGTTGGAGACGATCTCGGAGAATTTTGTCATGACAGTTTTGTAGAAGGAAATTTTGTTGAAAACTGGAAAATAGGATGGAATGCTATTACCGGATGGTTTAAAGAAAAATTTTCATCTGATAACGAAGTATATGCGGCTGGAACTCAAGATATTGATAACTATATAAAAACCGGAGATCATACAGATAATACTATTAATGGTGGAAATGAAGATGAGTTTCTCTATGGAGGAGCAGGAAATGATACAATAAACGGAAATTCTGGAGATGACTACATAGATGGAGGTAGCGGAAATGATAGTCTGAATGGAGGAGGAGGAAACGATACCTATGTATTTGGAACTTATTCAGGAAACGATATAATATGTTATGGTT
>JAUNJJ010000328.1 GCA_030533325.1 Oscillospiraceae bacterium
CTGCGTTTTTTGAAGATAAGGATGGCAGTATCATTGCAGATATCAGGGATTCGTTCGGTTACGGATATATTGATAAATGCAGTCCTGATTATACAATGACGAGTAAAATCAAAATATATGAACAGATTAGTAATCAGAATATGAAGATTTCAAATATGATTTACTGTAACAGCTGTTATTATGTGGTTGCCGAAGAAACCTCCGTTTCAGAGAGTAAAACAAATATTTTCAGAGTTTCTGAAGATGGCAGCATAGATGAGTCTTTTGCTGATGTTGTGTCTGACTCTGACGGAACATATGTGTCTTCATATATTAATTCAAACGGAAATTTATGTATAGTAAGCCGTACTCAATCGGATACAGCACAGATGACAATTAATGAAATACAGCTGTCAGAGGGCAGCGTTATAAACAGTTACTATGATGATTTCAGCTTTGATAGTTTTGCTGAGACAGATGGAATTTCAGATTGTTCTGATTTTATCTATATCCAGTCAGGAAAAGCTTTTTCATATATAGCTGAAGAACAGAAAAATACTGAACTGGATACCGGCGGAGAGAACAGAACACTTCTTTATTCCTCCGATAATAAAAATAAAATTCTTCTGTGCTCAAACATTTATATGGACAGCGAAAGTCCGGTTATTTATCAGTATGACACTGAGGGAAAACTTATTGATGAACTTCATCCGGATTCTCTGAATATAACCGGAACAGCAGTAAAATCCGACGTTCTTTCCGGCGGAAATGTATGCACTCTTTACAAAGACAACAGTGATAAATTCTCTGTACTTTGGTCTGATTTTAAAGGAAATACAGTTAAAGAAGTTTCAGTTTTTGATGAAAAAAATCTTTCATCTTCGAATATATGGGCAGGAACTGATGACGAACTTTACTGTCTGGGATACGATGAAGAAAATGATGTTTATTCAATCGAAGTCTATAACAGTGATGCCCGGAAAATAAGAAATTTATCCGGAATAAGTGCAGATATAAATATTAAGGAAGTTTTCTCCATGAACGGAAGTGACTATATTCTCTGTACAGATGAATCCGGTGATACAAAAATCTGTCCGGCTGGAGATGAAACTGCTGATGAATCTGAGAATTTTTCGTATCCGGAACTTGATATTGAAAATATTTTCAACTGCAGTGACGGAAGACTGTGTTACTTTGATTCGGATAACGTCTATAAAACCGAAGAAAAAAATTTTAAGAGTAAAAAAATCATAAACTGGAGTAATTCCGGAGTCATATACAAAGTTGAAGCAATGTGTATGCCGGACGATGACAGAGCAGTATGCTTTACTTCAGGAAACGGATACACACTTACTGTACTTGAACGTGCAGATGAACAAACGGCTGAAAAACTGAAAAATCAGAAAATAATAACCGTTGGCGGTGTAAGTATCAGCAGTACTGATTTTATTCAGGCCATAGAAAAATTTAATAACGACAATCCTGAATACAGGGTGTGCATAAATGATTATCTGAAATATAACAGCAGAGATCCTGAAGACTGTATTTTAAAGCTGAATCTTGACATTGTTTCCGGGAAAATACCGGATATATTTATCGGCAGTGACAGTTTTGATCTGAAATTTTATGCCGAAAAAGATATGTTCTGTGACCTGAACAGTTTTATTGATTCAGATGAGGAAATCAGCAGAACGGATTTTCTTGAAAACATATTTGACTGCTATAAAACAAAAGAAAAGCAGTCAT
>JAUNJJ010000022.1 GCA_030533325.1 Oscillospiraceae bacterium
CCTCTCTATATATTCTTGCGATTTTCTTAAAATATCTCTCGTTTTCTCCGTTTTTCTTCAATTTTCATTTTTGCTATTGGAATGAAATGGAATAATAAAGAGTAGTTATTGACAGATTGCGGCATCAGGTGCCGATTTTTTCAGAAAATGAGTATAGCAAAGCTAGACGTCTGCTATTGGTATTTTTTTCTGGCATTGTGGTAAACTCATATTCTTACAGTGATGACCCTCTCATGTCTAACGGGGTATAGATGCTCTATCCCTAAATTCCTTCGTCCCATCTGTCTATAAGTGAGTGTCAGTTATGCTTTCAAACCGAGTCATTGCTCTGATGGAGTAAATTCCGACTGACTACCGGCTCTTTATTTAACGAAGCAAATGATTGCTTTAAGAAAATGCTTGATTTGTTTAGATTACATTCCTGAATGACGCCTGTTCAGAAGTGTTTTTTAGTTAACCTTTAACTAACTATTTGAATTGTAATTGGTTTTTGGAACGCGCATAATTCAACGTTAACCGTTGTTTAATACTGCTTTGATAATGTTTCTTTTAATGTCGTTCATCATCTTGTTAGGATCATATTCAACATTATTCTTAAGTACTACGAAAAGAATTCTGATGAGCTTACAGCTGATTGCTATTATTGACTGCTTTTTCTTCAGAGGATTGTCTTCTCGTGTGGTGTAGTAATGATGCAGCTCTGCAAATTCGGGGTTCTTCGCGACCAGAGGAATCGCTGCCTGAAACAGTATCTTTCTTAACAGTGCTCGCCCACGCTTACTAATCATTGTCTTGCCTTTATTCTTGCCTGAGCTGCATTCTCTGAGTCCAAGACCTGCAAGCTTCTGAATTTGCTTAGGTGAATCGAATCTGTTAATATCACCGATTTCTGCCAGAAAGCATGCTATCGTGATGATTCCTACACCCTTTATCTTTTCTGCTTTTTCAACAGCTGGAATACTGCGGCATAATGCTATCATTCTTGCTTCTATCTCTTCAAGATTAGCCTTCAGTCTTTCATATGTCTCCAGTATCATAGCTATTGTTATTCTTGCGGAATCAAGTCCTTCTGTAACACCGACACTACGTTCAGCAGCCTCACACAAGCTCCTGGCTCTATTCATACCGACTGCTCGCAATTTCATGTCTCTCCAGATTTTATTAATTCCTTCGGCTCCGGTTTCTTTCACATCACATGGCAGTGGCGTCTGTTTCATTACTGCTATGCTACTTTTCGCTGTTATGTCGCCGAATACTTTTTTATACTCTGGGAAGTACTTATCCTCCCATTTGTGTATCTGATTTTTGGCACTGTTTACGTCCTTCAGAAGCCTTTCTCTGTAACCACATAATTCTCTTAATTCTGCGTAAATCTCTTCAGGGATATATGGTTCGAGATATCTTCCGTCTCGTACAAGTCCTGCTATTGTTTTGGGATCCTTCTGATCCGTTTTGGTCTGGATGTTGTCATCCAGTTCCTTTGAACACTTTACATGAAATGGATTCACAAGAACGAGCTTCATTCCTGCTTTCTTCAGATACTCGCCAAGATTAAACCAATAGTGTCCTGTCGGCTCTATTCCAACTATTACTTTGGTTTTATGATGATTCTTCATTATTTTTGATGCCCAGTCATTAAACTTTTCAAAGCCTTCTGCGTCATTCGTGAAAGCCAGCGCTGTCTTTACATAGCTCTTTTTTACCAAGCTGTTGCTTTCTGCCCACAGTTCTATGCCTCTCCAGTCAAATCCTCTCGCATAGTGTGTTTCACTTGCGATATCAATTCCTATTACTAAAGTTTCCTCAGTTACTTGACTTATCTTCTCATTTTGTGTACAATTCATATATGGACCTCCGGTTTAATAGTTGTGTCATAAGCGGTCAACTTACACTTCTATTATATCGGAAGGTCTTATTTTTTTCAAACCTCATTTTTGTTCATTACAGGAATGCTTTCATATCAGACAAATCCTCCTGCTGCAATATCGAGCTGCTCCATATTATGAACAATCTCTCCGGTATTCAAAATTTTAAGTTCAAAATCTCCATCACCAAAATCCATCATATGACGAAGATTTATTGTTATATCTTTTTTTCTCCCCATTTCAAGCAACCATTTTGCACAGTTATCACCACAGTTAGATGCATTAAACAATTTGTCCGGGACCTTGTCAATCAGAATAAGTGTCTTGACTCCTCCTGACAGACTTGTAGGCGGTATTATTCCTAAAACCGGACTGTCTATTGCAGAGCTGCTGAGTACTTTTGAACTGTCTACGTCTTCTATCATACGCTGCACATTTTCAGACAAAAGCCATTCTTTTTCATACGTATTTTTAAAGTATAATGAAGTATTGTAAATAACATCCGGTATTTTTCCAAAAATAATATTAAGCATATTTTCACTCCAATACTAGTATTTTTCCGGCTCTAAAAACTCTTAGCCAGTGTAAATAAAGTAATATCGTTTATATTCTGACTTTGCAGCTCATATATTTCATCAATATCCAGAATCAATCCTGTAGGATTCCTTCCAATAATAATATATTGATTACTTTCATCAAGGGCAATGTAACTCCTCATATCATCATCAAGCAATAAATCAGCATTATCAATCACAAACAACTTGCCTTTTGATTTTTTTATTGAAGTTTTATATGAATTTTTCTGATTAAGATAATTTAAAC
Organism: Oscillospiraceae bacterium; assembly: GCA_030533325.1. Taxonomy (GTDB): domain Bacteria; phylum Bacillota; class Clostridia; order Oscillospirales; family Ruminococcaceae; genus HUN007. Next base: position 2,688 of record JAUNJJ010000022.1, read on the forward strand.
ATTTCATATATTTATTCTCTGCTGCGAATTCTTCCAGAAAAGAAAATACTGCCGATTTTCCCGTTCCGGAATCACCATTTATAAAAGTAATATTATTGTCAATCTGTAACTCCACTTCAAAAGATGTATGCTTTGTTTTTATAAAATTTATAACAACAGGTTTAATTTTCATTTTCCCACCACTCTTTCAGATTTTCATAAGAGTCTATTTCCCTGATTCCTTGTTTATCACAAATATTAACCTTTTTCATTTCAAACGAAATAAAAGGATAACTGCAGAAAACACTGCCATCAGAAAGCGAATAAATTACATCAAGTGCATTATCACCGCATTCACATATATCAAAAACAATATCAGGGTTATACATGATATTCAAAGCAGTTTTACATCCGGTAGAAAGTTTATCAATATTCAATGCTGTACCGTTAAATCTTGAACTAATCATATATTTGCTTAACATGTCAGAATGATCTATCGTTTTTATTATTCCGGCTGCCCGTTCATCCAGCAATGAAGCAGTATACTTATTGAAATATATATCATTATAATTTATATACTTCATATTTTTGGGAATAGCATTTTTCTTATATATAGTTATCATTTCAGTCCGGCCTTCTTTCATATCAGACAAACCGTCCTGCTGCAATATCAAGCTGTTCCATATTATGAACAATCTCTCCGGTATTCAAAATTTTAAGTTCAAAATCTCCATCACCAAAATCCATCATATGACGAAGATTTATTGTTATATCTTTTTTTCTCCCCATTTCAAGCAACCATTTTGCACAGTTATCACCACAGTTAGATGCATTAAACAATTTGTCCGGGACCTTGTCAATCAGAATAAGTGTCTTGACTCCTCCTGACAGACTTGTAGGCGGTATTATCCCTAAAACCGGACTGTCTATTGCAGAACTGCTGAGTACTTTTGAACTGTCCACGTCTTCTATCATACGCTGCACATCTTCAGACAAAAGCCATTCTTTTTCATACGTATTTTTAAAGTATAATGAAGTATTATAAATCACATCCGGTATTTTTCCGAAAATTACGTTTAGCATTATTTCTTCTCCATATTTAATTTTATATTATTCCGCATTTTTCAATGACTCTATTATTCTTCCTATATTACACGTTATGTAGTTGTGACAATTACGTATATCCTCGTTAATCATCTTTTCCTGCTCAATAGCAACATCTACCTTATATACAAACTCTGCTACATTTTTATTTGTCTTTGGATTTATACCCGACAGATTTGAAAAGACTTTTGTAATATATCGCTTACCGCCATCTTTCTTATTTTCCAGAATTTTCTCATAATCAGGAATTATAATATCATCCACGCTGCCTTTAATATGTAATACCAGAAACAACTCGAAATTAGGGTTCGTTACCCCTAATATATATCCTCTTTCATCAGCAAGCTTTAATAAATCCTGATAGTTTTTTGCTTTATTTTTAAAAACGTCATAATCAAATACGACTATAAATTTATCCCGTTCCTCATCGAATACACCTTTATCAATCTGTTCTTTCTTTTTCAGTTCAGCACACTCAAAAAGCTTAACTGGTGCAGACATATGAATATCTTCTCCGGTTCTTTCTACATAAACTACATCTATCATAGGATGTATCCCTAAAAGCTTTCTCTCATCCACAAGTTTTTTAAAATAAAAATTTTCTGTATTTGCTCCTTCGCATATCAGATAATATCTTCTATATGGTAAAATAGGCTCATCACTTTCAGAACTTCTGATATTCCAGCTGCTAAAATCCCTAAATGGTGCCATTTCCATCTACCTCCACTGTCGAAAAACCATCAAAACTTTTAAACACCGGTACAGCACCATATCTTCCTTCAAGATAAGATTTGCTTATCTTTCGGTCATATTTTTCCTTAAACCTGTCAAGCGAATACAAGTTGCTTGATCCTTCTGCGTCTCTTTCAACAAACCATATCTCATCATGTCTAAAGAGAGCCTGATCCATGATAGAAGCCTCATGTGTTGTAAATATCAGTTGAACTTTAAGTCCTGTATATTTATCATTAAACAGTCTTAAAAAATGTTCAGTAAGTTTTGGATGCAGGCTTCTTTCAAGTTCATCAAAAATATATACAACATCTTCAGTGTTCGTCATCAGAACATCAATAAGATCAAATAAATGTCTTGTACCATCTGATTCTTCCGACAGTTCAAAATCGTAAAATGAATTCTCATGTTTAAGCTTAATAACAGTTACAGCCGGTTCATCATCTTTATTCATTTTTACATTAATAAAATCCTTGTCCGACCTTAATGAAAAACCATCACTAAAATCATTGTGTTCTTTAAGCTTTTTTATATTTTCAAGAATCTTTCTGTATACTGACGGAGACAGCTTTTCCTTAAGTTCTTCTAAAGAGATATCAGATATATAAGAATCAGTTATGCCAGTGTCAAAGGTTCTGATAAGTTTATTCAATTCCTGCAGCTGCTGATTATTATAAAACATTTCAAAAGTGGAAACATGTTCGTTTGTCCTGTAAACCTTCATACCATCTGTAAGCCAGTCATATACGAGCTTAAAAACATACAGCGGTGATTTCGGACTATATCGCTTATTTCTGTTCAGTTCAGCAAGGAAAAGTGAAGTACTGCCTGCAGTATAATCTTCTGCATAAGTTATAAAGCGACTTCTTTCGTTTTCACTTATATCTGCCAGATTAAGATGCGGCACTATGTTTTTTTTACTTTCAAATATGCATTTTTCTCCGTTCGTCAGTTCATAAAGCCATTCTTCAATTATACTATGTGATTTCAGAATGGCTGAAAAGCCATATGCAAATATCCTTTCTCCAACAGAAAACTGTATCTCAAAACTGCTTGGTTTTTCAGCATTACTCTCTTTATTTTTACAAAAGAAACCGGCAGTTTCCAAAGGCAGTCCATCTCTTAAACATATCTGTATAAAATTAAAAATTTCTATAATATTTGTCTTGCCGGATGCATTTGCTCCATAAACAACTGCATTTTTTAATAACTTAACCTTATTGACACAAACACTATGATTCGTTTTCCCTTCAATTTTATCCGACGAAACCATAGACAGCTCCGTCACACTGTCAAATGATTTAAAATTTTCCGCTTTCACTCTAATAAGCATATTTGTCCGTTCTCCTCTGTTTTTATTATCACTTCACATATAATTCACTTTCCATCTTTTTTCATTATACCATATAAGATTTTAAATTTCAATTGCACACTCAGAACATTACAGAAAAAGGGCTATGCAAACCGCATAGCCCTTTAAAAATATTAAACTGTAATTACTCACCTGAGTTAAGGAATCTATAGAATTCAACCTTATCCTGACATTTGTCAAGAGCATCGGCTTCGTGGATAATACCCATTCTTACATAACGTGCAAGTTCCTGGTCAAGACACATCATGCCGAACTGGCGTCCTGTCTGGATCGCAGACTGAATAAGGTGAACCTTGTTGTCTCTGATCATTGCAGATACCGCATCTGTAACGTTCAGGATTTCCATACATGCTATACGTCCCTTGCCGTCAGCCTTTGGAATAAGTGTCTGAGCCATGATACCGACAAGAACGTTGGCAAGCTGTGTTCTGATCTGGCTCTGCTGATACTCAGGGTAAACGTCGATGATACGGTTGATTGTATCAGCTGCACTTGTTGTATGAAGTGTTGAAAGAACGAGATGTCCTGTTTCAGCGGCTGTTACGGCAGCTGTAACTGTCTCGAGGTCACGCATTTCACCTACGAGGATGATATCCGGGTCTTCACGGAGTGCGGATCTGAGGGCTCCTGCAAAGTCAGGAACGTCAGGTCCTATTTCACGCTGGTTTACCATACATCTCTTGTGTTCGTGAACGTATTCGATAGGGTCTTCAATTGTAATGATATGAGCACTCTTGTTGAGGTTAGCATAGTCAAGCATAGCTGCAAGCGATGTTGACTTACCTGAACCTGTAGGTCCTGTTACAAGAACAAGTCCTCTTGGTCTCATGGCGAAGTCTGCAAGAATCGGAGGAAGTCCGAGGTCTTCCAGTGTCGGGATATCGTTTCTGAGAAGACGAAGAGCAATAGCTGTATGATATCTCTGACGGAATACATTTACTCTGTGACGGTAGCCTCTCTTTGTAACATATGAAAAGTCACAGTCGAGATGCTTGTTAAGTCTGTCCTTGAGTTCATCAGGACAAATCTTATGTGCGATATCTGAAATAGCCTCCTCATCCATAATGTCATATGAACTGAGCTTTCTGAGAGCACCGTTAAGTCTTACTACCGGTGCCATGCCAAATGTGAAGTGAAGGTCAGAGCACCCGAGCACTCTGGCTTCATCAAGTATCTTATCAATATCTATAAGCATTTTTAACAAACCTCCGTTTTAAATTATACAGAATATGTAACACGAACAAGTTCGTCAATTGTTGTTCTTCCCTGCTGAACAAGTTCTGAAACGTTATCACGGAGAAGTCTTGTACCATTTCTCTTTGCAGCTTCTTCAAGCTGTTCCTTGCCGGCACTTTCAGCGATAAGTGTTGAGATACCTGATGTACAGTGAATGATTTCGTGAATAGCAGTTCTTCCCTTATAGCCTGTGTTGTTACATTCAGGACAGCCAACAGCGTCGAAAATCTGAACCGGTGCAGAAATATGCATGAGATTGTTTTCTTCCTCGTTTGACATCCTTGGTCTGCGGCACTTAGGGCAGAGAACCTTAACGAGACGCTGGGCAACAACGCCGATAAGTGATGTTGCAACCATGTACGGAGCAACGCCCATATCGATAAGACGAACGATAGTTGATGCAGCATCGTTTGTATGGAGTGTTGAAAGAACGAGATGTCCTGTGATAGCCGCTCTGATAGCGATATCCGCTGTTTCAGAGTCACGCATTTCACCGATCATTACGATATCAGGGTCCTGACGGAGGATAGATCTGAGGGCAGCTGAGAATGTCATACCTGCCTTTGAATTAACCTGACACTGGTTGATACCTTCGATATTCTTTTCGACAGGGTCTTCTACTGTTACAACGTTTACGTTAGGCTTTGCAATCTCACCGAGAGCTGCGTAAAGAGTTGTTGTTTTACCGGAACCTGTAGGTCCTGTAACGAGCATAACGCCGTGAGGACACTTAAGCATACTTTCGAACATCTTGTAGTTGTATTCGCTCATACCGAGGTCAGTAATCTTACGAAGAGCGATCTGACCTGTGGAGAGAATTCGGATAACTATCTTTTCACCGTTTACTGTAGGAAGTGAGGATACACGGACGTCAAGTTCAGTACCGTCAACTACCTGCGAGAAACGACCGTCCTGAGGGATACGTTTTTCAGCAATGTTCATACCGCTGATGAGTTTTATACGTGTTGCAAGAGCACTCTGTACGGCACTTGAAACGCTCATAAGCTCAATAAGGTCACCGTTTACACGGATACGGATTCTTGTAAATGTCTTGAACGGTTCAATATGAATATCAGTAGCTTCTGCTCTGAATGCGTTTTCCACGATTGTTGTAGCGAGCTTAACGATAGGTGCGCTCTCTACTCTTTCCTTTGATTCTTCATCGTTGAGGTTTTCTGTACCAAAGGCGCTGAGACTTTCGTTTACACTGTCGATATTCGCCATTGTGTACTTGTCACCAATAGCCTTGTTGATTGATGAACGTGTAGCGAGTACAGGGATTGTATCCATACCTGTGATAACCTTGATATCTTCGAGGATATTAAAGTTGATAGGATCGTCTGTAGCAACTGTAAGTCTCTTACCAACGATATCGATAGCGATAACGGTGTGCTTCTTTGCAAGTGACTCAGGAATCTTGCTTACTGCCTCGTCATCAATCTTGAAAGTAGCAAGATCAACGTAAGGAACCTTAAGTTTTCCTGCAAGTGCCTGTGCAAATTTAATTTCGGACATATAGCCCATTTCAACGATTACTTCACCGAAACGCTTTGATCCCTGTGATTCACGCTGAGCGAAAAGAACTCTTTCAAGCTGTTCGTTTGAAATCATGTTCTGTTCAACAAGATACTGACCTATTGGTATGTTTCTCATAACCAGCCTTCAACTCCTTAAAATTATAATTTTTTCTTGAATAATATTGTCTTTTATGTTAGAATGATGATATAAATTTTTATATGGGAGGATCAGAAAAAATGATCTATTTTCGATTTCTCGATATACCGGCATACATTATAGCATATACCATCATCTCGTTTTTTGGCCTGTGTATCGGCAGTTTTTTAAATGTCTGCATCTACAGACTTCAGCTTGAGGACCCTGCGGAAAGATCTCTTGTAAAAAAATCTTCGCACTGTCCTAAATGCGGGGCTAAAATTCACTGGTACGATAATATACCAGTATTCAGCTGGACTGTTCTCCTGAGAGGAAAATGCCGCAGCTGTAAAGAACCTATCTCAAAGCGTTATCCGCTTGTCGAAAGTCTGAACTGGTTCGCATATATGCTTGTGCTTACATTCGTTGATGTCCAGAACTATCCGGTTCATGCTGTACTTACTGCGCTTTTCTTTTCAGTGCTTATCGTAATTGCTTTTATCGATTATGATTCAATGGAGATATATCCGGGTCAGCTTCTGCTTATCGTTATTCTCGCTGTTCTCTCCGCCCTGTTTTCGCACACCCTCACTGTTCCTCAGAGAATAATCGGTGGTCTTGCAATCAGTGTACCGTTCTTTATCATCGGTGAAGTATCACGTATCTTTATCAGAAAAAATACAGGTGAAGACTTCAGAGGAATTGAACTCGGCGACACATTTCTGATGCTTGTTTCCGGCCTTCTCATCGGTACAAAGTGTATCTGTGCTTCAGCACTGATCGGCATTTTCTCAGCAGCGGTTATCGGTGTAATCAATAAAATCAGAGGCAAGGACTCAAAGTTTGCCTTCGGTCCGTTTCTTGCATTCGGACTTGTATTCGGAACACTCTTCGGAAACCAGATAATTGACTGGTACTTCAGTTTGTTTGAATATCCTGATGTTTACGCCATGATAATGAGATAATCATAAATTAATCTAATAAAGCAGTCTTTGCAGTACAAAGACTGCTTTATTTTTTACGTAAGCTCCGGTAACGTATAAACAAAGTAGAGATCATTTGAGTTTGAAGCTGATGTATAAGTATATCTTTCAGGGTCAATCACATCAACTATCTCTGTTCCTGGTACTGTACGATCAATATAATTAATCTCTTCGTTTTTAATTGTTGTGCTGGTAGCCATGTTTACAAACGACAGCGCAACAACATTTGATACTGATGTCTTACAGAGAGTATAGCTGGAATTAGCCTTATCAGCTTTATTGCTGTACTCATTTTCATAGATATCAAGTATAAGCCTGAAGTTTGAAGGAGACTGGAATCCATTAAAGTTCTGATATGTACCACTTGTGATAAGCTCCTTCTGTCTGCCTGCAACCGTTATTCCAGTAGTGGTCCAGTTAATTCCATAAGAAAGAGAAAATGAATAATCTCCGTATACAGCCTCACTTACGGCCCATTCTTTTGAATTGGCAGCATTTAACGTCCCGTTATCATACTCCCAGATGGAAATCTTACCAGGCTTTTCTGTTGTACTTGATAAATTCTGGAAAGTCTCAGGATTATTTATCTTCATTACATAGACTATATCCTGACCATACGTGAGTCTTTCATTAGTACTTGAAGAATTTGTACCAAGGAGAAACTTGGTTCTGAGTTCATTTACCTTCTCCTGCATGAACGCCGATTCACCTGCGGATATATCAGGTCCGGCATAAACATCCATTCTGTTTGCATATCTGAGATTGTCTTCAACTACACGACGAACGTTATCTACCACAGCTGCTGAATGTGCATATTCACTGGTATTTTTCATGATTCTGCTTGTAGGTGCCAGAAAAGACAGTGTTGCCGCAATAAGCAGACCGAATACTGCGATAACAACTATAAGTTCTACTAAAGTAAAACCTTTAAGCCTTTGTTTTTTTTCAGTTTTCATTACGGTCAAACCCCTTTTATGTTGTTGGTACCGTTGTAACCGGCATAAAATATTTCATATTACCTGATTTCTGAATGTCTGAAACCTGAGTAGTAGGAGCTTCATACTTGTCAACAGGAATTGTATGCACACCATTATACTGAAGCTGGAGCACAGCACCGGTTTCATACGGTGTTCCAACGGTTCTGTTTTCAACACCTGGTGCCTGCTCATCAACTTTAACAATAACAGTTCTTGCTGTTCTGGTATTATTCACAACACAAATTGCTGCTTCAACAAGCATGGAAGCACAGATAACCATCACAACCATAGCGATGATGACTTCCATAAGGGTCATACCCTTTAGCTTTTTCTTCTTTTTCATTGCATATTCCTCCCCTTATCAATAATCTGCAAAACCATCGATAGGAGTCCATTCATACTGAAGTCCGCCGCCTATACCAGGATTATAACTTGAAGGATAGTCAACATAAGCCATACCATAATCGTTATTAAATTCCTTAATTTTGTCAACAATGATAGAGCCAATACATCCTACCTTTCCGCTCTGAATCTTCGAACCATTATAATATAACTCTGAAGGTGAGGAATTATTGAATTTTTTCAGGTCTGTACAGCCTGATACTGAATAGAATGAAGCGCCCGGAGCACAGATATCGCCAGTAAGAAGAACATTATTTGTAAATCTAATTACTACGTTTCCATTTTCAGGTGCATAGAATCCCACTTTTGGGAGCATCCAGTCATTGCTTGTAATAGCAACATTAGAGCCATCTACATCATTTGTAGGATATGTTATAAGATCAATACGTGAACCGTTCTTAAAATTATTATAATAATCAAGAGTCATAATATACACTTCTGTGTCCGTCCTGAAACCGTTTGCATAGTCAACACCGGAATCTGTATATTTTACAGCTATGTTCCTGTAAGTATCAAGGTATTCAGCTGTTACATTAACCTGCTCCCCTGTCACATCAGTCGGCATGAAGAAGTTTACTCTTCCGTTTCGATCATTGATAATCACATTGGCATTATTGGCAAGGTTAAAGTTATGAATATTAATCCAGATCTCTGAAGAAGGATTAATGTAAATGTTGACATTTTCAAACCTGCCCTTTAGTATACATGAATCTGTTATCTCAACTGTATAATTATATCCATTAACTGAACCTGAACTAATCGTCTCTTTTACCCCGTTACCAGCCTTGATATTCTCCATTGTCTGCGCTTCTACAGAGCCGGAACCAGGACTCGAATATACAAGAGTTGTTCCGTCTATAATGAGTTTGGATTTATTAACAGCATCTGTAAAATATTCACCAATTACATTTCCATTTATATCTTTCTTTTCTTTATAGAACTGATTTTTCAGAGCATCTGTAGTTTTTACAGTACTGTTCTTCAGACTGTCAAGTTTGAGGTTTCCGTTAAGGAATGAAGTAACATTCTCAGGAAGAGCTGATGAATCAAAAGCCAGAGATACACCGTCAACATTTGCTGTACCAGTATAAATATTGCCTTTTACTATAGATTTTAACTGGGTAAGATCATTGACACTACCCTCTATATAAGCATTTCCCTTGATTGCTGAATCACCTGTATTTATGTCGTGTATATTAAGATTTCCCTTAACATAGAGATCACCTGAGATATTTACTTTTTTCATAAGTTCAAGGTTTCCCATAGTTGAGAAAGAACCTGTATCGAGTGCAGAATTTCTGTAAGATGCAGCTTCCGGGGTTACATTGCTCTCAGCCCATGACAAAAGCTTTGAAATATTATCTGTACCCAGCTTACTCCATGGGTTTTTAGCATATCTCTCTGCATATGCCGAATCTTTATCATAAAACGGGGTATCATTTCCCGTGTTATAGCAATATATATTCGTATTGCCGTTTATATTACCATTGGCCTCAGTTACTATTCTTCCGCAGTAAAGATTAACTGGTGAACTATTCATGCCAAGTTCAAGATTGTTGTGCAGATAAAGTGTTCCACCAACATAAAGATATGAATTATCTGCCTGATTTAATGAAGAACCACCTGACTTGGCTGTTTCGGCTCTATTGCTGTAATCAGCAAGTGACTCTGTTGTATTTATTTTAGAGGTACCATCATTTACGAATAAATTACCCATAACAGATACACCTTCCTTTTGACCAAGCATGAAAGGTATACTTGTTTTAATCTCAGCAGATGAATTAACTACAACAGAATTAAGTTTACCATTATTTGGATTAGATAATGTAACCAGCTTATCGTAGGTGAAAGCATTCTTCACACCAAAATATGCCGGTGAATTTGCATCAACACCAGGCTGTGCAGTACCCTCAAAACCACCGAGAGCTATAAGTCCGCCGCCTGAACTTGTTTTGTTGTCACTCTTTGTTTCGCCTATACAGTACTGTGAATACGATGAGGTAACTCCACCCTGGGTTACTGTTGCTGTAACCCTTATGATAGGTTTTCCTGAGCCGGTAATATTAAATCCACCCGCTGCACTGTCTTCTCCAACATATGAAAAAACAAGACTGTCTACAGTACCAAAGCCTTCGCCAAGATTGTTTCCTCCGTTGACCTGAACAGTAATCGGTGTACTGTGATTATTCTGTAGCTGAGTAACTATACTTGCACCAAGTGTTGCATTGTCACTCTTTAATGAATATATAACACTGTCAACTACCGACCTGGCCGTACTTGTAGTCTGATGATCAAAATACTCTGAATACGCCCTTCGGCTAGCATTGCTTGCCAAACCTACAGTCGTAACCATAAGCATAAGAACAACAAGCATTACAACAAGAATTGTAAACAAAACAGAACCCTTGAATCCTCTTCTGGTTTTCTGTTTACTTTCAGTTTCCATACTATATCCACCTTTCTTAAATTTTTATAACCTTTTTACACATTTAGGGAGATCGTAAACTGACAACCTCCCTGAAAAATGCTATGATTAATTATTTGCTAAAGTCAGGTTTCTGAATCTTCTGCATTGTATAGAATGTGAATGTAACATTACCCTCTGAATATCCCTTATCCTCAGGAATTTCTGTTACATATGCAAATGTGTAATCTGCAATAGTCACTGAAGAAATACGAACACCTGATTCATTCTTCTTGAGTTCATCTTCAAGGGCAAGAAGAGCTTCCTTTGTAAACTTCATAGGAATGGAAACTGTACGAACTTCAACTGTCTGAGATTCGAGTTCACTTACCTTGAACGCATTTTCAACCTTTTCATAAAGCACAGGATCCGTAGTTTCCATAAGGTTTCCGTTAGTATCAGCTGCTTCAAGGATAGGATATGTAATTACATTCGGAGTATAATAGTAGAAAGGAACTTCTCCGGTTGCTGCGTCAGAAATCTGAAGTCCACCTGTAATTTCAAGTGCATTCTTACCACTCTTCTTATAAGGTTCCTTGTTAAGAAGTGTCTCAAAATACTTTGCAAACTCTATATTTTCCATATGAGCCGAGAACTTGTCAGAAAGAACTACTGTTTTGTCATAAACAGAGTTAATGTTTGCTTCAATTGAAGGAATCTGAGCAATAAGACGCTGTGTTTCATCATACTGCTGCTGAACTGCTTCTCTTTTTGCTGTATCATTTTTTATATTTGTTCTGATAGTCTTAATAGGCCATGCAATAAATACAATTATAACAACCAGAACAATCACTACTAACAAACCAATCTTTTCTCTATAACTTAATTTCATTACTGGTTACCCTCCGTTTCTGCTGTTGCAGCAAGTGAACCAAGAGTCTTGACGTCCGCAACCGGACTCTTAACATCCATTGTCATAGTTACACTTACAGTTTTATCCTTATTTGCTGATTCAACTACCGTTCCGTCAGGACCAGCAACACTTTCAGCAGTCTCAGTGAGATCATATCCGGAATACTGTACATGTTCAAAGTAACCTTTCTTTTCAAGGTTTTCAGCAAGCATTGATGCAAAAGTAGGAGCTGGTTCTGCTTTGTCTACTAATGATGTAAACTGGAATGTTACCTTTCCTTCCGCATAATCAAGCTGTGTAATCTTAAACTTGTCAGTCTGACGTCCATTGTCCTTGGCACTGAATGAAAGACCGGCGATTTTAGCGGCACTTACAGTTTCTTCAGCTGTCTTTTCTATAATTTCATAAATTTCACTTGATACAAACGGCTGAGTAGAAAGTGCATCCGCAGCAAGTGTAGCTGATCTCTCGTATTCCTTAACCTGTTCCTGAAGTGCAAGTCTTGACTCACGCTTAGCAAGATCTGCTGCTGTAGCCGGATCATCAAGATATGCCTGCATCTTATTGATATCACTCTTTATACCTGCATCCTTTATAGCAAGAACACCTGTGATACCACCCATAAGTACAATTGAAGCAAGGAATGCACCTGCAAAGATAAGGTTAAAAGTACTGTCTGACTTAACCTTATCACTGATTATGCTTGCTGTGCCACCGAGTTCAAGAAGATTAATCTTTTCTGTAGCCTTGTTTCTCGGGAACATAGCACCGATTGCGTTTGCGTAGAGTGCAAAGTCAAGGTTCTGATATCCCTTAACGTTCTTAGGAACACTGATAACAGTTGTATTGATATCCATCTGTTCAAGATCCTTGGAGATACGCATGTATTCCTTTGTATCACCATAGAGAACTACGTTTCTGATAGGCTCCCCGGCGTTTCTGCTTCTGTGGAACTGAAGCATACGGAAGATGTTTTCATTTACTGCTTCGTATACATAGTCAGCTGAGTTATCATAGTCAGCCGCATCGATTGATGCAAAACGTGAGAATGAAAGCTGATTGTTTTCATAAATATTGAGCGAGATAAAGCTTCCGTCAATCTGAACTGCAAGAAGCGGCATCTTGCTCTTGTTCTTTTCTTCTGAAAGAAGAACCTTTGTGATACAGTTACAGCCGATGATTACTGACTTAAGTGCGATACCGAGCATAGAGAAAACTCTCTTGTATGAATCGATAACTTCTGTAGGACATGCTGTTGCAAGTACTGTTACCATATCTGCATTTTCATTTTCTGTTCCTGTTACTATGGAATATGAAATTGCGTATGAATCATCGATACCTACCTTAGCCTGCATCTCAGCCTTTACCATCTTGGTAAATTCCTGTTCCTTCTGTGCTCTTCTTACGCTGAGTTCCTTGAAGATTGTCATGTTGGAAGAAATGCTGACAATAGCTTCCTTATCCATCATTCTGTTCTGCTTGATTTTCTGGTTCATTATAGTAGCAAGTCTTGGAACGTCCTTAACGTGACCGTTTACTATAATATCCTCATCGATATTAAGTGTTGCTGCAGAACTGATTGCAATCTTGTTTTTGTTCTCAGCACCTCTGATGATACGTATGTTTCTATCTGTTATATCAAAAGATAGCATTTAATTTCCACCTCTCTGTGTAAATAAAGTTTATTGCGTTTTTTGTGTACATTAAGTATTACATATTTTCAAGTCCGCCGAGTGATTCGTAGATAGCCGGATAAACACCTGCGAGGAGAAGACCAACTACAACACCGAGGAAGATAATAGCAACAGGTTCGAGGAGAGAAACAAGTCTCTGAACTGCTGAATCCGCTTCTTCATCATAGTAGTCAGCTGACTTTTCAAGAATATCATCAAGAGCACCGGCTTCTTCACCGACGAAGATGATTGAACAGAACATTGATTCGAATATCTCTGTTCTTGTTATAGCTGCTGAAAGCGGTTCACCCTGCTTAACCTCATCGATAACCTGCTTGAACTTATCTGAGATATACATATTATTAAGTACGTCTGAAGATCTCTGGAGACACTCAACCATCGGAATACCGCTTGAGTAAAGCGATGAAAGTGTTCTCGCAAATCTCGCTGTGTAAATCTTAACCATAAGAGGGCCAACCTTTGGCGCCGTAATCTTATACATATCAATTTTATATCGGATTGAAGGAACCTTAAGTGCATAGATTACTGCGAAAACCAAAGCACCGACAATTGCAACGATAAGATACCAGTACTTAACGAAAACCTCATTTCCCTTAAGAAGAAACTGAGCAATGATATTAAGGTTTTTAGGATCATCACCGAACAGCGGTTTAAGTACTGGGATAATGAAAGTAAAAATAAGCACACAAACTACAACACAGAGTACAAGAAGAATTATAGGATAGATAAGAGCTCCTCTGATAGTGTTGTTCATCTTGTTTTCCTTGTCATAGTGAGCTTCAAGTCTCTTCATGATAACGTCCATCTGGCCTGAGCTTTCACCAGCATTTACCATGCTCTTCATGAACTGTGGAAATGCATCTTCCTGTGCTTCAAGTGAAGCTGAGAAGGATTCACCCTTCTGTACGTTTTCATAGATTTCCTGCCAGATAGCTTTGGCCTTATCGTTTTCCTGCTCTTTGCTGAGGATGTCAAGTGCCTTAACCAGCGTCAGACCTGAAGAAAGCATCGCACTGAGCTGACGGCAGTTAAAAGAAAGTTCTTTGGTTTTGAACTTATAAGTTGACTTTTTCTCCTCTGAAGTATTATTTTTACTGCCTGATCGCTTCTTGCCATCAGCAATAGAAATGTTACTCATTAAACCACCTCCGAATTATTTTTATAGTTTTTTCAAACTAAAGAGCACAAATAGACACACTACTCTAATAATATTATTATATCATCACAGCGGTCAAATTTCAATTGTGTATTTCATATAAATACATGGTGCATATTTATAAAAATGCACCAATACGAATTATTAAGGCACTAAGCTAACAAAATGACACTCCCAAAAATGTAACTTTTATCATTATATATCCTTATAATAACATTTATGATATATTTATTTAACGCATTTTAGGTCATAACCGCCACTTTGTCGGTTATTACAAAGTGTCTTTTGTGAATTCTGACGATAAATATACAATTTTCAAAGGCGCAAAATATTTACAGTAAGATGGTTAAAACAGCACCTTGAAAACGTTTTATCGAGCCATATAACAAAGGACTGCATCAGGTGCAGTCCTGAAATTTTATCAGATTTTCTTAAGAAGACTTATCATCTCAAGAGCTGACATAGCACAGTCATAGCCCTTGTTGCCTGCCTTAGTGCCTGCACGTTCGATAGCCTGTTCGATATTTTCCGTTGTAAGCACACCGAAGAGGACCGGAATCCCGCTGCTGAGGGAAACCTGTGCAATGCCCTTTGAAACTTCAGCACACACATAGTCATAGTGTGTAGTTGAACCACGGATAACGGCACCTACACAGATAACTGCGTCATATTTGCGGCTGTCGGCAAGTTTCTTTGCTGCAAGCGGAATTTCAAATGCACCCGGAACCCATGCAAGATCAATGTTTTCCGGATCAATATCATGTCTCAGAAGAGCATCTTCTGCTCCGGCAATAAGCTTTGATGTGATAAACTCGTTGAATCTTGACGCAACAATTGCTATTCTGGCATCTCCTGCTATAAAGCTTCCTTCGATAATATTCATAACCTTTTTCCTCCGTAAATGTTTTTATCGTATTTATTCATCGTATGTGAACATATGTCCCATACGTTTCTGCTTTGTTTTAAGATAGAATTCATCCTGAGAGTTGGCTTCCATCTGAAGAGGCACCCTCTCGGTTATCTCTATGCCATAGTCCGAGAGATCTGCTATCTTAAGCGGATTGTTTGTCATAAGTCTGAGCTTTGATACACCGAAATACTTAAGCATCTGGGCGCCGCAGCTGTAGTCACGCATATCTGCCGGAAATCCGAGACGGATATTTGCATCCACCGTATCAAGTCCCTGTTCCTGAAGAACATATGCCTTTATCTTGTTGATAAGCCCTATGCCTCTTCCTTCCTGGCGAAGATAGAGAATGATGCCTCTTCCTTCCTCAGCAACCTTCTTCATGGCTGCCTCAAGCTGCTGACCGCAGTCACAGCGTTTTGAACCGAATACGTCACCTGTCAGGCATTCGGAATGAACTCTGCACAGAACCGGTTTATCGTCGGAAATATCACCCATGGTAAGAGCAACATGGTGTTCACCTGTTATCGTGTTGCAGAAACCGTGTATATCAAAGTCACCGAATTTTGACGGAAGCTTTGCACCTGTTACATGCTCCATAAATATATCATAGCGTTTTCTGTATGCCTGAAGGTCGGCTATCGTTATGAACTTTATTCCGTGTTCCTTTGCAAGCACCTTAAGTCCGTCCTGTCTCATCATTGTGCCGTCATCAGCCATGATCTCACAGCAGAGTCCCACCTGCTTAAGTCCTGCAAGTCTCATAAGGTCAACCGTTGCCTCTGTGTGACCGTTTCTCTCAAGCACTCCGCCCGGCTTTGCCTCAAGCGGAAACATATGCCCCGGACGTCTGAAATCCTGCGGTTTTACTCCGTCTTCAACGCACTTCATTGCTGTTACAGACCTTTCTGCAGCAGAGATTCCCGTTGTGGTATCCTTGTAGTCAATGGACACCGTAAAAGCTGTGCAGTGATTGTCTGTATTGTTTCTTACCATCTGTGACAGTCCGAGTTTCTGAGTGTACTCGCTGCTCATAGGCATACAGATAAGTCCCTTTCCATAGGTAGCCATGAAGTTTACATTTTCCTGTGTGGCAAACTGTGCAGCACAGATGAAGTCACCTTCATTTTCACGGTCATCATCATCTGTTACCAGAATTATCTTTCCTGCTCTGAGATCTTCAAGAGCTTCGTCTATTGTATTGTAGGCAAACATCAGATTATATACTTCCTTTCAGGTTTGGTTTACAGTTTAAAATCAACCCGGTTTCAACTCCTGACAACCTTGTTTTCCGGAGTTGTCAAACCCGTGAAAATCAGTTGGTTTTAAACCGGATATTTTTATAGCGATACGGTTTAGCAACCAGGGTTAAAAACCGTTGCGAATGAGCATTTCACGTGTGATACGGGATTTGTTGTCAACTTTTTTTACGGTTGATTCGGGGTTTAATCCCATGAGTTTTTCAACATATTTTCCTATCATATCACACTCAATATTAATGCGGTCACCAGGTTGTCTGGAGAGAAGAGTTGTTTCCGATGCCGTGTGCGGAATTACGGATACTTTAAACTCTGTTTCTGATACTGCTGCTACTGTAAGACTTATTCCGTCAAGAGCAACTGAACCTTTTTCGACTATATATTTCATGATACTGCTGTCTGCAGATATCGTTACCCAGACTGCATTTTCCTCACGGCGAAGTGAAACAATATTTCCCGTTCCGTCTATATGCCCTGAAACAATATGACCGCCGAAACGTCCGCCGCAGAGCATGGCACGTTCCATATTCACGCAGTCACCCGGTCCGAGCAAACCGAGAGAACTTCTTCGCATTGTCTCAGCCATGACATCTGCAGTGAATGTTATGTCAGTTATATCAGTCGCAGTAAGGCAGACTCCGTTTACAGCAATACTGTCTCCCTCATGAATATCACTGAGAACAAGTGATGCGGAAAATGTTATCCTTGAACTGACATTTCCTTTTCGTACTGAAGCTACGGTTCCTTTTTCTTCTATAATGCCTGTAAACATAAACTACTCACCTCCGACTCTGTACTCGACAAGAATGTCATCACCTATATGAGAAATAACCGGTCCGGATAATCTGAAAGCCTCATCGGGGAGAGCAACGCCCTCACCGCCCACTGCTGACTTCGCCGAAACTCCGCCGAATATTTTCGGAGCGATATACATCTGTAATTTATTGACTATGCCGCTCTTAAGAGCACTGTATGCAAGCTCTGAACCGCCTTCAATGAGAACACTGTCGATATGATATTCAACGGCAAGTACACTCATCAGTTCCTTAAGATTAACCTTCCCGTCTGAAGAAGATGTTTTTATTATATGTGCACCAAGCGACTCAAGATGAGAGATTTTTTCTGCATCTTCACTGACTGTTGCTATACAGGTCGGATATTTGCGGGCCGTTTTTATTATATTGCAGTCCTGCGGAATGCGGAGTGAACTGTCACAGATTATTCTGGTGTGGATTCCCGGTTCTTCAAGGCGACATGTAAGCATAGGGTCATCGGCAAGGACTGTTCCGATTCCGGTCATAACAGCTGCAGTCCTTTTTCTTGTCATCTGAACATTCATGCGTGACTCATCAGATGTTATCCACTTTGAAGCACCTGTGCGGGTAGCTGTTTTTCCGTCGGCAGTCATGGCATACTTTAATATAACAAACGGAGTCTGTTCTGAAATATAGTGGAAAAAGATCTCGTTCAGTGCATCACATTCATTTTTCAGAATCCCTTCATATACTTCTGTCCCGTGCTCACGAAGTATGGCGGCACCTTTTCCCGCAACTTTAGGGTTCGGGTCTGAGGAACCGATAAATACTCTCTTTATTTTATTTTCTATTACAGCCTCCGTACAGGGAGGAGTTTTTCCGTAATGACAGCAGGGTTCAAGTGTGACATACATATCCGCACCCTCCGCACTCTCTGTGCACGATGCAAATGCATTTCTTTCGGCATGAAGTTCTCCGTAACGCCTGTGATATCCGCTGCCGATTACTCTGCCGTTTTTTACTATAACCGCTCCCACAAGCGGATTCGGATTCACAAAACCTGTTCCGCCTTTAGCGAGTTCAACAGCTATTCGCATATATTTTTCATGTTCTGACATATGCATCACTCTTTTCTGAAAAAATAAAAAAGTACCCTGAAAAAATCTTCAGGATACCAATCATACTATTGTAATACTACAAACTAACAGTGTGACCGCTTCTTCCATCCGGACTCTACCGTCGGTACCGGAATCTCACCGGTTCGGCCTCAAACGAGGTTAGCGGACTTTACCGCCGGTTATGAATTGCACATCTTCCTGAAGCATCTGACATCATTAACAATGAGAAGAAATAACCGCCTGACGCCCATGTAAGGCGACTATTTTTTTACCGTTCAGCTTAATGAGGGGCAACCGCTGCACGATGCCCTCTCTAATCTATTATACTTAAATAATATTGATATGTCAAGGTCAAAAAATTTTCGAATTTATTCCGGGAATATGTCCGACAAGGCTGCGATCTGGTCTCTACGTCCATAAATAACTGCTGTAATCCACACAGCTTTATTTTCCTCGTCAACAAAAAAGTAAACTTCACCTCATACCGCATGCTCAAATCCCCTCACGAATTTTAGAAAAGGCTTCATCAACAGACAGTCCTTCGCCGGATTTCGCCTGATTGTATCCTTTTTCCATCATTGCATCAAACTGCTCATCAGTCAGGCTGTCTCTTGCAGGCAATTTCGATATGGTGAGTGAATACGGAACACCGCCAGTCATAATGATTTGTCTGTACAATGTATCAATCAGAACCGAAACAGGCAGTCCGATTTGTTCCAAAACCGCCTCTGCCTGCTGTTTGATTTCAGGCTGTACACGAGCCGTTACATTTGCGCTTTTTATTGCCATCATAAGCACCTGCCTTTCTGATTTTGATTATACCATATTGTATAGCTGTTTGCAATACAATGTTAAAACTTACCCCTGAAAATATCTGTCGGTAACTGCAAATTATTCAGATAAAAGCCATTCCGTAGCATTTATTATTTTAATGCCGTCAATATCAGCAACAATTGGTTTATCCATTGTGATGATAAGCTTTTCATAATTGTCACGAACCATTGCTAATGGTGCAAGTTCCCTATGTCTGGTTTCTTCAGACATCATCGTTTCAGTGACCTGAATATATTTCTTTTCGTTTGTTTTTTTGGCGATAAAATCAATCTCTTTGTTTTCTTTTTCATAAAACTACCACCTTTACCTAAATTATATACCGCTCTCTTATCTTTGTCAAGTTTTTAGCAGTGCTGCTAAAAACTTTTTGTTTTCAGAAGTTTTTAGAACATTCCTTCTGATTATCAGTATTTACAGATTTTAAAAAAATTATTTTTTTCTGTCCTTTTTTATGTTATAATTTCGAATGTACTAAGTGAAAGGCGAAAAACTCTGAATATAAAGGGAGGGAAATAAAAATGACCGATTCGGAATACATAAATATGCTTGAGGAAAATCCGGACAGAGCATACAGCCTGATGATTGACCAGTACGGGAATCTGGTATATGCCATCGTGCTGAACAAACTGAAAAATATATCTTCACGGGAAGATATAGAGGACTGTGTTAGCGATATTTTCGTAGAGATATTTCAGAACTATAAAAAATTCAGTTGTCAGAACGGCACACTGAAGACATTTATCAGTACGATAGCAAAAAGAACAGCTATAGACGAATACAGAAGACTGACAAAGAAATATTCAAGAGCAGTCAGCATAGATGAAGAAAATGCTGATGATTTCTTCACCAATGAAACACCTGAGGAAAAGACAGCAGAAAAATCAGAGAAAAAACTGATATGGGAAATCATACAGAATCTCGGAGAACCGGACAGCATAATACTTATCCAGCAGTTTTTCTATGACAAAACAGTAAAAGAAACAGCAAAGTTCCTTTCCATGACCGCTGCCGCGGTTCAGAAAAGAAGTGTAAGAGCAAGAGAGAAACTAAAAAAATCACTGGCTGAAGCCGGAATTACATACTGAAAGGGTGAAGAAAAATGACAGACAGAGAAAGAGAGTTGTTAGCTGACATGGACGACAATTCAGTAGAACAGATATCAGAATTCTCTGAAGGCCTCGACAGTGACGCAAAAAAGAGAATACTTGAAAAGTGCAGAGCAATAATGAATGACAATAAAAACGGAGTGATTAATATGAAAACAAATCAGAACAGAAATTATACAGATACGGAAGCAGAAGTAAAGCACATAAAAAAATCAGGAAACATCAGAATGATAGTCTCCGCAGCAGCATGCTTTGCTGTAGTAATCGGAGCCGCAGCAGTTTTATCATCAATAAGGAAAGAGGAAAATAACATACACGTTTCTCCTGAACTGACATCAGTTCTGACCACTGTTTCATCTGAGACATCGTACGAAACATCAGAAACAACACCGAAAACATCACAGACAACAGTATCAGAGATTTCTGAAACCTCAACCGGCACAGCATCAACCGGAACAGTAACATCCATATATGCAGTTTCCGGTACAGCAGCCGAAACTGTCCCTGTCGAAGTTACAGAAATACAGCCAGCCGAAATCACAGAAATTAATCAGGAACCTGAAAAAAATTATGAGGAAGAATACAAAAAGTTTTTTGCAGAAAACGCAGATAAAATCTCAGACGGATATTTTATGCTCTATGGCCTCGGAATAGATTTTTCCATGGATGAAATGATCTGGTATGATAATGACACTGATGAAATTTATTACCACGGAGAACATGACAGTTCCCATGAACACGCTGACTTCGAAAATCATCCTCACTCAAATTCCGCTTTTCCTGTTACGGATTCAAGATTCACAAGCAATCAGGATTTTTATGATTTCCTGCATGGAATATTCACTGATGAATTCATTAACCAGCATTATATTGCTGAATACAAACCATTCCTTGAATATGACGGAAAAATATACTACAAAATGAGCAACAAAGGCTTTCTTTTTGACAGATGGGACAAGGAAAACTTCAGCATAAGCGACATTGTTTCTGAAACATCATTTACTATAACTTCCATCGGACACGATGCCGGCAACGGTGATATTTTTGAAGGAAAAATAAGATTTGTGAAAACATCCGCCGGCTGGAGAGTTGACAATATTGAGTATATGTAAACAACAAACCCTCCTGGCAGATACGATAAAAATATCTGCCAGGAGGATTTTTGATTACATTCGCGGTCTTCTTCCACAGTTCCTGTTAAATGCCGGGTTGCAGGCATAGAAGTTTTTCGCATTAAGATTATCCTGCACTATTCTCAGACCTTCACCGAATCTCTGGAAATGCACAATCTCACGCTGTCTTAAAAATCTTATCGCATCCTTTACATCCGGATCGTCTGCAAGCCGCAGAATGTTGTCGTATGTGGACCTTGCCTTCTGTTCTGCTGCCATATTTTCCGTAAGGTCCGTTATCGGATCACCCTTCGACTGGAAATACGCCGCTGTAAACGGTACTCCGGCTGCAGACTGCGGATAAATTCCAAGTGTGTGATCCACAAAATACTTGTCAAATCCCGACTTCTTTATCTCGTCGACTGTAAGGTCCTTTGTCAGCTGATAGATCATTGCGGAAATCATCTCAACATGGGCGAGTTCCTCGGTACCGATGTCTGTCAGAAGTCCCGTTACCTCGCTGTACGGCATGGAATATCTCTGGTTCAGATATCTCAGCGAGGCTGCAAGTTCTCCGTCAGGACCGCCGAGCTGGCTGATAATGACCTGTGCCATCCTTGCATCCGGTTTTTTTATATTAACGGGATACTGCAGTTTCTTTTCATATTTCCACATATCAGTTTCCCTCCTTCTGCCACGGCCATGGTTCATCTACCCATTTCCAGCCCTCATCAGTATTTGTCTGGTCGGCAGTAATCGGACCGTATTTCTTATTGTATTCCTCAACAGCCTTATCCCTGAGGTCTTTGTATTTTCTGAAATAAGCCAGAGCATTGCCGGAGTGAGGGTGAGTGTCCAGATAAAGGTTAAGCTCGTATAATGCAAAGTCATACTTTTTTATAGCTCTCATAAGCATATTCTTCTCGTTCATGGCATACCCTCCTCTGTATACTGCAGCGGAAAATCAAGCTCCGGAAAAATAGTGCCTCTTTCAAGTCCCTCTTCCGGGTCATACATGGTATTCATTGTCTGAAACGGAACATATGCCATTCCCAGCGGTGTTTCCGCCGGAAATCTGTCTGTCGGACGCTGCGGCTGCTTCTTTGGTTCAGCAGCCGGCATTCCCGCAGCATTCATGTTCATTATGTCAAAATAGCCATAATCCATTTTCCTTCCTCCTTATCATATTCTATGGAAATAATCTGCAGTTACTTTCCCGGCCTCAACAAAGAATCAAAAAATATGCGTGCGAAGGTGCAGGGCGACCACAAAGCCCTGCAAAAAGCTAAAAATCTTTTATATTCCCGTGTCATTTACCAAATGAAAATAACCTGCACTTCTTCCACACTAATAAGATATGCCAGATTTCAGCAAAATGACACAAAAAATACTCCGGTCATCCCGAAGGAAGCCGGAGCATATAAGTACATAATTAATAATTCGCCTGGTCTTCTGCAGCCTTTTCAACTTCAACTACAACTTCGATATCATCAGCTGAAACATCAACAAAGCTCTCCTGCTTTGCTCCGCATGACTGACAGAACTGCTGATCCTTCTTTATTGACGCACCGCACTTAGGACATGTTGTTTCAACCTCAAGTGCTGCAAGCTGCTGCTGAAGTTCAGCGATATGTGCCATAGAGTCATTAATCTTTGTAACAATCTCGCTGTATTCTTCGCCTGGTTCATGACCGCTTACTTCAAAATACTTTTTACCAAGCTCCGTATATGCCTTGTTAATATTTGAGTTTTCAGAATTGATCTGACTCTTAAGCTTTGCCTTTTCTGCAAGAAGCTTTGACTTGTCAGCTACGTCTGAAGCTGACTTCTTTACCTTTTCACTTGCCTTTTCTGCAAACCCGCCTACTTTTTCTAAAAATCCCATCGTTTCTTTCCTCCTGTAATATTGCTTAAATCATTGCTTAAACCAGCTTATGCAAGTGTAAATACAATTCGTTACATATTAATTTTATCCTTTTTCAAAGACATTGTCAATATATTTTGAGCAATATTTAATAATATTTTTTGTCATGAATCGATTACTTTAATTACACATGTTCTTTGTTCAGGTTTATTCTCTGAAAAGCTCAGTGCATTAAGCGCTTTCTCCTCTGTCTGAGCCATATTGCATTCAGTTGATGTATAAAGAGTAAAGATCTTATCCCCTGCCTTTACATAATCTCCGTACTCCTTCTCAAGAATAATTCCGGCACTGTAGTCAACCGGACTTTCCTTTGTCTTTCGGCCGGCACCAAGTGCAAGTGAAACAAGCCCTATCTCCTCACTGTTCATTCCGCATATATATCCTTCTGTTTTACTGTACACAGCATGTTCGTGAACAGCTCTTCCAAGCTTACTGTAATCATCAATAAATCCTGCATCACCGCCCTGCTGAATTACAGAACGTCTGAATACATCAAGTGCTCTTCCTGAAGCAATGGCTTCCTTAGCTGCATCCAGGCACTTTTCCTTAGTTCCCCTGCCTGCCATAACAAGCATATCAGCAGCAAGCTCCATACACAGTTCATAAAGTTTTCCTTTTGAATTTCCTTTCAGAACTTCGGTCGCCTCTATGACTTCAAGTGTATTGCCCACTGCTCTTCCGAGCGGAATATCCATATCGGTTATAACTGCCATACACTTTTTACCGGCATTTTTCCCGGTACGGACCATAAGCGAAGCAAGTCTCTCTGCGTCCTCAACACTTTTCATAAATGCTCCGCTTCCGGTCTTTACATCAAGAAGAATACAGTCTGCTCCCATCGCAAGTTTCTTGCTCATAATGCTTGAGGCAATCAGAGGAATGCTGTCAACCGTAGCTGTTGCATCTCTCAGTGCATAGAGTTTCTTGTCGGCAGGAACAAGATTTCCGCTCTGTGAAACTATTGAAAAGCCGGTATTGTTAACATACCCGATAAATTCATCAAAACCTGCACTGGTACGAAATCCCGGTATACTTTCAAGTTTGTCTATTGTTCCACCTGTATGTCCAAGTCCCTTTCCTGACATCTTAGGCACACTGACTCCGCATGCCGCTGCAACCGGTCCGATTATCAGACTTGTCTTATCTCCTACCCCCCCTGTACTGTGTTTGTCAACAGTAACATTCTTTACAGAGGAAAGGTCAACTGTCTCTCCGGAATCCTTCATTGCCATGGTAAGGCAAAGAGTTTCCTCATCAGAAAGCGAATTAAGATTTACCGCCATAAGCCATGCTGAAACCTGATAATCAGGTATACTTCCTTCGACATAGCCTGAAACAAGCCAGCGTATCTCATCGGAACTGAGTTTCTGTCCGTGCTTGGTCTTTGTAATTATTTCGTACATATTCATACATAATTCCCCCTTTTTCTCTGATATAAAAACAGACTTTTCCGAAGCTGCCATCACAGTCCGGAAAAGTCTGGTCTGAACTTTAGTTACAGTATACAGAGAACTTTGGTGTCTTAAGGCCGATAGCCCTTGCAAAATCATATCCGTTTACTGTTTTCTGTCCGTCGATTGTTACTCTGCGTACATATCCGCCGTCGCCAATCTCAGGCTGAATCCATGAGCCGTAGGATGATGAAAGTGTAATTCCGTAACTGCTCTGAATTCTGTAACGAAGAGTATCAACACTCATCGATGTAATCTCACCGTAGTGAGAATCATATTCTGCATCATATTCGGATACTACAGATCTCAGATAAGGTATATCGTCAATTATAATGTCCTTGTTTGAAGCTGTTGCACCGCCGCTTGATGCACAGAACATTGTAAGCGCATATGAACCGTTGTAGTATACAGCCTGACCGAGAACTGACTTTACTGCGTCAATAATCTTCTGGTCCGGTCCCGGCTTAATTGCCATACCGCTTGTTGAACCGCCTGCATGCTTAACATATGTATATGCCGCTACAGCCTGCGCCTTGATTGCTTCAACTTCAAATGAGGAACCTATCTCTGCGTTGCACACCATGGAAATGATGTCAACAACACTTCCCGAGTATCCTCTTACAGAAATTGTTTCCGTCTCTGCATCAGGTGTATATGCGATTGTTGTACCAGGATAATAATGTTCAAGAATCTGAAGATAATTATATCCGCCGTACTTTGCATAATAGTTTGCACCGTTCTGACTCATTCCTATTCCGTGTCCGTAACCATAGCTTGTAAAATATACTGTATTCGGTGTAAGGGTATCAGGCAGTCTTATCTCGGCTGCACCAACTGATGTACCACTCTGTGCCGGTACAGAAGGTGTCTGTATAATACCAGGTTCAGCCGGTGAACTTTCTTCAGATGCCGGCTGTTCTGCCGCATCCGGCTGTCCCGGAACCGGAATATCAGTAGGAACAAGTTCCTGCTGTTCCAAAGTTTCTGTATAGTCGGAAAGTTCTGCTTTCCACCATTCTTCAACTTCGTACTCTTCCTGTGTCTCCTCTGCGGCTTCTTCTGTTACTTCAGGTTCTGCCGGCTGTTCAGCTGCTTCCTGATTTTCCTTAACCGCTTTGAATGCACTCGATGAAACTGTAAGGTCTATTAGTTTTGTGATATTGCTGCTGTTATTATTAGTTTCTTCATGATTGAGCGCTACAACTGAGGCTTCAGTGCTGTATGTATCGTCCCATACCGCTTCACTTCTAAGCACGTAAGAAGAACTGGTTTCAGGGAGATTCAGCACTGCTGTATTTACCGTACCTGCAGCTGTAACAGCAACACCGGCTGTAACACTTGCAGCAAAACCGATAAATATTCGCTTTAGTGGTAATAGTTCTTTCATAAAAACTCCATTCGCGTCCTTTAAAAAAGGATTAATTAGATTTCACTTAATCACTCGCAGACTTATCAGTAACGCCTGATACTTCCCGTTGTACCTTCAAGCGGATCCTCACCCGGTCTGACCATTCTGGCTAAAACAACAAAACGTGTAGGGTCAGTAGTATCTCCGCCGTAGCATGTTGAAAGAGCAAGATATTTGTCATCTTCTCTGAGATCAACATTTGTAGTGATAAGTGATTTATCGTCAATCTTTGAAAGGTATTCCTTCAGAGTCCATTCCGGTTCCTTTTCCCGTGAGAAGAAAATATAGTTCCAGAATTCAAAGTCTGATCCGTGAACACCGTTGCAAAGCATAAACGCAAAAATTTTGAACTGATAATCAGCCGTAAGAGAGCTTACTTCAACTATAGGATTCTGCTCATAAAAATCCTCGTATCTCTCATAATTTTTAAGGTCGCTGAACATGACACCGCTTGCCATATTGTGACCGTACAAAAGAGTATTTTCTGTAAAATACTCCGGCTCAATTCCGCATCTGTAATCCATAAATACCCATCCGGCCGGATCATAGTTGCGGTCAAAGTCCTTGTCTATGTAATAATCGTTGTCCGACGCCCTTACAACAGGGTAGTCAATAACGGTATTACTGATTCTTATCCAGCCAACAGTATCGGAGTTCATCTCCTTATACTCCTGAGCTTTGAGACTAAGTCCGTTTACAAACGGAGCAAATGTAGTAACCGGCTCTGTTTCCGGCTGTGTTTCCGGAGCTGTACTAACTGCTGTTGTTACATCCGGAACAATTTCTATTTCATTCTTTGGTTTTCTGCTGATAACAAATGCCACTGCTGCAACTGCAAATACTGCTGCCGCTGCACTTACAGCAATGATGGTCTTTTTTTTATTCATCCAATCTGCCTTTCTTAACCATAAGGCACAAAATCTGTGTCGTCATAATCCTTTTCTTCTCCT
Source organism: Oscillospiraceae bacterium (assembly GCA_030533325.1). GTDB lineage: Bacteria > Bacillota > Clostridia > Oscillospirales > Ruminococcaceae > HUN007. Next base: position 30,117 of record JAUNJJ010000022.1, read on the forward strand.
CTTGCCTTGTACCATTCGAGCGGCATAAGAGGGTTTTCTCTGGTTCTGCTCTCCTCTGTACCGGCATACTTGTCTTCACCCGGTCTGAGTTTCCTTGCAGCAACCACAAATCTGGCATCTTTATATGCACCTGTTATGCATGTTGAAAGCGTGAGAAGCTCGTCACCATACTTAACATCCACATTGTTCTCTGCCAGAGCTCTTCTCTTTATCTGATTTACATAGTCATAGAACTCATCTTCTGAACCGAAATCAGTTTTGTCTGTATAGAAGAACTCACAGTCACCTTCACCGCCGTCAGCGTAATAGTAACCAAATATCTTGTAGGTTGATACTTCATATCTTGAAGAAAGCAGAATAAGCGGATGCTCTTCGTAGAAATATGAGTCAGTATAATAATTCTTGAGTTTTCCGAACATACTTCCATCGGACATCTCGTGTCCGTATATTATGAGATTGCCGGAACGTTCCCTCGATGAAAGGACATTTCTGTAATCAAGATAAATCGAACCTGCTCTTGCTTCCTCACCGCGGAAATTATGATCGAGATAAAAATCCCTTTCAGATTCTTCACGCTTCTGAACAACAGGATAATCCACACCACTGTCTTTGCAGCTTCCGTTTTTATCCGGTATCTGAATATATCCGACAACATCCGGATTCATATCAACAAGAGTCTTCATGTATGAAAGCATCTCTTCATCTTCGTATGAATTTTCAGCATCGTTCTGTACGACTTCTGAGAGCTGCGGTATATCCTTCTGTATCTCATGATACATACTGTTATTTTTGAAGTTTTCATAGAAGTACTCGAATATCAGAAAAGCACATACGCCAAAAACCGTTACTGCTATAAGAAAAACTATCTTTCTGATAATCTCCCTGACCGGATCGCCCTTCCATGGCAGAAGTTTTTTCAGAACATCTGTATATGAAAACTTTGCGGATTGTTTTTTCTGAACAGCTGATTTACTCATTTTATTCTCTCCTGTAAGCACAACTGCCGCTTAATGATAACAATTTTACCACTCGTTCGGCTTGTTTGTCAAGTTTCTGAGCAACATCTTTAGCATTTTCACAAATGCGGCTATAAAATAAACGGCTGTTGTGTACGTTTTAAACTAAATTTTGTGAATAAATTGTATTTAATATTTGAACAAATTATTAATAAAATTCAGAATTTTATTATCTTCATCTCAGTTTCTTCCACAGCTTTTTCTACCATTTTTGAAAAATCAAATGAATTCTGAGCATTTTCTATCTCTTCTATTGTTGGTTTTGTCTTAGGGTGTTTTGGTGTGAATACTGTACAGCAGTCCTCGTACGGCTGTATTGAAATATCAAAGGTATCTATCTTTCTTGATATTTCAATTATCTCTGTCTTATCCATACCTATAAGAGGTCTGAACACAGGCATTCTGCACACTGCATCGGTACATGCAATAGCCTTAAGTGTCTGACTTGCTACCTGACCAACGCTCTCACCTGTGATAAGGGCAAGGCATTCGTCCTTTTCAGAAAGTCTCTGAGCAATTTCCATCATAAGTCTTCTCATTATTACAGTAAAGTACTCTTCCGGACAGTTATCCTTAATCGCCTCCTGAATCTCTGTAAACGGAACACAGAAGAAGGAAATATTTCCGCAGTATGATGTAAGCTTTTCGCAAAGCTGTTCAACCTTGATACGTGCTCTTTCAGATGTGTACGGAGGACTTACAAAGTGAACCGCACTTATATGAATGCCTCTCTTTGCCATCATATAGCCTGCAACCGGACTGTCAATCCCGCCTGATACAAGAAGCATAGCCTTTCCTGAGCTTCCTACAGGAAGCCCGCCTGCACCCTGAATCTTTACTGCGTGAACATAGGCGTTTGTATCTCTTACTTCAACTGTCACAGTTACCTCAGGATTCTTTACATCGACCTTAAGATGAGGAAATTTTTCAAGGATTCTTCCGCCGAGTTCACAACAGATTTCAGGTGATTTCATAGGAAAACGCTTATCTGCTCTCTTTGCCTCAACCTTGAATGTACGTGCATATTCAAGAGTATCTGCAAGATATTCGTATGTACCTTCACAGATTTTTTCAAAGTCCTTTTCAAGCACAGCGGCTCTGCAGAGAACAGCGATACCGAAAACAGTCTTTAATTTTTCAAGAACTGCGTCGTAGTCTGCATTTTCATCTTCTGATTCAACGTAAATTGTTGACTGCTGTCTGTCAAATGAAAAACTGCCAAGCGGAGCGAGACGCCTTCTCATGTTTTTTATGAGAAGGTTTTCAAATGTGTTTTTATTAAGTCCCTTAAGGGCTATTTCGCCGTATTTTGCGAGTATAATTTCTTTCATACTGTCCTCCGGTTATCTTCTAAGTCTTTTTTCTGCAGCTTCAAGTGCTGCGAAAAACTCATCGGTTTCTTCTTTTGTATTTTCATGGGTAAAGCTTATGCGAAGCGCACTGTCCTCAAGTGCCGGACTGATACCGAACTCACCGAGGACTCCGCTCTTTGCTCCCTTTGAACATGCTGAGCCGCTTGAAATGTAAATCTCACGCTCCTCAAGAAAGTGAAGCACTATCTCGGAACGGATGCCTTTAAGTGAGATATTTATAATGTACGGAACTGCAGAGGCAGTGGAATTCACCTGTACGCCGTCCATCTTTTCAGCTTTTTCAAGGAAGTACTTTCTCAGTTCTTCAAGCTTTTCAGTTCTTTCCGTCATATTTCCGGAAAGCCTTGAAACTGCCTCACCGAAGCCCGCAATAAGAGGAACCGCCTCAGTGCCTCCTCTCATGCCATTTTCCTGCTTTCCGCCGAGATTCTGCTTAAGAAGTCTGATTCCCTTTCTTACATAAAGTGCTCCGACACCCTTTGGTCCGTAAATCTTGTGGGCACTCATGGAAATCATATCAGCCTTAAGCTCGTCAGGCTTAACATTTATCTTCATAAACGCCTGTACAGCATCACAATGTGTAACAATCTCACTGTTTTTTCGTTTTATCCCGGTAAATACCTTCCTGACAGGAAGCACAGCACCTGTTTCATTGTTTACAAGCATCATACTCACAAGGCAGGTATTTTCATCAGCAGCATCAATAAAATCCTGCGGATTGAATTCTCCGTTCTCTCCCGGAGATATTCTTATTACCTCAAAACCTTCAGCTTCCAGCCTTGCAAATGCCTCCTTTACAGAGGAATGCTCAACCGTAGTCGTGATAACGCGCTTTTTTCTGCGTCCGTATGTTCCGGCAGCTCCTCTTATGGCAAGGTTACTGCTCTCTGTTGCACCTGAAGTAAAATACACTGTTTCCGGTGCTGTACAAAGAGCATCTGCAATCTTCTTTCTTGCACCGTCCATAATCTGCTGCGCTCTGAGTCCGAGCATGTGAAGTGATGAAGGATTTCCGAAGTTTTCCTCCATACAGCTGCATACAGCCTTAACAACAGAATCCGCCGGTTTTGTTGTCGCCGCATTGTCAAAGTATATCATAGTTTTTTATATGTCACCCTTTTATACAGGAAATAATCTGCGTATGTTCGCAGTTATTTTTATTATAACATATTTTCAAATAAATTTCTATATATTTTTTTCTGGTTTATTCAGATTCCGCCTTACAAACAGTACACCTGCTATAAGGAAAACCACGAGCATTGCGGCCATAGCCGGTCCGGAATATTTTCCGCCGTAAGCAAGTCCTCCTGTGGCAATCATAAGAACGGAAACAAACGGAGGCAGATTCAGCAGACGTGAAGAAATACATGCACACACCGTAATGCATACTGCCGCGCAAAGGACAAAAACAGCGAGAAACATCGCATCCATCCTCTGCAGACCCGAAGGTGCGAAAAATGAGCACAGGCTGAAAAACGGAGTATCAGCTGCAAAGGATTCTGTCCCTAAAACAGAAGCACCTGCAAATATAATCACAGCTGAAATCAGTACTGAAGACAGAAAATATGCTGCAATTCCTCTTGTCCTGCATCTGCCGGCAAGCAATGCAGCTGCCGGAATAACGGGAAAGAATATATTTTCCCAGAGATTTTCAGCTACATATACAAACAGTGAACTGTCCTCAGCTGAAGCAGAAGAAATATTTCTGATATTAATATGCTTTGACACAGACAGTATCAGAAAGGCCGTCATAATAATAAACATCCCTGAAATAACAACGGCCGTCCTTCCGCATGAGGAAACTTCGTATCTGCAGCACCACAGTACTGCCACTGTCATCAGGACTGTCAGGGTAAGCGGAGAACCTGCCGTGGAAAAGCATGAAAATTTTCCGAAAACAGTTATACCGGTAAAGATAAAATAAAATGCAGCTATCAGTCCGCATTTTTCTGAAATATATTTTTTACGGCTGAGCAGAAATGTCACCGGCAGCACAAATGCAAGCTGAACAGCAGCAGAAACAAGCACGCCGAAGAAGCATTTTACTGAATATCCGGTGCCGGAACACATAAGGGAAAATGCCCTGAAAGCAAAAAGCACAGCCCAGAGCTGGCCGCAGCTAAGCTTCATAACCTCACCTCTGTCTGAATTTTTCTATGGTAAAACCGCCGTTCTGCATTCTGCGGAAATCCGTCCTCGTCAGAACATCCCTCATTGCGCTCAGGCTGAAAGGGGAAACTGAGGCCATGACAGGAATGCCATAGTTCTCCTGCGAACACAGGTCGGAAATCAGTACAAACCCGAGAAGGCTTATTCCCGTAAGTCCAAAGAAACCGCCGGCTATGAGGAAAAGAAATCTGAACACGGTAACCGTATGATCAATATCCGGAATTACAAACCCGCTTACAACTGATATAGCTATGACTGTAAGCATAGGTGTGCTTATTATCCCCGAATCCACCGCCGCATCTCCTATAATCAGCCCGGAAACAATGCTCACTGCTCCGCCTACAGCCGAAGGCAGGCGTATCCCGGCCTCACGGATTACCTCGTACATTATAAGAACTATAACGGATTCCGTAACAAGTGAGAGCGGTGCATTCTGTTCAGCCTCCATAAGTATGGACAGAAGCGGTCCGCTGAAAGAATCGGGATGATGGATTGCCAGTGCCGTGTAAACTCCCGGAAGCAGAAGTGCAACGAAAAAGGCGACATACTTTATCCACCTTATAAAAGTTGTGTAGTACGGACGGCTGCAGTAGTCATCCATAGTCTGAAAGTTCTCGACAAACAGTCTCGGAACAACTATAACAAACGGCGTTCCGTCAATAATCACTCCCACACGTCCTTCAAGCAGTTTTGAACAGAGCACATCCGGACGTTCGGTAACACCGGTTGATTCAAATATTCCGTTCCGGACAGGTTCCAGAAAAGGTCTGATATATCCGCTCGACAGAATTGTTTCAAGATTTACTCTTCCAAGTGATTTTTTTATATCTTCCACAAGTTTCTCCGGCACCCTGTCCCGCATATACACAAGACACATATCCGTATGACTGCGCTTTCCCATGATAAAAAGCTCAAACTTAAGATACGGGCTCTTCATTCTCCTTCTTATCAGTGACATATTTGTACGAACCGTTTCCGTAAATCCGTCATGGGCCCCCATAACGTTCTGACCTGATGTAGGTTCGGAAATTCCTCTTGTGCTGTATCCCTGAACACCGAAAGCCAGTGCCTTCCCCGAACCGTCAGCCACAAGAACGGCAAACCCGGAGTTAATAAGTCTGATAGCATCCCCGTAGTTATCTGCCTTTGGCCTGTCAACGGAGAGAAGCATACTGCCGTCGATATGTCTCAGAAGCTGTTCTGCAGAATCAAACGTCCTCGTCTCTCCGAGTTTTGTAAGCGGAACAAGAACAAGCTCCGTTACAGTAGAAGTTGACAGCATCCCCTCACAGCAAATCAGCGCTGTTTTTATCCCGCATATTTTTATTTCGTTTATCAGAAGATCCGATGATTCTGAGGCTATTTTTTTTATTCTCTCAAGCTTTTTATCAAGTGAAATATCCAGTTTTTCATCCTGAAAATCTATTTTTATTCCATTCATTTCATCTGCCCCCTTTATGCTATATTATCTGCAGGAAAATGAAGTATATTCAGAAAAATTTTTCAGGGAACAAAAAGAGCATGTACAAATTTTCATACATGCTCAGGTTTACTATATTATATTGTTCTTCACAGCATACACTGCAAGCTGCGTCCGGTCCTTGAGACCCAGTTTGTCAAGCATCCGGGAAATATTGTTTCTGACTGTTCCTTCAGCAAGAAACATCTTCGAAGCTATCTGTTTGTTGTCCAGGCCCTCGGCAATAAGTTTCATAATCTCACAGTCCCTTGACGAAAGTTCATGCTCTGACGGATTAAATTCCGGTTCTGCTTTTTTCACAGGGGCTGTTATTTTTTTCTGAATGCCGCTGTAAACATTCGGTCCGAATACATTTATACCGCTGCTTACTGCCTTTACCGCCTGAATAATCTTTACGTTGTCCATTTCCTTCAGTATGTATCCGTCGGCACCGCTTTCCATTGCCTCGGCTACTGTTTCATCATCATCAAATGTTGTAAGTATAAGCACTTTTGTCTCCGGAAAATCAGCCTTTATCATCTTTGTGCCGTAAACTCCGTCATACTCCGGCATACGCATATCCATAAGTACAACATCAGGCCTGTGTTCCGCACAAAGCTCCCAGGCTTTTTTACCGTCTGCTGCAAGTCCGACAACCTCTATCTCGCTGTCCTGTTCAAGTATTACCTGTATACCCTGTCTGAGCATACTCAGGTCATCTGCAATTACTATTCTTATCACACTTTTTCCCCCAGTGGAATCTTAATGGCAGTGGTGAATCCGTTGCCTTCGCTGGATAAAAATGAAACTTCACCGCCTATTTCCCTTATTCGCTTCTCTGTTCCCGACAATCCGTTTCCCTCATGAATCTCGCTGCAGCCGCAGCCGTTGTCAAATATGTAAACTTCAAGAGATGTGTCAAGAAACTTTACTACTATATCTATTCTGTCCGCACCCGAATATCTCAGGCTGTTTGTTATTGCCTCACGGCAGGAGTCGTAAACCGCTGCGAGACAGAAAAGATATCTGTCAGTTTCCTCACCCTGTATACAGAGGTCACACTCAACCTCCTTAACACTCCGGGCGAGTTCGCTTATTCCGTCTGTTATCCCCGTATATGACTGGCATTTCATATTGTTTACGGCCATTCGCAGTGTGGTTATGCCGGCCGTTGCCTCTGTGCCAATCTTGTCTATGTATTCTCTTACTTCACCCGGAAGGTCCGGATACTTTATCTTTATAATCTTAACTGCAGAATTTATCATGGTCAGTGTGTGTCCCGCAGTATCATGAACTTCCTGTGCAATACGGTTTCTCTCTTTTTCAACCGCAATCTCCTCATTTGCCACGTTGAGTTTTCTGGTTTTCTCTACAAGCTCATGGTACTTTGAGATGTCGGTAATGATAAATGCCGATGCTACGATTGTACTTCTGTCATAGTGGTTGTATCTCCGTATATTGAGCATTCTTCCGTCAAGAGTGACCTCAACCTCTGAAAATCCGTCATTTCGTCCTCTGCTGAAATTTTCATCATCTATAAGCTCATACATATGCTCTATGCGTGAATCCTCTCCCAGATATTTTCTGGCAGTTTCATTTATAAAAGTAACCGTACCGAACCTGTCAACAATGATAATCCCACCCGGAACATCCTGAAAAATCTTCGGAAATGTCATATAGTTCACATCGAGGAAGTCATACTTGTACACCGCCAGCAAAATGAAGATACTCGTCATACCAAACCCGAAGGGAGTCGGATCGAAACGCTCCGGACATATTCCCGATATAAAAAATATATTCAGTATCGTCGGGAAAATGACCGACATGGCAACAAGTACCGCCTGTCTGCGCGAAAACCTCTTTTCAACAAAGGACTTGTGATAGATTACCGCTATACCGATAAGTATGCAGATATATGTAAATATAACGTTCTCGTAAAATATTGGTCCGTGCTCAACCGCCTCCGCCGAGAGTTCAGTATAGTACAGATGATGCCGGGGATTGGTCACAACAGCAGTATAGTTCAGCAATGCAACAGCATACATCGGATGATGCCAGAAGACTTTTTTTCCTGATGAGCGGTAAAGAAGTGCAAAATGAACCCAGGCAGCACCTATAAAACAGACACCGATATTTCCGAAAAGATAGCTCACGTACATCTGTATACTGTCAGCAGCCATCAGTTCAATTATCTTGGAAGCAGACCACATCATTATTAAGGTCTGACACATCATAAATATATATTTTACTTTGTCTTTCTTTGCACGGAACGCGAGCCACACTATGCTTGTGGTCATTCCGACAAGAGAAAGAATGTGAAAAAATGCATACAGTATATTCATCTCTGCCTCCCGTTCATTATTATACACTCAAAAAGATATTTTTTCAAGAAAAAACGGAGAACGTGATGTTCTCCGCCACAGTGTATAGCACTTTTGTTCTGCATATATTTATTTATCTCATTTGTTTCTCTGTGATTATATTATACCACATCAGAACTGTTTTGTGAATATGTCATTTGTCACTTTCTTCAGTGACAAATGTCACTCTTTCAACATTTTTTCAACAATGGTTTTAGAGCATTATAATAAAAACCGCTATATAATTATTTGATATTATTTATTATGTTAAAATATTATCTCAAATTATTTTAATAAGATACACCGAAATCATATTCACAAAAAACATTCCACCAAACAGAAATCATGATGAAACAGTGGGATGTTTTGTTTAAATTCAACCCGAACCCCTATTCAATTCCGAATTCCTCGTACAGTTTCTGACGGTATTCAGCATCTGATGTAACCTTTTGGATTTCATCATTTCTTCCGGCGTTAATAAGAGAATCGATTAAAGCACCAAGCTTGTTTTCACCTTTAACCTCACCGTCATCATAACCATTATTATAACTTTCCCATACAAGATTCTTCTCATGAATCTCAGTAACATATTCCTGGTCAAAAAGAATATCCATCATAGTAAACACCTCGTTTTCATGCTTCTTAACGAAGTCTGCAAGGATGTTGTTCAAAAGACAGTATTCGGTAAGTTTCTTAACAGCAAGATTAAGGTCATGACTGTATGTCTTCCTCATCTCATTTGCAGCTTTGCAGAATCTGAAATACTGGCTGACATAATCGCCGTCTCTGGAAGATGACCTGATTATTTTCACGCTGAGATTAACTTTCTTTGTCCCGTCTGAAGAGGGAAGATACAAAGAAGCAAAGTCAATCGTATCCGGTACATCCTTTTTATCACCTGTGTAAATAACATAAAATTCCGGTGTCGGAAGGCTGAATATCGGATCCGACTTAATAACCTTGTCATCAACTATCCTTTTTGTTCTGTATCCCAGAATATCAGATTCGGAGTAAAGGTCGATTTCCATATCGTTGATATACTCTCTGAGAGATTCAGCGTAATACAGGAAAAGACGAATAGCAAGCTTTACCGAAAATGTACTCTGAGCCTCCGCGAATATCATCAGTTTCTGTCCGATCAGAAAGCTGAGATCGTTGAACATACCGGTAACGAGGATGTTTTTTATTGTTATGATTTTGATGTCATCCTCAGTGGTGGTGGTATCTTCCGGGTGAAGTGACCTGTATAAATCCAGAGTGTACTTTGTTTCACCGAATAAAGTCGTAAAAACGCTGTCCTTGACAGCACGTCTCATTTTTTTGCTCATAAATGTTCTCCTTGTAAATAAAAGTATTAGATACCTATATTTTACATCAAAGGAGAATAAATGTCAATTAGAGTTTTTAACAAATTTTACTATCCAAAACATGTAATTATACCATATTTCGACAGTTATGAATTTGTTTTCTAAGTATATTATACCACGTTTTTTATGTTATTTCAACGTAGAAATGTTAAGCGATTAATGCGAAAGACAACTCTTCAAGGTATGAACACCTGCGGGGGTTCCATCTCGAAATGACGTAACTGAGAAATATCCGAAACATAAAAAATCATCCCACCGAACAGCAACTATGCTGAAACGGTGGGATGTGTGTCAGGTTAAGTAATCCAAACCATTCATTTATTTAATTCCGAATTCCTCATACAGTTTCTGACGGTATTTTTCATCTGATGCAGCTTTGAATGCATCGTCTTTTCTTCCGGCCTTTTCAAGTGCCCTGAATAAAGCACCAAGCTTGTTTTCACCTTTAGCTTCACCTTTTTCTTCGCCTTTAGTCACACCGTCATCATAACCGTTATTATAACTTTCCCATACAAGATTCTTCTCATGAATCTCAGTAACATATTCCT
>JAUNJJ010000329.1 GCA_030533325.1 Oscillospiraceae bacterium
GCATCTAAACACTGTAAATTTCTGCCTATGCTGTCCTTACTCATAATCAACAAATCATCCGTAGGTTGAATATCAATCGTTCTATCATGAGTAGAAAAGCCGGATACAATCCGATACTGGAAGAATGGAATATGTGGTATTACCTCTGAATATGCGAACTTCTGGAAAGATTCTGCTGCCTGGTCAAGTAATATCTGACGATGTGCAATCCAGAGTATTTTCTTTTTCTGATCCAGGGCATTTTTCAAAAGCCACATAGAAGCGTATATGTTTTTCCTCCACCGGTAGGAAGTACAATCATGGTGCTGTACTTCTCATTTTTATTCATGATATCGAGATTTTCCATTGCACACTTTTGATGTGCATATGGTATTCTCGCATTTGCTCCCTTTTTGGGAAATACTTCTCCAAATGATTTTACCTCTATGTAATCCTTTTCCATGTCAGCCCTCCTCAAAATTGTAATGAATACAAAAATAGTTTACCACACACATTTCCATAATTCCATGATCATTCTCCCTGAAATCGTAAATGGTTACTGTCAAGTAATCGTTGGCAACTTTGTCCGCTGTCTTGGTGATGTTACGATCAGAAATCTCATTTCTACGATAAATTCTCTTCCTTCTATCTCTGCTCCAATCTCTCCATTCATCCGACTAACCAATTCCTTCGCAATAGATAATCCCAGTCCAGTAGATGTTTTACTTCTTGCGGTATCTGCTTTGTAAAATCGCTCAAACACATGATCTGTATTAATCTGTTCTGGATGCATAACCTGATTAGTAATTCTAAGCACCGCCTGATTTTGATCCCGCTCCAACACAATACGAATCTTCTTTTCGCCATGATCCAGACCGTTTTTTATCACGTTCTGGATCACACGACGAAGCCCCTGTATATTTCCAAGTATATACAGCTCTTCCTCCGTAATCTGAATGTTCGGCTGAATTTCCTTTTTTACCCAGTCATCATAATACGAGAAAACAGTTTCTTTCAAAATTCGGTTCATACAACAAGGTATTAATTCCAAACTATTGTCAGCACCTCCTGTACGCAAGTATAAGCCAAAGCAAAATTCTATGCAATGAGACGGTTTCAAAATTTCTATGTGGATTCAACTTTATGATTTACCATCTAAAAGTGAAATCCTCATATTTTTAACATTGACAAGTGTCTCCTGCTTGCATTTCGGGCAGTAAAAGGGAAAATATTTCAGTTCTGTATCTTTCTGTGCCATTTATGACTGTGATCTTCATCGTCTACACCTCCAGAACATCATGAAGTATCTGCGTATAAAAAGCTCTACGATTATCTCTCTGTCTTAAATCAATATCCAATATCTTCGATATTGTTTCGTACCTCAAAATATTTCCGCATAACCCCTGGCTTTTTACAATCTCTCAGTTTATTTAAACTCGGCAAGTTCATTGTCAATCATAAATATATTTATTTAAGTTTTGTGCTTTTTCTGCCGATATTTTATTTTAACCTGAATTATTCATAATAATTCATTTTAATGCGGTCAACGCCGCATAGTTACTTGTGTTTTGGATACTTCTTACTTTCACTTAATGGGCGAAAAATTTTCATAGAAAAAGAACTTCAAGTTTGTTACAACCCGAGTTTTCCACTTATCAGTGCAAGAAAGAGAGCCTATAATGGCTCTCTTTCTTCGTAAATACGGGATTTTCCCCATGTTTACAGGCTTTGAAA